>CAIYOH010000098.1 GCA_903927745.1 uncultured Mycobacteriaceae bacterium
GACCTGCGCGACCTGCACCACAACACCCGCGACGGGCTGCACATGGCCTCTCTTGCCGGTGCATGGATGGCGCTGGTGGCCGGCTTCGGTGGCTTGCGCGACGACGAGGGTATCCTGTCTCTGGATCCCCAACTGCCCGATGGCATCTCACGGCTGCGGTTCCGGCTGCGGTGGCGCGACTTTCGGTTGACTGTCGACGTGAACCACTCCGACGTCACCTACACCGTGCGCGACGGACCCGGGGACCAGCTGACTATCCGGCACTCCGGCGAGGAACTCACGCTCAACGCCGATTCCCCCACGACCGTGGCGGTGTGCATCCGAAAACCCCTCATGCCGACACCGCAGCAGCCACTGGGCCGCGAGCCGATGCACCGGCGCGCTGTCTCGAGGAAGCCAAGGAAGCCGAGGAATCAGTGAGGTTCGGCCAAGCGGGCCGCCTCGGCGGCGACCGCCTGCCCTAACTCGGCGTCGGACAGCCCCTCAAGGCCGGTTGCCGCCCGCAGGATAGGCGCAAACAGGCGCCAACCGAACTGCAGTGCAAGGGCATGGGCGACGGCCAGCCGCGCGGCGGCGTCGTCGTCATGGTCTGGTCGCACCCGATCGACCAACTCGGCGACAGTGGGGAAGCGTTTCTGTAACTGACCGGCGGGATACCCGTCGAGCACGGTTCGGGCCATGACCCGCATCTGCTGATCGAGGGCGCCTTGGACGACGTCGGGCGGCGCGCCGGAGTGCAACAGGTCGCTCAGTCTCGCGCCGAGGTGGTCGAGCACGGCGCCGACAAGTTGTTCCTTGGTGCCGAAGTGACGAAAGACCAGACCGTGGTTGACATTCGACGCCGCGGCGATATCGCGGATGGACGTCGCCGCCGGACCCCGCTCGGCAAAGAGGTCGGTGGCGGCGGCAAGAACTGCCGCCGCCACCTCCGCCCGCCCCCGGGGAACCTTGGGTAGTCGGTCGGTTGCCGAACCTGTAGTCATCTGGCTACACTCTAACCCATAGTGTAGTCAAACGACTACAGTCCAGCCGAGGACGGACAGCAATGACAAACCAGATCACCGTGACCAAGCTGGGGAGCCGTATCGGAGCCCGCATCGACGGGGTCCGCCTCTCCGGTGACCTCGACCCCACCACCATCGAAGAGATCCACCAGGCGTTGCTGGCTCACAAGGTCATCTTCTTCCGCGGGCAGCAGCACCTCGACGACCGCCAGCAACTCGCGTTCGCCGGGCTGCTGGGCACGCCGATCGGCCACCCGGCCGCAGCCGTTCTGTCCGGCGAGAATCAGCCGATCATCACGCCGATCAACTCCGAATACGGGTCGGCCAACCGCTGGCACACCGACGTGACGTTCGCCGCCAACTACCCGGCGGCCTCGATCCTGCGGGCAGTCACACTGCCAAGCTACGGCGGGTCGACGCTGTGGGCCAACACCGCGGAGGCCTACACGCGGTTGCCCGACGCGCTCAAACGCCTCGCCGAGAACCTGTGGGGGCTGCACACCAACCGCCACGACTACGTGCGCCCCGAACAGGACGCCGCGCTGACCGACGCGCAGCGCGCATTCCGTCAGGCCTTCGAGAAACGGGAGTTCCGCACCGAGCATCCCGTGGTGCGTGTGCACCCCGAGACCGGTGAGCGCGCCCTGCTGGCAGGGGACTTCGTGAGCGGCTTCATCGGGCTGGACAACATCGAATC
>CAIYOH010000099.1 GCA_903927745.1 uncultured Mycobacteriaceae bacterium
CGCCAAGGATCGCGGGTGCACCAGCCCCGCCTGCACCGTCGGCGGCTACTACTGCGAAGTCCACCACGTCACCGACTACGCCACCTGCCACCGCACCGACATCGACAACCTCACCTTCGCCTGCGGCCCCCATCACCGCCTGCTCAAGCCTGACGGCTGGAGCACCCGCACCACCACCAGCGGCGACACCCAATGGATCCCACCCCCACAACTCGACACCGGTCAACCCCGCACAAACAACTTCCATCACCCCGAAAAAATCCTCGCCGACGAGGACACGGAGCCCGCCGATCCCGCAGAGGACGCCGGCGCGGCCTAACCCGGCTTGCGTGCCGCCGACCCGACCGCCTCGGCCAGTGAGGCGAACCCGCCGGCGTGCAGTCGGCGGGCAAGGCCGTCGTGAATGTCCCGGGGCCACAGGCCCCCGCCGTACACGAAGCCGGTGTAACCCTGCAGCAAAGATGCCCCCGCGGTGATTCGCTCCCACGCGTCGTCGGCGGTCTCGATACCGCCGACGCTGATCAGCACCAGACGATCACCCACCCGATCGTGGAGCCGACGCAGCACCTCGACGGCGCGGCGGGCTACCGGTGGCCCGGAGATACCGCCGGGTCCCATGGCGTCGACGCCCGAGGTTCGCAGGCCTTCGCGTGACACCGTGGTGTTCGTGGCGACGATGCCCGCCAGGCCGAGTTCGACTGCCAGGTCGGCGATGTCGTCAATGTCGGAGTCGGACAGGTCGGGCGCAATCTTCACCAAAACCGGCGTCAACGTCACCGACACCTCGGCGAGCACGGCCGCCAGGATGGGCCGCAGCGAATCGACCGCCTGCAGGTCGCGTAATCCCGGTGTGTTCGGGGAGCTGACGTTGACCACCAGATACGCCGCGAGCGGGCCGACGAGCCGGGCGCTGGCCCGATAGTCGGCCACCGCCTCGGCGGCCGCGGCGGTCTTGGTCTTGCCGATGTTGACCCCGATCGGCACCCCGGGACGACCACGCGCCAGTCGGATCGCCAGCGCGCCCGCGCCGAGGTTGTTGAACCCCAGCCGGTTCAGCAGGGCGCGGTCGGCAGGCAGCCGGAACATGCGTGGTGGCGGGTTGCCGGGCTGTGGCCGCGCCGTGACGGTGCCGACCTCGGCGTACCCGAAACCCAGCGCGCCCCAGGTGTGTAGCCCCAGGCCGTCCTTGTCGAAGCCCGCCGCGAGCCCGAGCGGCCCCGGGAACCGCACCCCGAACACCGTGCTGGCCAGCACGGGGTCGGCCGGACCGAGCAGCCGCCGCAGCGCCCGCCGCGCCGGTGCGACGGCGGTGACGCCGCGCAGCGCGGCGAACACCATTGTGTGGATGCGCTCGGGTGCCACCGCGAAGAGCAGGCGTCGCACCAGGCCGTAGGCCCGACGGTCGCGCGGTGGGCCGGGCGTCACAGTTCCGGTTGTTCGGTCGGCCGACCGTCTCGGCGAGTCTTTTTGCGGCGCAACAACACCCGTCGGCTGCCGTCTGTATAGAGCCGCACCCGGGTCAACTCCCAGCCGCGGTACTCCGCTTCGATCGACAACCGGGTGGAGGCGCTCAGGCGGGTCACGTCGGGTGGCAGGCGCAGCGGCGCCCACTCGTAGTCGTCCGACATTTCCGAATCCCACGCCGCGGGTAGTCGGTTCTGCCGCGGCGCCAGGGGGCTTGTCACGGGGTCCCCGCCGCGTGCTCGATGACTTGAACTCCCGCACCCGATCCCGACACGACGTACAACGTGCCCGTCGTGTCGTCGAAGGCCAGTGAGTTCGGTTGCTGCACGGTCGGGTAACGCACCTTTTCGACGGGAATTCCGGTGGACAGATCGTAACCAATCACGATATTCGATGCGGTCTGGGTGACCCAGGCCAACGCGCGGGAGCCGGCCAGGCCGTATGGCGCCTGCCCAACTGGGTAAGCCTGACGCAACATCAGCGGGTCGACGCCGTACACCAACAGTTGGCCCCCTCGGGTGTCGGCGGCCAGCACGACGCCGATCGGATCGGCGGCCAGTGTGGTTGCGCCTTCCCCGGCGCGCAGCGCCTGCTCGGCATGGCCGCCGGCGTCGATCGTCGTGACCGAGGTCTGCCCTCGGTCGAGGACCACCGTCGTGTTGCCTTGTGTGACAAGGGCATCGACGCGCGCGAAGAGGGTGATCCGGGTGGCGATCGCCGCGGTGGCACCGGCGCCCGGCGCCAGGGCGGCGAGAAGGTAGACGGCCCCGTCGGAGCCGCCGAGAACTAGCGTGCCGTCTGCTCGCCGGGCGATGGCGGTGAACTCGACCTGCTGGGCCTGCGAGACGCTCACCGTCGCCGTGCGGCCGGTGGACAGATCGGCGACGTAGTAGCCGCCGCGTGCGGCGAGGTAGATCGTGCCCCGGCCGTCGGCGGCCAACGCGGTGGCCGGACCGGGCAGGGCGATCACTCGCGGCGGGTGCTGCGGGACCCCGGAAACGGCGACGCTGGCGGGTGCCGCCGGATCGGCGCCGGGCACCAGGACTGCCAACTGGTGGGTGCCGTTGTCGAAGACCGCCGCCGTGGCCCCCGTCGCGAGCGGCAGCACCGCACCGGCAGGCGTCCGCGAGACGGGCGGGGACACGGCCGGCTGGGCCGGAGCGATGGTGGGCGGTGCGCTGTCGAGCGGGGTGGACGAACATCCGGCGCCCAGCGCCGGCCACACCCCAACTATCAAAAGCAGCAGTGCCTGCGTCGCACGCCGTGACAACAATGCCCGTCCTTCATCTGCCGCGTGAGCGGTATTGTCGAGTCATGACCGTCATCGACGACCGGCGTGGCATGACCGGCGAGTTTGCCGTCGAAGACCTCTCGACAGGAATCTTCGCCAGCGGGTACGGCCGAGCCGAGGGCGGGCGCAGTTTTTCCTTCCACATCGAGCATGGGTCGCTCGTCGTCGAAGTTTACCGGCCGCGGGTGTCCAGCCCGGTTCCGCAGGCCGAGGACATCATCGGAACGTCGGTGCGCGGCGTCGCGGACATCGACCTCACCGACGCACGCAGCCTCACTGCAGCGGTGCGCGACTGCGTTGCGCACGCCGTAGCCGCAGTACGCTAGCGCCGCGCCATGACCGTGATCCTGCTCCGGCACGGCCGCTCGACCTCGAACACCGCGGGGACCCTGGCCGGTCGCTCCGAGGGGGTCGACCTCGACGACAAGGGCCGCGAGCAGGCCGACGGGCTGATCGACCGGATCGGTGATTTGCCGATCCGCGCGCTGGTCAGTTCCCCTCTGCTGCGATGCCGCCGCACCCTCGAACCGCTCGCCGACGCACTCTGCCTGGAGCCACTCATCGAGGAAAGGCTCGCCGAAGTCGACTACGGCGAGTGGACGGGCCGCAAGATCGGCGAGCTCACGGGCGAGCCGCTGTGGAGGGTCGTGCAGGCGCACCCGAGCGCAGCGGTGTTTCCGGGCGGCGAGGGCCTGACTCAGGTGCAGGTCCGCGCGGTGGCCGCCGTCCGTGACCACGACCGGCGGCTGGCGTCCGAGCATGGCGGCGACGCCCTGTGGGTGGCCTGTACGCACGGCGACGTGATCAAGGCGGTGCTGGCCGATGCGTACGGCATGCACCTGGACGGTTTCCAGCGCGTCGTCGCTGACCCGTCGTCGGTGAGTGTGATCCGCTACACCGAAATCCGGCCTTTCGTCTTGCACGTCAATCACACCGGGGCGCGGTTGTCCGCCCCGCTGCGGGCCGGGCCTCCAGATGAGAAGAAGGACGAGCAGACAGACGATGCGGCACCGGTGGCGTCGAGCGATGCCCTCGTCGGCGGATCCACCGAGTAGCGCCGAGCGCGCGGCACTACGAACAGCCGGTATTTTAGAGGGGCCATGTCCCGCGCAATCCACGTCTTCCGCACTCCCGACCGCTTCGTGGCCGGGACCGTCGGGCAGCCCGGAAGCCGCACGTTCTACCTGCAGGCGGTTCACGACGCCCGGGTGGTGTCGGTGCTGGTGGAGAAGCAGCAGGTCGCCGTACTCGCAGAGCGCATCAGCGCGTTGCTCCTCGAGGTCAACCGACGCTTCGGGACGCCAGTGCCGCCCGAGCCGGAGGCGATCGACGACCTCAAGCCGCTGATCATGCCGGTGGACGCCGAGTTCCGGGTCGGCACGATGGGACTGGGCTGGGATTCCGAGGCGCAGTCCGTCGTGGTTGAACTGCTGGCGGTCACCGACGCCGAGTTCGACGCGTCGGTGGTGCTGGACGACACCGACGAGGGTCCCGACGCGCTCCGGGTGTTCCTGTCGCCGGAGTCTGCGCGTCAGTTCGCCACGCGTTCCGATCGCGTCATCTCGGCGGGACGCCCACCGTGCCCCCTGTGTGACGAACCGCTGGACGCGGAGGGCCACATCTGCGCGCGTACCAACGGCTACCGGCGCGGCGAGCTGCTCGGGCCGATAGAAGAACCCGACGCCGAACCCGACGCCGAACCCGACCAGGATCCCGACGATGACCCCCGAGGGTGACCGGCATGAGCTGCTGCGTGACGGCGAGCTGACGGTCCTGGGCCGGATCCGCTCGGCCAGCAACGCGACGTTCCTCTGCGAATCCACGCTCGGCGAGTCCACTGTGCACTGCGTCTACAAGCCGGTTGCCGGGGAGCAGCCGCTGTGGGACTTCCCCGACGGAACCCTGGCCGGCCGCGAAGTCTGCGCCTACCTGGTGTCGGCGCAGCTGGGGTGGAATGTTGTGCCGCACACAATGATTCGAGAGGGACCCGCCGGTCCGGGGATGGTGCAGCTGTGGGTCGAGCAGCCGGGCGACACCGACGACGCTGGCGGCCCTGAAACCCGGCCCGCTTTGGTGGACCTGTTCCCCGTCGGCGCACCGCGCGAGGGCTACCTGCCGGTGCTGCGCGCCTACGACCACGTCGGTGACGAGGTCGTCCTGATGCACGCCGACGACGTCGCGCTGCGCCGGATGGCGGTGTTCGACGTGCTGGTCAACAACGCCGACCGCAAGGGCGGCCACATCCTGTCCGGAATCGACGGGCGGGTGTACGGGGTCGACCACGGGGTGTGCTTGCACGTGGAGAACAAGTTGCGCACGGTGCTGTGGGGCTGGGCCGGCAAGCCCGTCGACGACGAGACGCTGGAGGCGGTGGCCGGACTTGCCGACGCCCTCTCCGGCTCGTTGCGCGATGCGCTCGATGGGCAGATCACCCGGGCTGAGATCGGTGCGTTGCGCGCTCGTGCGTCCGCGCTGCTGGACACACCGGTGATGCCCGCCCCGGATCGGCACCGTCCGATTCCGTGGCCGGCGTTCTGAGGCGCGCCCGGCCGTCGGCGATACTGAAGCGGTGATGACCGACGCCGCGCTGGCCGCCGAGCTAGCCGCGGAGGCGGGGGAGTTGCTGCTCACGGTGCGCGAAGAGATGGGTTTCGGCCATCCTTGGGCGTTGGGCGACGCGGGCGACAGCCTGGCAAACGCGCTGATCCTGCAGCGGCTACACGCCGAGCGGCCTGGCGATGCGGTGCTCAGCGAGGAGGCGTTCGACGATCTGGTGCGCCTGCGGCACGACCGGGTGTGGATCATCGACCCGCTGGACGGCACCCGCGAGTTCTCCACGCAGGGGCGAGACGACTGGGCTGTCCACATTGCGCTCTGGCAGCGTTCCGCCGACGACCCACCCGGCACCCACACCGGTGCGGACTGCGAGATCACCGACGCGGCGGTGTCGTTGCCGGCCCGCGGGAACATGGTCTACCGCAGCGACACGGTGACTGCCGACGCCGCCCGCGTCGGGGTCCCCAGCCCCATCCGGATCGCCGTCAGCGCCAACCGGCCGCCGCCGGTGGTGTTCTACATGCGGCAGACGCTGCCGATTCAACTCGTGGGTATCGGTTCGGCCGGCGCCAAGGCGATGGCGTTGATCGACGGGGACGTCGACGCCTACGTGCACTCGGGCGGCCAGTGGGAGTGGGATTCGGCTGCTCCGGCCGGGGTGGTGATGGCCGCCGGCATGCACGCCTCGCGGCTCGACGGGTCGCCGCTGCGCTACAACCAGGCCGACCCGTACCTGCCGGACTTCGTGATGTGCCGCGCCGAGCTGGCGCCTATCCTGCTCGGCGCCATCGACGCCGCCTACCGCTGAGCTCGATGCCCGGACTGCCCGCCTAAAGTCGTGGGCATGCAGTCGTGGGCGTCTCCGCCGGTGCCGGTGCTGCCGGGCCGCGGTCCGGAGTTGCGGCTCCACGACACCGCCGACCGGCAGGTGCGTCCGGTCGCGGCCGGCGATGTGGCGACCATGTATGTGTGCGGGATCACGCCCTACGACGCCACCCACCTGGGTCACGCGGCCACCTACCTGACGTTCGACCTGATCTACCGCCAGTGGCTGGATCTGGGCCACGACGTGCACTACGTGCAGAACGTCACCGACGTCGATGATCCGTTGCTGGAGCGTGCCGAGCGCGACGGTATCGACTGGCGCGATCTGGCGGCACGCGAGGTCGCGCTGTTCGGCGAGGACATGGCTGCGCTGCGCGTGCTGGCGCCCCGCGACTACGTCGGGGCCACCGAGGCGATCCCCGAGGTGATCGAGCTGGTCGAGAAAATGCTGGCGGCGGGGGCGGCCTACGCCATCGATCCGGACGTCGGCGAATACCCCGACGTCTACTACCGGGCGGACGCGACGCCGCAGTTCGGCTACGAGTCCGGGTACGACCGCGACACCATGCTGCGGCTGTTCGAGGAGCGCGGAGGCGACCCGGACCGGTCGGGCAAGGCCGACGCGCTCGATGCCCTGCTGTGGCGGGCCGCACGGCCGGGCGAACCCAGCTGGCCGTCACCGTTCGGCGCCGGCCGGCCAGGCTGGCACGTCGAGTGCGCGGCGATTGCGCTGAGTCGAATCGGCCTCGGCCTGGACATTCAGGGTGGGGGAGCGGACCTGATTTTCCCGCATCACGAGTTCACCGCCGCGCACGCCGAATGCGTCCACGGCGAGCGGCGGTTCGCCCGGCACTACGTGCACGCCGGCATGATCGGGTGGGACGGGCACAAGATGTCCAAGAGCCGCGGCAACCTGGTCCTGGTGTCGGAACTGCGCGCCCAGGGTGTCGAAGCGCCGGCCATCCGATTGGGCCTGCTGGCGGGGCACTACCGCGCGGACCGGTCCTGGAGCCGTCAGGTGCTCGATGATGCCATCGGGCAACTACGCCGATGGCGCGAGGCGGCCGCGCTGCCCGCCGGACCGGACGCCACCGACGTCGTGGCCCGCCTGCGCAGCTACCTGGCCGATGACCTCAATACCCCGAAAGCGATTGCTGCCGTAAATGGTTGGGTGACCGATGCCCTCGAGTACGGGGGCCACGATCCGACGGCGCCGGCGCTGGTGGCCACGGCGGTCGATGCGCTCCTCGGGGTGAACGTGTAGTCACGGCTGAGATACCTGCAGAGTGCTCAGTGGAGTACGTTGGCGGCCATGACATCACTGCAGGGCAAGGTCGTGTTCATCACTGGCGGCGCGCGGGGGATCGGTGCCGAGGTGGCCCGTCGGCTGCGCACCAGGGGCGCCAAGCTGGTCCTCACCGACATCGGCGAGGCCGAACTGGCGGCGTTGGCCGCCGAACTGGGCGACGAGCACGTCCTGGCCGTCGCAGCCGACGTGCGCGACCTGCCCGCCATGCAATCCGCCGCGGCGCAGGCTGTCGCGCGCTTCGGCGGCATCGACATCGTGGTGGCCAACGCCGGCATCGCCAGCTACGGGTCGCTACTGCAGGTCGATCCCGAGGCGTTCAAACGGGTGCAGGACATCAACGTGCTCGGCGTGTTCAACACGGTGCGGGCCACGTTGCCCGCGATCATCGACCGGCGCGGCTACGTACTGATCGTCTCGTCGCTGGCGGCGTTCGCGGCGGCTCCGGGGCTCGCCCCGTACAACGCGTCAAAGGCCGGTGTCGAGGCCCTCGCCAATGCCCTGCGATTGGAAGTCACCCATCTCGGTGTCGACGTCGGGTCGGCCCACATGTCCTGGATCGACACCGCTCTGCTGCGCGACGTCAAGGCCGACCTGTCCGCGTTCGCCGAACTGCTGACCAGGCTGCCGTGGCCGTTGAACAAGACCACCACGGTCGACGCCTGCGCGGAGGCCTTCGTCACGGGAATCGAGGGCCGCGCCCGCCGCATCTACTGCCCCGGCTGGGTGCGCGCGATGCGGTGGCTGAAGCCGGTGCTGTCCAACAGGATCGGCGAATTCCCGATCCTGGCACTCGCGGCCGAGTTGATGCCCCGAATGGATGCCGAAGTCGTCGCACTCGGCCGCTCCACCAGCGCCTACAACGTGGGTCTGGAGAAGCCCTAGAGACGCCCGAGATGAGCCCGAGCAGGGCCGGACTAGCGCCCCAGCCCCGGGTGGCGCCGGCGCAGGTAACGCTCGAATTCGGCGGCGAGCGCATCGCCGTCGATGTTGCCCAGGGTCTCGTTCACGTCCACATCGGCGTCGCCGCGCTCCTCCAGCGCCGCCACGTACTCGGCCAGCTCCTCGTCCTCGGTGGCCATCTCGGTGATCGACTGTTCCCACTCCTCGGCCTGCGTCGGCAGGTCGGCCAGCGGAACCTCGACGTCAAGCACGTCCTCGACCCGGCGCAG
>CAIYOH010000100.1 GCA_903927745.1 uncultured Mycobacteriaceae bacterium
TGTGAGGCCAGCGGCTTCTGCGAATCGCTGGCGCCGGACGTCTTCGAGATAGGCGACGGCGACGTCGTGCGGATCGCGGAAGGCCCGGTGCCGTCGCGCCGGGAAATCGACGTGCGCGCCGCAGTCGACCAGTGCCCCAGATCCGCGCTGCGGCTGATCGACTGACACGACGAAAGCTGACGCACTTACGAGAGGCAGGAGCGCACATGGCAGACCCATCGGAACGCGAATTCGGCGACGCCGGGATCGCCCTGTCCACCTACCGATTCCCGACAGGTTGGTTCGTGGTCGGCTTCGCCTCCGACCTGGCCGCCGGTCAGGTCAAGCGCGCGCACTACTTCGGCGAGGAGTTGGTGCTGTTCCGCACGCAGACCGGCCGGGTGAACGTGCTGGACGCCTACTGCCAGCACCTCGGGGCGAATATGGGCGTCGGGGGCACCGTCGACGGCGAGAACATCGCTTGTCCCTGGCACGGCTGGCAGTGGCGCGGCGATGGCACCAACGCGCTGATCCCCTACAGCAAGATCGGCTGCAAGAACAACGTTCGCATCCGCAGCTACCCGACCATGGAGTGGTACGGATTCATCCTCGCCTGGCACGAGCGGCACGGCCGCGAACCGTACTGGCGACCCCCGGTGCTGCCCGAGTTGGAGACAGACGACTACTACCCGCTGCACCCACACAGCCAGATGCTCAACCGGGTAAAGGTCCACCCGCAGATGATCATCGAGAACGCGGCGGACCCCTACCACGTGCAATACGTGCACAAGGCGGCCAACCCCGCCACCACCGCGACGTTCGAGCTGTCCGGCTACCACCTGCACGCCACGGTCGACGCCCACTTCGGCGGGGGCCGGGCGCAGACGTGGTTGACGCCCGACGGGCCCGTCGACGCCACGATCGTCTACGACAATTTCTCGCTCGGGCTCGGCGTGGTTCGCTTCCCCAGCGATCTGGTGGCCACCATCCAGGTGACGGGGCAGACGCCGGTGGATGAGGACTACACCGATTACTTCTACACGCAGGCCTCGGTTCGCGAGCCCGGCGACACCGGCGACGTGCCCGCCGGCCGTGCCGCCCGGTTCCTGGCGCTCCAGCGCGAGGTGATCAAGCAGGATTTCTTCACCTGGGAGAACATGAAGTATCTGGAGAAGCCGAACCTGGCGCCCGAGGAGGCACACGACTATGCCGCCCTGCGTCGCTGGGCGCATCGGTTCTATCCCGGGCCGCAGGCCTCGCCGTCGGACTTCGGCTACGACGCCGTTGGTAAGCCCGACCCCCAATACCTGGCGGGGTAGTCGGTAAAGGGCACTCTGCGTTCGCCGGGCGGCTGCCGGGATGTTACCTAAATCACCCAGGTAACATTATCGTTACCTGGCACGGGGCTCGAGGCAGAGCCTGGGAAGACGGGAGAGCGCAGATGACGTTGAGCTACCAGGAACAGCAGCTGCTCGAGGCGGCCACCGGCCACTCCGCCATCATGAACCTGAGCGCCCGGCACAATCGGGCCTATTCCAACGGCGACCTCGACCGCTGGATGGCCACCTTCCGTCACTCCGGCGCGACCTACACCCGCGACGGCGAGGTGTTCGGCGACTTGCGCTCCGCTTTTGACGGTGGCGGCGGGCAGCGCCTGGTCAGCCTGGACCACGAGATCCGCATCGACGGGATCAACGCCGTCCAGCGGTGTGTCGCGGTCGTTTTCTCGACCAGGTACGGCGACAGCACCGTGCGCGCCACCGGGCTGTTCCGGGACACGCTGATCTACGAGCGCGGCACCTGGTGCTTCGCCTCGCGCGAGCTCGCCTGGGATGCGGCGCCGAGCCGTCATCGGCTCGTCATGTGATGCATCCTCCTGTGATGCATCCTCGTGTGATGCATCGCGATGTGACGCAGATGTGATGGCCGAGTTCACTGTGTCCTGAGCCGTCGCGCAGCCCGATTGCCCTATCCTGTAGCTGGTGTCATCGTTTTCGCGACGTGATCTGCTCAGATTCGCGGCCGTGGCCCCCGCTGGCGTGGGTCTGGGCGTGGCGGGCGAGATTACCGGCGCCGCAACGGCATCGGCGTCACTGGGCATCCTGCTGGACTACGCAGCCGGTGTGATCCCCGCGAGCGAGATTCGGGCCGCCGGCGCCGTCGGTGCCATCCGCTACGTATCCGATCGCCGCCCCGGCGGCACCTGGATGCTGGGCAAGCCGATGCTGTTGGCCGAGGCGCGGGACCTCAGTGCCAACGGCCTGAAGATCGTGTCGTGCTACCAGTTCGGCAAGGGCAGCACCTCGGACTGGCTGGGGGGAGCCGCCGCGGGCATCCAGCATGCGCAGCGCGGTGCGCAGTTGCACGCCGCCGCCGGCGGCCCCGCCACGGCACCCATCTACGCCTCTATCGACGACGACCCATCGCTAGACCAGTACACGCGGTTGATCGCCCCGTATCTGAGGTCCTGGGAGTCGGTGATCTCCCACCAGCGCACCGGCGTGTATGCGAACTCCAAGACCATCGACTGGGCGTTGCACGACGGCCTGGGCTCCTATTTTTGGCAGCACAACTGGGGCTCGCCCGCCGGGTTCACCCATCCCGCGGCCAACCTGCATCAGGTCGAGATCGACAAACGCAACGTCGGCGGCGTAGGGGTGGACATCAACGAAATCCTCAAGCCCCAATTCGGGCAGTGGGCGTAGGACCGGTGCGGAATTTGACACGTAACGATTCGATAACAATATGGCTGTGAACAGCGCAGTTATAGCTACTCAACCGTAACCGCCTGCACGCAGCACGTTTGTTCGGGACGCCCCTGCCGACGGTGAAATCCGGTGTTACCCAGGACACGGTTACCCGTGCGTAGAACTCGCCAGTAACCAACTGAGGGCCGAAAACAGTGCGAATCCTTATGGGAGTCTTAGTAAAAGCCTCACTGTTCGCGGCGCCGCCAGGGTGAGACGCAACGCGTCACAACGTACACAGGGAGATCCAGCAGGTGACGATCCACGAGCATGACCGGGTTTCGGCCGATCGCCGGGGTGACGGGCAGCCGGAGACCCATGCTCTGGTCGACCGCCTGACGGCGGGCGAGCCGTACGCCGTGGCATTCGGCGGGCAGGGCAGCGCCTGGCTGGAGAATCTCGAGGAACTGGTGTCCTCGGCCGGGATCGAGCAAGACCTGGCCACCCTGGTCGGTGAGGCCGAACTGCGGCTCGAGCCGGTGGCAAAAGAGCTGGTGGTGGTGCGTCCGATCGGTTTCGAGCCGTTGGCCTGGGTTCGCGCGCTCGCGGCCGAGGACACGGTGCCCTCGGCGAAGCACCTGACGTCGGCGGCGGTCTCGATACCCGGGGTGCTGCTGACGCAGATCGCGGCCGTGCGCGCCCTGGCGCGCCAGGGCATGGATCTGATGGCGACGCCGCCCGTGGCCGTCGCCGGGCATTCGCAGGGGGTGCTCGCCGTCGAGGCGCTGACCGCATCCGGAGCGCGCGACGTCGAACTGCTGGCCCTGGCGCAGCTGATCGGCGCGGCCGGGACGCTGGTGGCGCGTCGGCGCGGCATCTCCGTGCTCGGCGACCGCCCGCCCATGGTGTCGGTCACCAACGCCGACCCCGAGCGCATCGGGCGGCTGCTCGACGAGTTCGCCCAGGACGTCCGCACCGTGTTGCCGCCGGTGCTGTCCATCCGCAACGGACGGCGTTCGGCCGTCATCACCGGCACGCCTGAGCAACTCTCCCGCTTCGAGCTGTACTGCCGGCAGATCTCCGAGAAGGAGCAGGCCGAGCGCAAGAACAAGCTCCGCGGCGGCGACGTCTTCGCGCCCGTCTTCGACCCGGTCAGGGTGGAAGTGGGTTTCCACACCCCCCGATTGGCCGACGGCATCGACATCGTCGGCATGTGGGCCGAGAAGGTCGGATTGGATGTCGCCCTGGCCCGGCAGCTGGCCGAGGCCCTGCTGGTGACACGGGTCGACTGGGTGGACGAGGTCACCCGCATCCACGAGTCGGGGGCCCGTTGGATTCTCGACCTGGGTCCCGGGGACATCCTCACCCGGCTGACCGCGCCGGTGATCCGCGGTCTCGGAGTGGGCATCGTGCCCGCGGCCACCCGTGGCGGCCAGCGCAACCTGTTCACCGTCGGGGCCGTCCCCGAGGTCGCGCGGGCGTGGTCCAGCTACGCCCCTACCGTCATCCGCCTGCCCGACGGCAGGGTCAAGCTCTCGACGAAGTTCACCCGGCTGACCGGATTCTCACCCATGCTGCTCGCCGGCATGACCCCGACCACCGTGGACGCCAAGATCGTCGCCGCCGCGGCCAACGCCGGGCACTGGGCCGAGCTCGCCGGCGGCGGGCAGGTCACCGAAGAGGTGTTCGCCCGGCGCATCGAGGAACTGTCGGGCCTGCTCGAGCCCGGCCGCACCTACCAATTCAACGCGCTGTTCCTCGACCCCTACCTGTGGAAGCTGCAGGTGGGCGGCAAGCGACTGGTGCAGAAGGCCCGTCAATCGGGTGCGGCGATCGATGGGCTGGTGATCAGTGCCGGGATCCCCGACCTGGAAGATGCCGTCGAGCTGATCAACGAACTCAACGACGTCGGCATCAGCAACGTCGTGTTCAAGCCGGGCACGGTCGAGCAGATCCGCGCGGTGATCCGCATCGCGACCGAAGTACCCACCAAGCAGGTGATCCTGCACGTCGAGGGTGGCCGCGCCGGCGGGCACCACTCCTGGGAAGACCTCGACGACCTCCTGCTGGCGACGTATTCGGAACTGCGGTCGCGACCCAACATCACCGTCTGTGTCGGCGGCGGAATCGGCACGCCCGAGCAGGCGGCCGAATACCTGTCTGGGCGCTGGGCGCAGGCATACGGCTTCCCGCTGATGCCGATCGACGGCATCCTGGTGGGCACCGCGACCATGGCCGTCAAGGAAGCAACCACGTCGCCGTCGGTCAAGCGGATGCTGGTGCAGACCCACGGCACCGACCAATGGGTTGGTGCCGGAAAAGCTCAGGGCGGCATGGCTTCCGGGCGGAGCCAACTCGGCGCAGACATTCACGAGATCGACAACAGCGCCTCGCGCTGCGGCCGACTGCTGGACGAGGTGGCCGGTGACGCCGACGCGGTCGCCGAGCGCCGCGACGAGATCGTCGCGGCGATGGCCAAGACGGCCAAACCGTACTTCGGCGATGTCGGGGAGATGACCTACCTGCAGTGGCTGCGGCGCTACGTCGACCTGGCCATCGGCGACGGCGACTCCACCGCGGACACCGCGACCCCGGGCAGCCCGTGGCTTGCCGTCACCTGGCGTGACCGGTTCCAGCGGATGCTGCAGCGCACCGAGGCCCGGCTGCACTCACAGGATTGGGGGCCGATCGACACCCTGTTCCCGGATTCACTTGGCTCCGTCGATTCCACGCTGCTGGAGAGCCCGCACGACGCGATCGCCACCCTGCTGGCGCACTACGCGGACGCCGAGACAGTGCCGCTGCATCCGGCCGACGTCCCGTTCTTCGTCACGCTGTGCAAGACGCCCGGTAAGCCGGTCAACTTCGTGCCGGTGATCGACAAGGATGTGCGGCGATGGTGGCGCAGCGACTCGCTGTGGCAGGCGCACGACGCCCGCTACGACGCCGACCAGGTGTGCATCATCCCCGGCACAGCCGCCGTTGCCGGCATCACCCGGGTCGACGAGCCCGTGGCCGACCTGCTGGACCGCTTCGAACAGGCCGCCATCGACGAGGTGCTGGCCTCCGGGGCACAGCCGCGTGACGTCACGTCCCGCCGGCTGGGCCGCGCGGACGTGAGCGGGCCGCTGGCCGTCGTACTCGATGCCCCCGACGTCGCGTGGGCCGGGCGCACCGCGATCAACCCGGTGCACCGGATCGCCGACCCCGCCGACTGGCTGGTGCACGACGGGCCCGAAAGCCGCCGGGCCACTCACTCATCGACGGGGGCGCAACTGCAGGTCGCAGGCGAGCCGGATGACGAGCGCGTCGTCCTGAGCGTGCCGATCTGCGGGACCTGGATCGACATCCCCTTCACGTTGCCCCCCAACATCATCGACGGCGGCATCCCGGTGGTCTCCACCGACGACGCCGCCGCTGCCATGCGAGCGGTACTGGCGATCGCTGCGGGAGTGGACTCACCGGAGCGACTTCCCGCAGTTGCCGACGCCGCCGCCACCGTGACGGTGGACTGGGACCCCGAACGGGTGGCCGACCACACCGGTGTCACGGCCGTCTTCTCCGAGGCGCTGGCCCCCAGCCTCGCCACCGTGCCCGACGCGCTGGTCGGCCTCTGCTGGCCCGCGGTGTTCGCCGCCATTGGCGCCGCAGCCTCCGACACGGGGGCGCCAGTGGTGGAGGGCCTGCTCAGCCTGGTGCATCTGGACCACGCCGCCCGGGTGGTCGGCGCGTTGCCGGCGGCCAGGACGCACCTCACGGTCACTGCGACGGCATCGGCGGCCACCGACACCGACATGGGCCGTGTCGTGCCGGTCTCGGTGACCATCGTCGGCGCCGACGGCGCCGAGATCGCCACCCTCACGGAGCGCTTCGCGATCCTGGGGCGTACCGGCGCCGCCGAGCTCAGCGAGCCGGTGCGCGCCGGCGGGGCCATCTCCGGGAATGCGACCGACACCCCGCGGCGCCGCCGGCGCGACGTCACCGTCACTGCACCGGTCGACATGCGCCCATTCGCCGAGGTCTCCGGGGACCACAACCCGATCCACACCGACCGGGCCGCCGCACTGCTGGCCGGCCTGGATTCCCCGATCGTGCACGGCATGTGGCTGTCGGCGGCGGCGCAGCACGCGGCGACCGCCAGCGATGGCCAGGCGCGCGCCCCGGCCAGGCTGATCGGCTGGACCGCGCGTTTCCTGGGCATGGTGCGTCCCGGCGACGAGGTTGCTTTCCGGGTCGACCGCGTCGGGATCGACCGCGGCGCCGAGATTTTGGAGGTGAGCGCGCGCGTCGGGTCGGATCTGGTGATGTCGGCCAGCGCCCGGCTGGCCGCCCCGAAGACGGTGTACGCGTTCCCGGGCCAGGGCATCCAGCACAAGGGAATGGGCATGGAGGTGCGTGCCCGGTCCAAGGCCGCCCGCAAGGTGTGGGACAGCGCCGACAAGTTCACCCGCGAGACGCTGGGCTTTTCGGTGCTGCACGTGGTGCGCGACAACCCGACCAGCATCATCGCCAGCGGCGTGCACTATCACCATCCCGAGGGCGTGCTGTATCTGACGCAGTTCACCCAGGTCGCCATGGCGACGGTGGCCGCCGCGCAGGTCGCCGAGATGCGTGAGCAGGGCGCCTTCGTCGAAGGCGCGATCGCCTGCGGTCACTCCGTGGGGGAGTACACCGCGCTGGCCTGCGTGACGGGCGTCTACGAGCTCGACGGGCTGCTGGAAGTGGTGTTCCACCGCGGATCGAAGATGCACGACATCGTGCCCCGCGACGAGATGGGCCGTTCCAACTACCGGTTGGCCGCCATTAGGCCGTCGCAGATCGACCTGCCCGACGACGAGGTTCCCGCCTTCGTCGCCGGGATCGCGGCCAGCACCGGCGAGTTCCTGGAGATCGTGAACTTCAACCTGCGTGGCTCGCAGTACGCCATCGCCGGCACGGTGCGCGGATTGGAGGAACTGGAGGCCGCGGTGGAGCGTCGCCGCGAGATCACCGGCGGTAAAAGGTCATTCATCCTCGTGCCCGGCATCGACGTGCCGTTCCACTCGCGGGTGTTGCGGGTGGGTGTCGCCGACTTCCGGCGCTCGCTGGAGCGGGTGATGCCGAGAGACCAGGACCCCGACATCCTCGTCGGACGCTACATTCCGAACCTGGTGCCGCGGCCATTCACGCTGGATCGCGACTTCATCCAGGAGATCCGCGACCTGGTGCCCGCCGAGCCGCTCGACGAGATCCTCGCCGACTACGACATGTGGCGTCGCGACAAGCCCCGCGACCTGGCCCGCACGGTGTTGATCGAGCTGCTGGCGTGGCAGTTCGCGAGCCCGGTGCGCTGGATCGAAACCCAGGACCTGCTCTTCACCGAGGAGGCCGCGGGGGGGCTGGGGGTGGAACGGTTCGTCGAGATCGGCGTGAAATCGGCGCCGACCGTGGCCGGGTTGGCCACCAACACCCTCAAGCTGCCCGACTACGCCCACAGCGCCATCGAAGTGCTCAATGCCGAACGCGACGCCGCGGTGCTGTTCGCCACCGACACCGATCCGGAGCCGGAACTGGACGAGGACGAGCCGGTTGATTCCGCCGAGGCCGGACCGGCCTCGGCGGACGCCGTACCTCTGTCTCATGTCGCGCCTGGCGTCGCTCCTGCTATCGCCGGAGCTCCGGCAGGCACTCCGTCTGCCGCTCGGCCGGACGACATCGTCTTCGACGCCGCCGACGCCACCGTCGCGTTGATCGCGCTGTCGGCCAAGATGCGGACGGACCAGATCGAGAAGCTGGACTCGATCGAGTCGATCACCGACGGTGCATCGTCTCGGCGCAACCAGCTGCTCGTGGACTTGGGTTCGGAGCTCAACCTCGGGGCCATCGACGGAGCCGCGGAGGCTGACCTCGGCGCGCTGCGTGCACAGGTCACCAAGCTGGCGCGCACCTACAAGCCCTACGGGCCGGTGTTGTCCGACGCCATCAACGACCAGCTGCGCACGGTGCTGGGGCCCTCGGGCAAGCGGCCCGGTGCGATCGCCGAGCGGGTCGGCAAGGTGTGGGAGCTCGGCGACGGCTGGGCCAAGCACGTCACCGTCGAGGTCGCGCTGGGGACCCGCGAGGGCACCAGTGTGCGCGGGGGCGACATGGGCCACCTGCACAATGGCGCGCTGGCCGACGCCGCGTCCGTCGACAGGGTCATCGACGCGGCGGTCGCGGCTGTCGCTGCGCGTCAGGGGATCTCGGTGGCGCTGCCGTCGGCCGGCGGTGGCGGCGGGGCGACCGTCGACGCCGCCGCGCTCGGCGAATTCACCGACCAGATCACCGGTCGTGACGGCGTGCTGGCCTCGGCGGCCCGCCTGGTGCTCAACCAACTCGGGCTGGACGAGCCCACCAGCGTGCCGGCGACGGCCACCGACGCTGAGCTCATCGACCTGGTCACCGCCGAACTCGGCGCCGACTGGCCGCGGCTGGTGGCGCCGGTGTTCGACGCGCGCAAAGCCGTGGTGTTCGACGACCGGTGGGCCAGCGCCCGGGAGGACCTGGTCACCGTGTGGCTGGCCGAGGACGGCGACGTCGAGGCCCGCTGGCAGAGCCTGTCGGAGAGGTTCGAGGGCGCCGGTCACGTCGTCGCCACTCAGGCTGCCTGGTGGCAGGGCAAGGCGCTCGCTGCGGGCCGCTCCATCCACGCGTCGCTGTACGGCCGCATCGCCGCCGGCGCGGAGAATCCCGACCCGGGGCCCTACAGCGGCGAGGTGGCCGTCGTGACGGGCGCGTCGAAGGGGTCGATCGCGGCCTCGGTCGCCGCGCGACTGCTCGACGGTGGAGCCATCGTGATCGCAACCACGTCCAAGCTCGACGACGAACGCCTGGCGTTCTACCGCGGGCTGTACCGCGACCACGCCCGCTACGGCGCCGCCCTCTGGGTGGTTCCGGCCAATATGGCGTCCTACTCCGACATCGACAACCTCGTTGACTGGATCGGCAACGAGCAGACGGAAAACCTTGGGCCGCAGTCGATCCACATCAAAGATGGGCAGACCCCGACGCTGCTGTTCCCGTTCGCGGCGCCGCGGGTCGCCGGGGATCTCTCGGAGGCCGGGTCGCGCTCCGAGATGGAGATGAAGGTTCTTCTGTGGGCGGTGCAGCGCCTCGTCGGCGGGCTGTCGCGGATCGGCGCCGAGCGCGACATCGCGTCGCGGCTGCACGTCGTGTTGCCCGGCTCGCCCAATCGCGGAATGTTCGGCGGCGACGGCGCGTACGGCGAGGCTAAGTCGGCGCTGGACGCGCTGGTCAGCCGCTGGCACGCCGAACCGTCGTGGGCGTCGCGGGTCAGCCTGGCGCACGCGCTGATCGGGTGGACCCGGGGCACCGGGCTGATGGGCCACAACGATGCGATCGTCGCCGCCGTCGAAGAGGCAGGGGTGACCACGTATTCGACCGACGAGATGGCGGCGATGCTGCTGAACCTGTGCGACGCGGATTCCAAGGTGGCCGCGGCGGGTTCGCCGATCACCGTGGACCTCACCGGTGGACTCGGCGACGCCGACATCGACATGGCCGAACTCGCCGCCACGGCGCGCGAGCAGGCCGGCTCGGAGGCGGCAGCCGACGGCCCCGCGGCCGAGGGCGCCCCGGGTTCGGTGGCGGCGCTGCCGTCCCCGCCGCGCGGCGTCACCCCGGCGCCCCCGCCGGTCTGGGACGATCTTGACGTCGACCCGGCGGACCTGGTGGTGATCGTCGGCGGCGCCGAGATCGGCCCGTACGGGTCGTCGCGCACCCGGTTCGAGATGGAGGTCGACAACGAGTTGTCTGCGGCTGGCGTCCTGGAGCTGGCCTGGACCACCGGGTTGATCCGGTGGGAGGAGGACCCTCAACCCGGTTGGTATGACACCGAATCCGGCGACCTGGTTGACGAGGCGGAACTCGTGGAGCGCTACCACGACGCGGTGGTCGAGCGCTGCGGAATCCGCGAGTTCGTCGACGACGGCGCGATCGACCCCGACCATGCCTCCCCGCTGCTGGTGTCGGTTTTCCTGGACAAGGACTTCTCCTTCGTGGTGTCCACGGAGGCCGACGCGCGCGCCTTTGCCGAATTCGACCCCGACCACACCGTCATCCGGCCGCAGCCCGACTCGAGTGACTGGCAGGTCATTCGCAAGGCCGGAACCGAGATCCGGGTGCCGCGTAAGACCAAGTTGACGCGGACCGTCGGCGCCCAGATCCCGACCGGATTCGATCCGACGGCGTGGGGCATCAGCCCCGACATGGCCAGTTCCATTGACCGAGTAGCACTCTGGAACATCGTCGCGACGGTCGATGCGTTCCTGAGCGCCGGGTTCAGCCCCACTGAGGTGATGCGGTACGTGCACCCAAGTTTGGTAGCGAGCACCCAGGGCACCGGGATGGGCGGCATGACGTCGATGCAGACCATGTATCACGGCAACCTGCTGGGCCGTAACAAGCCGAACGACATCCTGCAGGAAGTTCTCCCGAACGTCGTTGCTGCACACGTGGTTCAGTCCTACGTCGGCAGCTACGGCGCGATGATCCACCCGGTTGCCGCATGCGCGACCGCGGCGGTATCCGTCGAGGAGGGCGTCGACAAGATTCGTCTGGGCAAGGCCGAACTGGTGGTGGCGGGCGGACTGGACGACCTGACGCTGGAGGCCGTCATCGGCTTCGGTGACATGGCGGCCACCGCCGACACCGCCATGATGCGGGGCCGCGGTATCGACGACGCGAAGTTCTCCCGGCCGAATGACCGGCGCCGGCTCGGTTTCGTCGAGGCCCAGGGCGGCGGCACCATCCTGCTGGCGCGCGGCGATCTGGCGCTGACGATGGGCCTGCCGGTGCTCGCGGTGGTGGCCTTCGCGCAGTCGTTCGGCGACGGCGTGCACACCTCGATCCCGGCCCCGGGACTGGGAGCCCTCGGCGCCGGCCGCGGCGGCACGGACTCGGCTCTGGCGCGGGCGCTGGCCAAGTTGGGAGTGACCGCCGACGACGTTGCGGTGATCTCCAAGCACGACACCTCAACGTTGGCCAACGACCCCAACGAGACCGAGTTGCACGAGCGGCTCGCGGACTCGCTGGGACGCTCCCCGGGCGCACCACTGTTCGTCGTGTCGCAGAAGAGCCTGACCGGTCACGCCAAAGGCGGCGCCGCGGTGTTCCAGATGATGGGCCTGTGCCAGATGTTGCGTGACGGGGTGATTCCGCCCAACCGCAGCCTCGACTGCGTCGACGACGAACTGGCCGGCTCCGCACACTTCGTCTGGGTGCGCGACACGCTGCGACTCGGCGGGAAGTTCCCGCTCAAGGCCGGCATGCTGACCAGCCTGGGCTTCGGCCACGTGTCGGGGCTGGTCGCGCTGGTGCACCCGGCGGCGTTCATCGCGTCGCTCGACCCGGCGCAACGGGCCGACTACCGGCGGCGCGCGGAGGCCCGCCTGCTGGCGGGGCAGCGACGGCTGGTCTCGGCCATCGCCGGCGGAGCACCGATGTACCAGCGACCTCCGGACCGTCGCTTCAACCACGACACCCCGGAGAGGCGCCAGGAGGCCGCGATGCTGCTGAATCCGGATGCCCGGTTGGGTGCCGGGAATGTCTTCGTCGCCCAGGGGGCCGACGAGGATTCCCGGCCTCCCGCGGGATGACCCACCCGATCCGCTAGCCTGACCTGCCGTGAGCATCGTCGGAGTCGGGATCGACCTCGTCTCGATCGCGGAGTTCGCCGAGCAGGTCGACCAGCCGGGGACCGCGTTCGCCGAGACCTTCACTCCGGGCGAGCGCCGCGACGCCTCCGACAAGAGCTCGTCGGCCGCGCGTCACCTCGCGGCCAGATGGGCCGCGAAGGAGGCCGTGATCAAGGCCTGGTCGGGTTCGCGGTTCGCTCAGCGGCCGGTGCTGCCGGAGGCCATCCACCGCGACATCGAGGTGGTCACCGACATGTGGGGACGCCCGCGGGTGCGGCTCTCCGGGGACGTCGCCAGGCATCTGGCCGACGTGACTATCCACGTGTCGCTGACCCACGACGGCGACACCGCCGCCGCGGTGGCGATCCTCGAAA
>CAIYOH010000101.1 GCA_903927745.1 uncultured Mycobacteriaceae bacterium
GCGGCGTCCGTCGTGCTCGGGGTCACCGCAGGTCCGCTGACCGGTCTGTTCATGTCCGCAGCCAACTGCGTCGGAGCACTGCGGTGACGTGGGAAAGGGAGCGCTATCCGCTGCCTCCGGACGGCGTCGCTGAGATGGCGAAAGATCTTCTTGGCAGAGGTTTTCGCCTTGGTCTGGTATCGGCCCGCGAGGAAGATGAGACCTTCCGCATCGTCTACCTCTTCCTCGCCGGACGGCCTGATCGCCGGATCGAAGTCGAGTGCACGGTGCCCACGGAAGCTCCGGAGTTACCGACGCTGGCCAACCTGTCTTTCCCGGCCGGCCGATTCGAGCGAGAGATGGCCGACTTGTACGGGATCCGTCCCGTCGGACACCCGAAGGTGCGCCGGTTGGTCCGGCACGGACACTGGCCCGAGGGCTGGTACCCGATGCGCAGCGACGCCGGGGAGGCCCCCGAATTCGATGGCACCGAACATTTCCCGTTTGTCAGCGTCGAGGGCCCCGGGGTGTACGAGATCCCCGTCGGTCCCGTCCACGCCGGGTTGATCGAACCCTGCCACTTCCGTTTCTCGGTCGCCGGCGAGACCGTGCTGCGACTCAAGGCCCGACTGTGGTTCGTCCACCGGGGGCTGGAGAAGCTGTTCCAGGGCCGACCGGCGGACGGGGCGGTCGAGTTGGCCGAACGGGTCAGCGGCGACACCTCGGTCGCGCACGCCCTGGCTCACAGCCTCGCCGTCGAAGACGCGCTCGGTCTGAAGCCCCCGGATGAGATCCACCGGTTGCGTGCGCTGCTCGTCGAACTCGAAAGGCTCTACAACCACGTCGCGGATCTGGGCGCGCTGGCTAACGACGTCGGCTTTGGACTGGCCAACGTGCACGCTGCACGCGTGCGCGAACAGCTGCTGCGCATCAACGCGAGCGTGACCGGACATCGGTTGCTGCGCGGCGCCATCAGTCCCGGCGCAGTCACGCTGCGGGCCCTGCCCGACGCCGCTGTGCTGCGCTCCGTCGCGGCCGACGTCGCCGAAATCGCCGACCTGACACTGCGCAACAGCATGGTGTACGAGCGCTTCGCCGAGACCGCAATCTTGAATCTCGAGGACGCCCACGCGCTGGGCTGCCTCGGTTACGTCGCGCGAGCCAGTGGCCTGCGAACCGACGCCCGCCTCGACCATCCGACGACCGCGCTGCCGGTCACCGAGGCGGGCTCCATTGCGGGCGACGTGCTCTCCCGCTACACGGTGCGGCGTGATGAGTTCGCCGCCTCCACCGAGCTGGCCTGTCACCTGATCGAATCACACAGCGGGCCGATCGAATACAGCGAAGGGCGGATGCCCACGCACGCGGCTCGGGCCGGTCCGGCCCAGGGAGGTATCGGAATCGTCGAAGGATGGCGCGGCACCGTCGTTCACCGACTCGAGATCGACGAAGCCAACCGGATCACCCGCGCCAAGATCGTTGACCCCTCCTGGTTCAACTGGCCGGCGCTGCCCGTCGCGATGGCCGACACCATCGTCCCGGATTTCCCGCTGGCCAACAAAAGCTTCAACCAGTCCTGCGCCGGTAACGACCTCTGATCTGTCACTCCTCGCCGGCTAAGGCGAACCGGCCATCGAGCGTGCAGGCCACCAGACCGTCGGCCAGCAACGAGTCCAGCGCCCGTTCGCGCTGCCCGGGGTCGGTGAGCCACGCCACGTCGAGCTCCGCCTGGGTGGCCGGGGAATCCTTGTCGCGCAGGATATCCAGCAACCTGCCGCGCACCTGTCGGTCCGTACCAGCGTAACTCTGCACCCGGCGTGAGGGTGTCTGCGGCGGGGGACGGCCGGCACGCTGCCACGCGCACTCGCTCAACGGGCACAGCCCGCATTTCGGTGCCCGCGCGGTGCACACGATCGCCCCCAACTCCATCAGCGCCGCGGAAAAGCCGGGCGCCGTATCGTCTTTCGGCAGTAGGGCTTCCACATCGGCATGATCGCGAACAGCGGACGGCCCGCCGGCGTCGGCAAGGCCGTGCACGGCGCGTGCCACCACCCGGCGCACGTTGGTGTCCACC
>CAIYOH010000102.1 GCA_903927745.1 uncultured Mycobacteriaceae bacterium
ACCCTACACAGCGCCGACATATGCTGTCGACGTGACCGCCCGCCTTCGCCCCGAGCTGGCCGGACTGCCCGTCTACGTGCCCGGCAGAACGGTGCCGGGTGCGATCAAACTCGCCAGCAACGAGACTGTGTTCGGCCCGCTTCCGAGCGTCCGCGCGGTGATCGAGGCAACCGTCGACCACCTCAACCGCTACCCCGACAACGGCTGCGTGCAACTCAAGGCCACGCTGGCCAAACACCTGGGGACGGCCTTCGCGGCGGAACACGTCGCGGTGGGCTGCGGGTCGGTCAGCCTGTGCCAGCAGCTCGTCCAGATCACCGCATCGGCGGGCGACGAGGTCGTCATGGGCTGGCGCAGCTTCGAGCTCTACCCGCCGCAGGTCCTGGTCGCCGGCGCGGTCCCCGTCAAAGTGCCCCTGACCGATCACACCCACGATCTCGACGCGATGCGCGCCGCGATCACCGACCGCACGCGGCTGATCTTCATCAGCAACCCCAACAATCCGACGTCGACTGTCGTCGACCCGGACGCTCTGGTCCGTTTCGTCGACGCTGTGCCCCCGCACATCTTGGTGACCATCGACGAGGCGTACGCCGAGTATATTCGCGACGGTATGGCGCCCCGCAGCGCGGAGCTCGCCCTTGAACGCAGCAATGTCGTTGTGCTGCGGACGTTTTCCAAGGCGTACGGCCTGGCTGGTCTCCGCATCGGCTACGCGATCGCGCAACCGGACATCATCACCGCGCTCGATAAGGTCTACGTGCCCTTCTCGGTGAGCAGCATCTCGCAGGCCGCCGCCATCGCCTCGCTGGAGGCCGCCGACGAACTGTTGGCCCGCACCGACGCCGTGATTGCCGAGCGCGCCCGCGTGAGCGCCGGCCTGCGGGAGGCCGGGTACACACTGCCGCCCAGCCAGGCCAACTTCGTGTGGTTGCCGCTGGGAGCGCGCTCGATGGACTTCGTGCAGCAGGCCGCGAGTGAGCGCATCATCGTGCGCCCGTTCGCGCCCGACGGTGTGCGGATCACCATTGGCGCGCCGGAGGAAAACGACGTACTGCTCCGCTTCGCCCGCGACTGGATTGCCCGCGCCTGACCCGTGGGCCCACGAGCGTGAAGCTGGCTTCACGGTCGCTAACGAGCGTGCTGCTGGCTTCACGCTCGACGATAGGCGCGGCCGACCCCGCCCGCTGGCCCGTCGTCGTCGGCCGTGGCGCTACGGTCTGTCTATGGCGCATGACTATGAATCCGTCACGATCGAGATCAAAGACAACGTTGCCCAGGTCACGCTGATCGGACCGGGTAAGGGCAACGCGATGGGGCCCGCGTTCTGGGCCGAGATGCCCGAGGTGTTCACGACGCTGGACGCCGACCGCGACGTGCGGGCCATCGTCATCACCGGATCTGGCAAGAACTTCTGCTACGGGCTGGACCTCCTGGCCATGGGCGGCACCTTCTCGGCGACGATGGCCGACGGCGCGCTGGCCCGACCGCGCATGGAGTTCCACACCGATCTCACACGCATGCAGAACTCGATCAGCGTGATCGCCGACTGTCGTACACCCACCATCGCCGCGGTGCAGGGCTGGTGTATCGGCGGCGGCGTCGACCTGATCTCCGCGGTCGACATCCGCTACGCCAGCGCCGACGCCAAGTTCTCCGTGCGCGAGGTCAGACTGGCCATGGTGGCCGACGTCGGCAGCCTCGCGCGCCTGCCGAGAATCCTCACCGACGGGCACTTGCGCGAGCTCGCGCTCACCGGCAAGGACATCGACGCCGCCCGAGCCGAGAAGATCGGCTTGGTCAACGACGTGTACGCCGACGCCGAGGCCACGCTGGCCGCTGCGCACGCCACCGCCGCCGAGATCGCCGCCAACCCGCCCCTGGCCGTTGCGGGTGTCAAGGACGTCCTGGACCAGCAGCGCATCTCCGCGGTCTCCGAGAGCCTGCGCTACGTGGCCGCCTGGAACTCGGCCTTCCTGCCGTCAAAGGACCTGAGCGAGGGTATTTCGGCCACGTTCGCCAAGCGTGCGCCGCATTTCACCGGGGAGTAGCGCACCGCCACGTACCCTCGGAGTGGTGACGACCCTGACCCCCGAGAGCATGACCCCTGACGGCAGGATCCGCGTCCCGGCTGACCTGGACTCGGTGACGACGATCGGCGACGAGGACCATTCGGGGGTCGGCGGCGCCGCCGTCGAGCGCATCTGGCAGGCGGCCCGGCACTGGTATCAGGCCGGCCTGCAGCCCGCGATCCAGCTGTGTCTGCGGCACGACGGGCGCGTCGTGCTCAACCGCGCGATCGGCCACGGCTGGGGTAACGCGCCCACCGACCCGCCCGACGCCGAGAAGGTGAACGTCACCCCCGACACTCCGTTCTGCGTGTATTCGGCGTCTAAGGGCATCAGCGCGACCGTGGTGCACATGCTCGTCGAGCGCGGCGTCTTCTCCCTGGACGACCGGGTCTGCGAGTACCTCCCGACGTTCACCAGTCACGGCAAACACCGCACCACGATCCGCCACGTCGTGACGCACAGCGCCGGCCTGCCGTTCCCGACCGGCCCCCGGCCCGACCTCACCCGCACCGACGACCACGAGTACGCCCAGCAGATGCTCGCCGAGATGCGGCCGGCGTATCCGCCGGGCCTGGTCCACATGTACCACGCGCTGACCTGGGGGCCGCTGATCCGCGAGATCGTCTACGCGGCTACCGGTACCGAGATCCGCGACATCCTCGCCACCGACATCCTCGACCCGCTCGGCTTCCGGTGGACGAATTACGGCGTCGCCCCCCGCGACCTGCCCCTGGTGGCACCGAGTCACGCCACCGGACTTCCGCTGCCGCCCCTGGCCACCCGGATGTTCCGCAAGGCGATCGGCGGAACCGTGCACGAGATGATCCCCTACACCAACACACCGGAGTTCCTCACCACCATCGTCCCGTCGTCCAACGCCGTATCGACGGCGAACGAATTGTCGAGGTTCGCCGAAATCTGGCTCGGGGACGGCGAACTCGACGGCGTGCGGGTCATGAACCCGGACACGCTGCGCGGCGCGGTGGCCGAATCCCGGCGGCTGAGGCCGGATGTCTCGGTGGGTTTGCGTCCGGCACGCTGGGGCACCGGCTTCAACCTCGGCACCAACCGGTGGGGTCCGTTCGGTCGCAACGCCCCGGACGCGTTCGGCCATCAAGGCTTGACGAACATCGCGATTTGGGCCGACCCCGCGCGGGGCCTGGCCGGCGGGCTCGTCAACAGTGGCAAACCCGGACGCGACCCGGAAATGCGCCGCTTCACCGCCCTGATGGACACGATCACCGCGCAGATCCCGCACAGAGGTCGCGCAGGAATGTAACCCGGCGCGTGGCAGGTCGAATGGTAGCCTAATGGTATGCGCACTACCATCGACCAGGCGGGGCGTGTCGTGGTCCCGAAAACGCTGCGCGACCAGTTGGGCCTCACCGCCGGGGAGGTGGATATCTCCGTCGACGGCGCTGCCATCCGCATAGAGAGTGTCGCCGCGGACGAACTCGTCGAGTCCGACGGTCTGCTCCTGCTCCCCAGTGGCGGGCCGGAACTTGACCAGGACGCGGTGCGGGAGTTGCGGCTTGCCGACCAACGCTGAGCATGTGTTGGTCGACACCAGCGCTGCACTCGCACTCGTGCAGCGGGAGAGCCCGTTGCACCGGATGTCCATGGAACGTCTCCGCCCTTGCCGCCGGGGAATGTCCGGGCATGCGGCGGTGGAGTTGTTGTCGGTCCTCACGCGGCTGCCGGCACCGCAGCGACTCACGCCGGCGACGGCTCTGCGCCTGCAGGTGGCGAACTTCCCGGATTCACGGTTTCTGTCGGCCACCCGAATCGGAGACCTCCTCGAAGAATTCGCCGCCGCCGGGCTTGCCGGCGGAGCGGTGTACGACGGGTTGGTCGGGGCTGCCGCCCGCGAGCATCAATTGCCGCTCATCAGCTGCGACCGGAGGGCCGAGCCGACATATCGGACGTTAGGTGTCGACTACGAAATCCTCAAATGACGCGGATGACGCTGACGACGCTGACGTCGAGGACCGGATACCACCTCACGGCTGCGGTGGCGGAGGGATTTGAACCCCCGGACGGTTTTGGCCGTCTCTCGCTTTCAAGGCGAGTGCATTGGGCCGCTCTGCCACGCCACCATGGATAAGCGTAGCGGCCTAGTAGCGTGACCGGGATGCGTGCCATCGTCGCCGACTCCCCCGACCGGCTCTCCTGGCAGGACGTGCCCGACGCGTCCGCGGGCGCCGGCGAGCTGGTGATCACGGTGGCCGCCGCCGGGGTGAATCGCGCCGACCTACTGCAGGCCGCCGGGAAGTATCCGCCACCGCCCGGGGCGAGCGACATCATCGGTATGGAGGTGTCCGGCTTCGTCGCAGAACTCGGCTCGGGCGTGACGGAATGGTCTGTTGGACAACAGGTGTGCGCGCTGCTGGCCGGCGGCGGATACGCCGAGCGAGTCGCCGTCCCCGCCGGCCAGGTGATGCCGATCCCCGCCGGCGTCGACCTCGTCGACGCCGCCGGGCTTCCCGAAGTGGCGTGCACGGTGTGGTCGAACCTGGTGATGACCGCCCACCTGGGTGACAGTCAGCTGGTTCTCATCCACGGCGGGGCCAGCGGCATCGGCAGCCACGCGATCCAGGTCGCGCGGGCGCTGGGCGCCCGGGTAGCCGTCACCGCCGGGTCGGCACTCAAGCTGCAAGCGTGCCGCGACCTGGGTGCCGACATCACCATCAACTACCGCGACGAGGACTTCGTCGCCCGGTTGCGGGACGACACCGGCGGCGCCGACGTGATCCTCGACATCATGGGCGCCGCCTACCTGGACCGCAACATCGACGCCCTGGCCGCCGACGGGCAACTGGTGGTCATCGGCATGCAGGGCGGGATCAGCGCCGAGCTCAATCTCGCCAAGCTGCTCGTCAAGCGCGCACGGGTCATCGGCACGACGCTGCGGGGACGGCCGGTGAACGGCGCTCACGGCAAAGCGGAGATCGTGCGGGCGGTGACGGCCTCGGTGTGGCCGATGATCGCCGACGGCCGGGTCCGGCCGGTCATCGGCGCGCGCCTGCCCATCCAGGAAGCCGCGGCGGCGCACCGGGAACTGTTGGCGGGCAACGTGACCGGAAAGATCGTGCTCACCGTTTAGTGGTGTTACACCGGGTCGGCGCCTACCCCAGCGACGCGAGTGCGCGGACCAACTGGTCGACTTCCGCCAGGGTCGAATAGTGCCCCAGGCCGACGGTGACCGCACCGCCGAAGTCGTTGGCGCCCAGCACGTCCAGCGCACGTGAGCCACCGCTGGACATGGCGAGGATCCCGTTGTCCGCCAGGCGCTGCACCACCCGTTCAGCGGGCACGTCATGGACGGCGAAGCTGATCACCGGGATGCGCACCTCCGGGTTCCCGATCACCATCACCAGCGGCAACGACTTCAGCGACGCCAGCAGGTAGTCGAAGACCCGGCTCACATACGAGGCCGCCGATTGCATCGAGACCAACAGGCGCTCGCGCCGGGTACCGCGGGCCGACTCGTCCAGTGCCGCTAGGTATTCGATGCTGGCGACAACGCCGGCCAGCAGAGCGAACTGATGTGCACCGAGCTCGAGGCGCGCCGGTCCGGTGGCGCGGGGATCGGTCGCGACCGAGCCGAGGGAGTCCAGCAGCGCCGGATCACGGAAGACCAACGTGCCGATCGGCGGGCCGCCCCAGGCCTGGGCGTTCACCGCGACCACGTCCGCCTCGGATTCCCGGATATCGAACAGACGGTAGGGCGCGGCGGCGGAATGGTCGACCACCACCAGCGCACCCGCGTCGTGCGCGAGCTTGGCCATGGCCCTCAGGTCGGTCACCGTGCCCAGGGTCGCCGACGCGGACGTCACCGCCACGAGCCTGGTCGACCCACTGATCAGGTTCTCCCACTGCCACGTCGGCAGCTCGCCGGTCTCGATGTCGATCTCGGCCCACTTGACGTTGGCCCCGTTACGGCGCGCCGCGCGCAGCCACGGTGCGATGTTCGCCTCGTCATCCAGACGGCTGACCACCACCTCCTGGCCCAAGCCCGCCCGCGAGGACGCCGCCTCGGCAAGCGATGCCAGCAGGACCGCACGGTCGGCCCCTAAGACCACCCCGGCCGGATCGGCGTTGAACAGGTCGGCCACGGCCGTGCGGGCCGCGTCCAGAACCGCGGCGCTGCGCTGCCACGACGGGTGCACGCCCACCGCGCGGGGCCCGGACCTGCGGAACGCCGTCGACACAGTGGTCGCGACGGACTCGGGAATCAGCATCCCCGCCGGGGCGGCGAAGTGCACCCACCCGTCGCCCAGCGACGGATGCAGTCCGCGCACCCGGGCGACGTCGTAGACCATGCCAGACACCTTAAAGCTTCCGAACTCCACGCAAAATGGGTGGGCGGTGGGTAGCCGCACAGGCTCCACAGTCGGGTCCGGAGCGGCCCCCGGGGCAGATCGCCCGTGCCTTCATACTAGTCAGGTGGGGCTCTGGACAGGAACGCTGGTTGCACTGTTCCTGCTCATTGCGCCCGGAACGATCATCGCGCGAATCGGCCAGCTGCAATGGCCGGTCGCGGTGGCCGTGGGCCCGGCGCTGACCTACGGCGTGGTGGCGCTGGCGATCCTGCCCTTCGGCGCGGTGGGGATCCCGTGGAACGGGTGGACCGCGCTCGCGGCACTGGGCACCGTGTGTGTGCTGATGACGGGTGTGCAGCTGCTGCTTCAGCGCTACCGCGACCCCGGGGTCCATGATGAGCCCGCCGGCGGCATCGGTTCCGGCCCGGCGATCACGGTGGCGGCCGGTGTGCTGGTGGGCGCGGTGCTGATCATGTGGGCGGCCTATCGCGGCCTGGTCCACTGGGAGTCCATCCCGAGCACCTGGGACGCGGTCTGGCATGCCAACGAGGTGCGCTTCATCCTGGACACCGGCCAGGCGTCGCCGACACACATGGGCGAGCTGCGCAACGTCGAAACGCACCAGGCGATGTACTACCCGTCCGTCTTCCACGCGCTGACGGCGGTCTTGTGTCAGCTCACCGGCGCGGCACCGACCACCGGCTACACCCTGATGTCGGTGGCGGCATCCGTCTGGCTGTTTCCGGTCAGTGCCGCAGTGTTCACCTGGCACCTGGTGCGGCCCCGCGTCAGCGAGTGGCGCGCGGCCGGAGCGACGGCCACTGCCGCGGCGCTGTCGGCGTCATTCACCTCGGTTCCCTATGTCGAGTTCGGCGTCGCCGCGATGCCCAACCTGGCGGCCTACGGGGTGGCGGTGCCCACCTTTGTGTTCATCACCTCGACGTTGCGGCATCGCGACCGCATCCCGGCGGCCGTGCTGGCGTTGGTGGGCGAGTTCTCGGTGCACCTGACGGGCGGCTTCGTCGTCGTCCTGTTCCTGACGGGCTGGTGGCTGCTGGACGTGGTGTGGCACCCGGTGCGCAGCCGGGTCGCCGACGCGCTGACGGTGACGGCGGTGACCGCGCCGACGGCAGCGATACTGGCACCACAGTTCCTGGGGGTCCTCAGGCAGGCCGACATCATCGCCGGGCATGGCTTCCCCAGCTTCAAGAGCGTCACACAGGGCGTCATCGACGCGTTGCTGCTACATACCCGCCACCTCAACGATTTTCACGTCCAGTACGGCCTG
>CAIYOH010000103.1 GCA_903927745.1 uncultured Mycobacteriaceae bacterium
CGCGAACAACCTGCGCTGGTCCTGGGACACTCCGACGCAGGACCTGTTCGCCAGCATCGACCCCGCTCTGTGGGAGCGCTGCGGCACCGACCCGGTGGCCCTGCTCGGCGCGGTCAGTCCCGTCCGGCTCGACGAACTCGCACTCGACGACACGTTCCTGGGCCGGCTCGACGGGCTGGCGGCCGATCTCAACGACTACCTGAGCCGTCCGCTGTGGTACCAGCGACAGGAAGCCAACGGGGTCTCGATGCCGGCCGGTATCGCCTACTTCTCGATGGAGTTCGGCGTCGCCGAGGTGTTGCCCAACTACTCGGGCGGCCTGGGGATCCTGGCCGGTGACCATTTGAAGTCGGCGTCGGATCTGGGCGTTCCGCTGATCGCCGTGGGCCTGTACTACCGCTCCGGCTACTTCCGGCAGTCGCTGACCGTGGACGGCTGGCAGCACGAGAACTATCCGTCGCTGGACCCGCAGGGGCTGCCGCTGCGGCTGCTCGTCGACGCCGGCGGTCATCCCGTGCTGGTCGATCTGGTGCTGCCCGACGCCGCGCGGCTGCACGCCCGGGTCTGGGTCGCTCAGGTCGGCCGCGTCCCGCTGCTGCTGCTCGATTCCGACGTCCCCGAGAACGAGCACGACCTGCGCGGTATCACCGACCGCCTCTACGGCGGCGACCAGGAACACCGGATGAGGCAGGAGATCCTGGCCGGTGTCGGCGGGGTGCGTGCGATCCGCGCGTTCACCGCCGTCGAGGGACTGCCACCGCCCGAGGTCTTCCACATGAACGAAGGCCACGCCGGGTTTCTGGGCGTGGAGCGCATCCGCGAGCTGATCGCCGATCCCGGTCTCGACTTCGACACCGCGCTGACGGTGGTGCGGTCGAGCACGGTGTTCACCACCCACACCCCGGTGCCCGCCGGGATCGACCGCTTCCCGACGGAGATGGTGCAGCGTTATGTCGGCGGCGGCGATGTTGGCGCCCAGGGCGAGTCCACGCTGCTGCCCGGCGTGCCCACCGACCGCATCATCGCGCTGGGTGCCGAGGACGATCCCGCCATGTTCAACATGGCGCACCTGGGTCTGCGACTGGCGCAGCGGGCCAACGGTGTCTCGCTGCTCCACGGCCGGGTGAGCCGGGCCATGTTCAGCGAGATGTGGCCCGGATTCGACGCGAAAGAGGTGCCGATCGGGTCCATCACCAACGGAGTTCATGCGCGCAGCTGGGCGGCGCGGGAGTGGTTGCAGCTGGGTCGTGAGTTGGCCGGGTCCGACTCATTCGGCGACCCCGGCGTCTGGCTGCGGCTGCAACAGGTCGACGCGGGTCATCTGTGGTGGATCCGTTCGCAACTGCGGTCACAGTTGGTCGAGGATGTGCGGCAGCGATTGCGCCGATCATGGCTGGAACGCGGCGCGTCGGATGCCGAACTGAGCTGGATCGCAACGGCATTCGATCCGGGTGTGCTGACCATCGGATTTGCCCGACGGGTGCCGACCTACAAGCGGCTCACGCTGATGCTGCGTGATCCGGACCGGCTCGAACAGCTGCTGCTCGACGACGACAGGCCGATCCAGCTGATCGTCGCGGGGAAGTCGCACCCGGCCGACGACGGCGGGAAGGCGCTGATCCAGCAGGTGGTGCGTTTCGCCGACCGGCCCGAGGTGCGCCACCGGATCGCCTTTCTGCCCGACTACGACATGTCCATGGCCCGGCTGCTCTACTGGGGCTGCGACGTCTGGCTGAACAACCCGTTGCGGCCGTTGGAGGCCTGCGGCACCTCGGGGATGAAGAGCGCGCTGAACGGCGGCCTGAACTTGTCCATCCGCGACGGCTGGTGGGACGAGTGGTACGACGGCGAAAACGGTTGGGAGATACCCACTGCCGCCGGCGTAGCCGATGAGGATCGTCGCGACGACCTGGAAGCCAGCGCGCTGTACGACCTGATGGAACGGGCGGTGGCGCCGAAGTTCTACGAGCGTGACGAAGCCGGGGTGCCGCTGCGGTGGATCGAAATGGTGCGCCACACCTTGCAGACCCTGGGGCCCAAGGTGCTGGCCTCCCGCATGGTGCGCGACTACGTCGAGCAGTACTACGCGCCGGCGGCGCAGTCGCTACGCAAGACGATCGCACCCGCCGAGGGTGGTGACGCCGGCGCGTTCGGTGCCGCCCGCGAACTGGCCGCCTACCGTCGGCGCGTCGAGTCGGCATGGCCCGGCGTCACCGTCACCGACGTCGACAGCACCGGCCTGCCTGACACGCCCCTGCTGGGCTCGAAGCTGACGTTGACGGCCACCGTGCAGCTGGCCGGGCTGGCGCCCGAGGAGGTCACCGTCCAGGCGGTCATGGGCCGGGTCGACTCCAGCGACGACCTGCTGGACCCGGTGACCATCGACATGTCCTACACCGGCATGGCCGGGGGAGAAAGCCACGTCTTCTCCGCGACGACCCCGCTGCCCCTGGCGGGGCCGGTGGGCTACACGGTGCGCGTGCTGCCCCACCACCCGCTGCTGGCGGGCGGCACTGAGATCGGGCTGGTCGCGCCGGCCCGATAACGCTCCCTGACGCTGCCGGGTCGCGCTGGCGTGACGCTCGACGTGCGGGGCGACTCTGGTGTGACGCTCGATGGGAAGTTACGGGTCGCCGGAGTCGGCGCGCAGCCGCTGCAGCGCAGCGCGCACCAGGGCGGTGTCGGTGGTCTGCCAGAACGGCGGCAGCGAGGCGCGCAGGTAGCCTCCGTACCCCGCGGTGACCATCCGGGAGTCGAGCACCGCCACCACGCCACGGTCGGTGACGTTGCGCAACAGCCGGCCGGCCCCCTGCGCGAGCAGCAGCGCCGCGTGGCTGGCGGCGACGGCCATGAACCCGTTGCCGCCGCGAGCGGCGACCGCGCGCTGCCGCGCGCTGCGCAGTGGGTCGTCGGGCCGGGGGAACGGGATGCGGTCGATCAGCACCAGTGACAGCGACGGACCGGGTACGTCGACGCCTTGCCACAGCGACAGGGTGCCGAACAGTGAGGTCTCGGGGTCGGCGCTGAACCGCTCGACGAGCGCGGAGGTGCTGTCGTCGCCCTGGCACAGCACGGGCGTCGACAGCCTCTCGCGCATGTCCTCGGCCGCCAACCGGGCGGCCCGCATCGACGAGAACAGGCCCAGGGTGCGACCACCGGCGGCGGTGATGAGGTCGGCGATTTCGTCGAGCTGCCCAGCCGACCCGGTGCCGTCGCGGCCGGGTGGGGGCAGGTGGGCTGCCACGTAGAGGATGGCGGCCTTGGCATGGTCGAACGGCGAGCCTACGTCGAGTCCCCGCCACGGCAAGGGGTCGCCGTCCACGGCCGTCAGGCCCCACGAGGCGGCCATCGCCTCGAAGGAGCCGCCCACCGTCAGCGTCGCCGACGTCAGCACGGTGGTCGCGCGGGAGAAGACCCGGGTGCGCAGCAACTCGGCCACCGACAGCGGCGCCACCCGCAGCACCGCGCGCGTCGCCCCGCGGTTGTCCTCATGGTCGAGCCAGACGATGTCGGTGCGGTCGGGGATGGCGGGGGAGAACGACGTCAGGATTCGCGAGGCGGTGTCGGTGATGTCGTCGAGCGCCGCGATGGCTTCCGCGCGCGCCGAGGCCGCTGCGGCGTCGGCGGTGGTGTCGATCGCCGAGCGCGCCGCGCTCGCCGCGTCGCGCAGCACCCGCAGGTGCGCTGCCATCTGATCGTCGAGGTAGTCGACGCGGCCCGGCGTGATGATCTGCGGGTCGTCGATGGCCGCGATGAAGGTGGCCGTCGCGGCCTCCAATCGGTGGCGCAGTTCGGGGTCCACCAGGCGGGTGACTCGCCGCACCGCGACACCGAGGGAGGTCGATGTCAGCTCCGCGGTGGCCACCGACGTCACCCGGTCAGTGAGTTCGTGCGCTTCGTCGACCACCAGCAGCGCGTGGTCGGGCAGCACCGCGGACTCGGCGACGGCATCGATGGCCAGCAGCGCGTGATTGGTGACGACGACGTCGGCGCGGGCGGCCACCCCCCGGGCCCGTTCCGAGAAGCATTCGGATCCGAACGGGCAGCGTGTCGGTCCGAGGCATTCGCGCGCGGAGACGCTGACCTGCGACCAGGAGCGGTCCGGCAGACCGGGTGTGAGATCGTCGCGGTCACCGGACTCGGTGGTGGACGCCCAGGTGGTGAGCCGCGCCACGTCACGACCGAGGGCTGTCACCGCGACCGGGTCGAAGAGCTCCTCCTCGGGGCCCGCCGCGACACCCTCGTCGCCTGAGCCCTCGCCAGCACCTCCAGGGTTGCCGTGAATCTTATTCAGGCACAGATAGTTTCGCCGACCCTTGAGCAGAGCGAACCGCGGGGGGCGGGGCAGGACGGCGGCCAGCGAGTCGGCCAGCCGGGGCAGGTCGCGCTCGACGAGTTGACGCTGCAGCGCGATGGTGGCCGTCGAGATCACCACGGGGGATTCCTCGCGCAGGGCGCGTGCGATCGCGGGCACCAGGTAGGCCAGCGACTTGCCGGTGCCGGTGCCGGCTTGGACGACGAGGTGTTCGTCGGTGTCGAAAGCGTGCGCCACCGCGGCGGCCATCTCCACCTGGCCGCGGCGTTCGCTACCGCCGAGCGCGGCGACGGCGGTGGCCAGCAACTCGGTGACGGTGACGGATGTGGTCACGGCCGGGCCGGGATCAGGTTCGTCGGGATCGCGGGGCCGCCACGCGAGAGGTCCAGACCCTCCGGCGGCAGTGTGCGCAGCCCGGATGCGACCAGCTCGCGAGCCGCGGCCAGGTTCGGTGCGGCGACTACCTCGCCCCCGCGGACCAGCGGGGTGGTGAGCACACGGAACGGCTCGGCGGCGGCCGGCGGGCGTCCCGCGGGGTGGACCACCTCTCCGGTGACGGTCCCGTCCGGGCTTGACAGGCGTAGCGCCTCCTTGCGGCCGCCGCGGGATCTCTTGCCGCTGCTGCTCTTGTGCACCGGCAGGCCGTCGACCTCGACGAGTTTGTACACCAGGTGCGCTGTTGGCGAACCCGATCCGGTGACCAACGATGTGCCGACGCCGTAGACGTCCACCGGCGCCGCGCGCAGCGCGTCGATGGATGACTCGTCGAGGTCGCCGGAGACGACGATGCGGGTCGCGGTGGCGCCCAGCCCGTCGAGCTGGTCGCGCACCTGCCGGGCCAGCACCCCCGGGTCGCCGGAATCGATGCGGACCGCGCCCAACGCAGGCCCCGCAGCGGCGACGGCGTTGGCGACGCCGGTCGGCACGTCGTAGGTGTCGACAAGCAGCGTGGTGCCGGCGCCGAGGGCGTCCACCTGGGCCCGGAAGGCTGCCAGCTCGGTGATGTCGGTGGGCTCGCCCGTCCGGGCGTGCAGCATGGTGAACGCGTGTGCGGAGGTGCCCTGGGCGGGGATCCCGTAGCGGTGCCGGGCTGCCAGGTTGGACGTCGCGGCGAAACCGGCGATGTAGGCGGCGCGCGCCGCCGCCACCGCCGCCTGCTCGTGGGTGCGCCGCGATCCCATGTCGATCAGCGGGCGTCCCCCGGCGGCGACGACCATCCGCGCCGCCGCGGAGGCGATCGCGGTGTCGTGGTTGAGGATCGACAGCGCGAGCGTTTCCAGCAGCACACATTCGGCGAAGGTGCCGGTCACCGATAGCACCGGGGAGCCGGGGAAGTGCAGCTCGCCTTCGGCGTAGCCGTCGATGTCGCCGCGGAACCGGAAACTGCGCAGGTAGGCGAGCGTGTCGGGGTCCAGGAACTCCGCCAGCAACCGGCAGGCGTCGTCGTCGAACCGCACGAGCGCCAGCGCGTCCAGCAGCCGACCGGTTCCCGCCACCACCCCGTAGCGGCGGCCGTTGGGCAGGCTGCGGGCGAACACCTCGAAGGTGGTCCGGCGGTCGGCGGTGCCGTCGCGCAGGGCGGCCGCCACCATGGTCAACTCGTACTTGTCGGTCAGCAGCCCGGTCACGAGCGGCTCGGTCATTCCGCAACGGTAACGGCGCGCCTCGGTATCGTGTAGCCATGGTTGTCGCGTCCGCACCTACGGAGCCCAAGACCAAGCCCGCCACCACCGGCGAACGGGCGACGTCAACCGACGAGGCCGCGGCCAGCCCCTGGGTCACCATCGTGTGGGACGACCCGGTCAACCTGATGACGTATGTGACCTATGTGTTCCAGAAGTTGTTCGGCTACAGCGAGCCGCACGCCACCACGCTGATGATGCAGGTGCACAACGAGGGCAAGGCTGTGGTGTCGGCGGGCAGCCGGGAGAGCATGGAAACCGACGTGTCCAAGCTGCATGCGGCGGGCCTGTGGGCGACCATGCAGCAGGACCGCTGAGGGTCGGGCAGCGGCGATACCCAGTGCGTAAATGGAAGCGCGTCGCGACCGCCGACGGTCCCCGTGTTCGGTCCGCCCTGGACGTCCATGAGGCCGCACTGCTGAGGAATCTCGCCGAGTCGATGTTGGTCTTGCTCGACGAGCGCGAATCATCGGCGGCACCAGACGAACTCGAAGAGATCACCGGTATGAGGACCGGCAACGCCGAGCCGCCCGTGGAGCCGACGCTGCGCCGGCTGCTGCCGGACTTCGTCCACGCCGACGGCGGCACTGACGGCACTGAGGGAGCCGGATCCCCGGCCACCGATAGCCTGAATGCCGCGCTGCGAAGCCTGCACGAGCCACTGATTATCGACGCTAAACGGTCTGCGGCGCAGCGGTTGTGGGACACTGTCCCCGATGGCGGCGGCCGGTTCGAGCTCACCGAGGACGACGCCGAGGCCTGGGTTGCGGCGGTCAACGACATGCGGCTGAGTTTGGGCGTCATGCTCCAGATCGGGCCGCAGGGGCCCGAACGCCTGCCGGCCGACCATCCGCTGGCCGTGCACTTCGACGTCTACCAGTGGCTGACCGTGCTGCAGGAATATCTGGTGGTGGCGCTGATGGGGTCGCCGTGAACGCCATCACCGACGTCGGCGGTATCCGGGTCGGGCACCACCACCGCCTCGACCAGGACGCGTCGATGGGTGCCGGATGGGCCAGCGGCGTCACCGTGGTGCTGGCGCCACCGGGCACCATCGGGGCCGTCGACTGCCGCGGCGGCGCGCCGGGCACCAGGGAGACCGATCTGCTGGATCCAGCCAACACGGTGCGGTGCGTCGACGCCGTGCTGCTCGCTGGTGGAAGCGGCTACGGCCTGGCGGCGGCCGACGGCGTCATGCGCTGGCTGGAGGAGCGTGGGCGTGGGGTGGAGATGGCGGGCGGTGTGGTGCCCATCGTGCCCGGCGCGGTGATTTTCGACCTGCCGGTCGGCGGGTGGGCGCAGCGCCCGACGGCCGAGTTCGGCTACCTGGCGTGCGAGGCGGCCGCACAGACCGTGACCGTCGGCACCGTCGGCGCCGGGGTGGGCGCCCGCGCCGGAGTTGTCAAAGGCGGCGTCGGGACAGCGTCGACGACATTGGCGTCCGGCGTCACCGTCGGCGCCATCGTGGTGGTGAACTCCGCGGGCGACGTCGCCGACCGGGCCACCGGCCTGCCGTGGATGGCCGATCTGGCGGTCGAGTTCGGGCTGGTGCCGCCGCCGGCCACGCAGATCGAGGAATTCGCCCGGATGCCGTCGCGCCTGGACCCCGCGGCGAGCCCGATGAACACCACGATCGCGGTCGTGGCGACCGACGCTCCCGTGAGCCCGGGCGGGTGCCGGCGCATGGCGATCGCCGCCCACGACGGTCTGGCCCGCGCCATCCGGCCGGTGCACACGCCGCTGGACGGCGACACGGTGTTCGCGCTGGCGACCGGGACCGTCCAGCCCGCGCCGGCGTCCGTCGACGCGACCCCGGTGCCCGCCGGGCTCGCGGCCGAGACCCCACTGGTCACCGAGCTCGGGATCGCCGCCGCCGACTGCCTCGCCCGCGCCGTGCTGGCCGGGGTGTTCGCGGCCGAGTCGGTGGCCGGGATACCGACCTACCGCGGCGTCCTGCCCGGCGCGTTCGGCGGGCGGTAGCCTTTAGCCGGATCTTCGTTCACCGAGATCGACGTTAGTGTGCTGCTCACTCGACTTTCTTCGCGCTGACGTCGATCCCGATGGGTCTGAAAGGGTCGCCATGACGAGCACGCCGAGGGGATTTCCCGGCGTCCCGGGCACCCCGGCGACCCGGCCGACGAAGCGGCCCGGGTGGGTGATCGGCGGGACCACCATCCTCACCTTCGTGGCGCTGCTCTACCTCATCGAACTGATCGACCACCTCGCGGGCGGGCGGCTCGACGACAACGGCATCAAGCCGCTGACGAGCGACGGCCTGTGGGGCATCATCGTCGCGCCACTGCTGCACGCGAACTGGGAACACCTGTTCGCCAATACGGTCCCCCTGCTGGTGCTCGGCTTCCTCATGACGCTGGCGGGGATGTCCCGCTTCATCTGGGCCACCGCGATCGTCTGGATCGTGGGCGGTTTCGGCACCTGGCTGATCGGCAATGTGGGAAGCAGTTGCGGCCCCACCGACCACATCGGGGCCTCCGGCCTCATCTTCGGCTGGCTGGCCTTCCTTCTGGTGTTCGGGTTCTTCGTGCGGCGGGTGTGGAACGTCATCGTCGGGCTGGTGGTCCTGTTCGCCTACGGCGGCGTCCTGCTCGGGGCGATGCCGGTGCTGCACCAATGTGGCGGCGTGTCCTGGCAGGGCCACCTGTGCGGAGCCGTCGCCGGCGTCGCCGCCGCCTATGTGCTGTCGGCCCCCGAACGCACGGCCCGCGCCGAACGCGCGGCGGGCGGCGCCGCGCGGCGTCCCGCGTCGTGAGTACACGCCGGGCGCCCATCGGGGTATTCGACTCCGGCGTCGGCGGGCTGACCGTCGTGCGCGCCATCATCGACCAGCTGCCCGACGAGGACATCATTTACATCGGCGACACCGCCAACGGTCCCTACGGGCCGCTGAGCATCCCCGAGGTGCGCGCGCATGCCCTGGCCATTGGCGATTCTCTCGTCGCGCGTGGCGTCAAGGCGCTGGTGATCGCGTGCAATACGGCCTCGGCGGCATGCCTGCGCGACGCCCGCGAGCGCTACGAGGTCCCCGTCATCGAGGTGATCCTGCCGGCGGTGCGCCGCGCCGTCGTCACCACGCGCACCGGCCGTATCGGCGTCATCGGCACGCGGGCGACCATCGAGTCGCACGCCTACCAGGACGCGTTCGCCGCCGCCCGCGACACCGACATCACCGCGGCTGCCTGCCCCCGGTTCGTTGACTTCGTCGAGCGCGGCGTCACCAGCGGCCGCCAGATCCTAGAGCTCGCCGGGGGATACCTCGAACCGCTGCAGCGTGCGCAGGTCGACACCCTGGTGCTCGGGTGCACGCACTATCCGCTGCTGTCCGGGATCATCCAGCTGGCGATGGGCGACAACGTCACGCTGGTCTCCAGCTCCGAGGAAACGGCCAAGGATGTGTTGCGCGTGCTCACCGAACGGGACATGCTGCGTCCGCATGACGGGCCGCCGGCCACCCGGGTATTCGAGGCCACCGGTGACCCCGAGGCCTTCACCGCACTGGCGGCCCGGTTCCTGGGGCCCGCGGTAACGGCCAGGCCGGTCGGCTGACGCCGACTGAGCCGGGGTTTTGGTCAAGGGGCTGTGAAGCATGGCACAGTAGTGGGCGTGC
>CAIYOH010000104.1 GCA_903927745.1 uncultured Mycobacteriaceae bacterium
CACCGAAGCGTCGGCGAAGGGCAGCGCCAGCCCCGATGCCCGGACGAAGGCGCCCCCGGCCCGCCCCGGGCCGGCTGCAGCGGGCCCGGCCGCGTGCATCTCGCGCGGATCCGGTTCGACCCCTATGTAGCGGAAACCGGCATCGGCGAACGCCGCCGCGAAGTAGCCCGGGCCCCCGCCGACGTCGAGCAGCGTCCGCCCACCAGGGGGGCCGCCGCTCGCGTTCCGCCACAGGTCAGCGACCATTGCCGCGGTGTCGTCGGCCAGCGCGCGGTAGAAACGCGCCGGCTCCGGCTGCTCGTAGCGGAACTCCGAGAGCAGCCGCACCGAGCGGGCCAGCGTCGCCCGGCGGGCGAACAGGGTGGTCACGCTCACCGAGCCCACCCTACAAAGGCAGGCTAGGCTGGGGGATCGTGTCTGCTCTGCGTTCGGTGCTGCTGCTGTGCTGGCGGGATACCGGGCACCCGCAGGGCGGGGGCAGCGAGGCGTACCTGCAGCGGATCGGCGCGCGCCTGGCCGACCAGGGTGTTGAGGTCACGCTGCGCACGGCCCGCTACCGGGGCGCACCCCGGCGTGACGTGGTCGACGGTGTGCGGGTCATCCGCGCCGGCGGGCGGTACTCGGTCTACGTGTGGGCGCTGCTGTCGATGGGTCTGCACCAGCTGGGTGCGCGGCTCGGGATCGGCGCCCTGCGGCGGGCGCGGCCCGACGTGGTCGTCGACACCCAGAACGGCCTGCCGTTCCTTGCCCGGCTGGTCTACGGCCGCCGGGTGGTGGTGCTGGTGCACCACTGCCACCGCGAGCAGTGGCCGGTGGCCGGACCGGTGCTCGGCCGCATCGGCTGGTTCGTCGAGTCGACGCTGTCGCCGCGGCTGAATCGGGGCAACCAGTACGTGACGGTGTCGCTCTCGTCGGCCCGCGACCTGGTCGAGCTCGGGGTGGACCAGAGTCGGATCGCCGTGGTGCACAACGGCCTCGACGACGCGCCCGGGCAGTCGCTGTCCGGTCCGCAGGCGGCAACACCCCGCGTGGTGGTGCTGTCCCGGCTGGTGCCGCACAAGCAGGTCGAGGACGCTCTGGAGGCGGTCGCCGAGCTCAGCCCGCGCACGCCCGGGCTGCACCTCGATGTCGTCGGTGACGGCTGGTGGCGCCGGCGGCTCGTCGAGCACGCGCGACGGCTCGGCATCGCCGACGCGGTCACCTTCCACGGTCACCTGGACAACGTCGCCAAGCACCAGGTGCTGCAGCGTTCCTGGGTGCACCTGATGCCGTCCCGCAAGGAGGGCTGGGGCCTGGCGGTCGTCGAGGCGGCCCAGCACCGGGTGCCGACCATCGGGTACCGCTCCTCGGGCGGGCTGTCCGACTCCATCATCGACGGGGTGACGGGCATCTTGGCCAACAGCCACGCGGAGCTGGTGGACCGCCTCGACGAGCTACTCTGCGACTCGGTGCTGCGCGAGCAGCTGGGCGCGAAGGCGCAGGCGCGCAATGGTGAGTTCTCGTGGGAGCAGAGCACCGACGGGATGCGCCATGTGCTGGAAGCCGTGCGCGCGGGAGGGTTTGTCAGCGGCGTGGTGTAGCCCTGCGGCGCCAAACCCGCTCGAGCGTCCCCCCAGCTTCACGTTCGGCGTCGAACGTGAAGCCAGCTTCACGTTCGCGCTCGGCGCCGGGCGCTGGCGAGGGTGCCCGCGGCGCCGACGAGCAGCATCGCCAGCGTCACGGCGTGCGCGACCAACGCCGCCGCGCGGCGGGCGGCCGACGCGCCCGCGGTGTCGCCGCCGATCCGGTAGAGCGTCATCTCGCGGTCGGCATAGACCGGCGTCAGCGCGGCCACAGTGCGGGCGGCCGCCCCCACCACACCGGCGCTACCCTGTTCGACGACCAGCCAGCCCACCCCGGCGCGCGCCAGTGCGGCCGGCGCAGACCCGGACAGCAGCAGCGTCTCCACCACGCGGGCGTGGGCGCCCTCCCCGGGCACGACGGCGCCCGAGACGGGCAGATCGCCTGTGCTCAGGACGTCGGCACGCACCCAGCGGGGCAGGGGGTCGAGGACGGGCGGGGGACCCGACCATGGGAAGCGGCGCGTGGTGCCGGCGGGTAGCACCGCCACCGTCCGGGGATCGGCGTTGATCGCCGCGGCCACCGCCGCCCACGCCGGCGGATAGTGCACCGGCGTCATCCGGCCCCACACCCCCCAGGCCAGGTCGGGCAGCGTCAGGATCAGTGCGAGACAGCACACCGCCGCTGCGACGGCCGGCCGCAGCCACCGCCGGAGCGTCACCACCACGCCGGCGCCGGCGAGGGTGTAGCCCGGCACCGCCAGCGCCACCCATTTCTGCCCGTCGCGCAGCAAACCGAGGCCGGGGGCGGCGTCGATCACCGTGCTCAGCAGGTGCATGCCGGGGCCCGTCGCCAACGCGCAGGGCACCAGCACCGACACCACCGCCAGCACCAGCAGCGGCACCGCCGCGGGACGCCGCGCGGCCGCCGGCACCCCGGCCGCCACCACTCCCAGCAACGCCACGGCCGAGAACACCGCGAAAAGCGTTGCGCGCGAATCCGGTACGGCCTCAGCGTTCCAGATGCCGCCGAGGCTGGCGAGGCTGCCGAGCGTGCCCAAGCCCGGCTCGGCGCGGGGCGCGAAGGCCTCCACCCCGGGGGCGCTCGCGGGTGCGTGTCCGGCCAGCGACGAACCCGCCGCCGCCGCGACCAGCCAGGGCAGCGCCCCCACCAACGCGACGACCCCCGCCATCGCCGCGCACCGCCACCGCCGCCACCCCGGGCCCGGCGCCGCCACGCACACGAGCGCCACCGTGGCGCCCAACACCAGACCGGTCGGGGTCAACCCCGCCAGCGCGATCCAGAACCCCAACCCCCAGACACCGCGCCCCCCGCCGGACGAGCCACCCTCACGCAGCGTCAGCATCGCCGTAGCGATCCACGGCAGGCAGCCGTAGCCCACCAGCAGGCTCCAGTGGCCTTGCAGAAGTCGTTCCGCGACATAGGGATTCCACACCGCGAGCGTCGTCGCCACGAACTGGCCCCCCGCACCCGCGCCGGGCAGCGCCAGAGCGGCCAACCGGGCCGCGCCCCATCCTGCGAGCCACAACCCCAGCACGAGCAGCACCTTGACCACGATGCCGCCATCGACTACTGCCGACGCCAGCGCCAGCGCGAAGTCCTGCGGGGAAGCCCGCGGCGGAGCCGTCAACCCCAGCGCGGTGTCGGTGAGATAGGACCGCGGCGTCGACACCGCGTCGCGCAGCAACAGATAGCCGGGCCCCAGCAGCGGCCCGGCCACCAGCAGCGCCAGAAACAGTGCATAGCCTCCCCTGGCCCAGCGCACGATCGATCCCGGCGTCAGTCGGGCGGTTCGTCCGCGGCCCCGGCGGACGGATCGACGTCCGGCGGGTCGTCGTCGTCGGGACGCCGGGTGCGTAACTGCTCGGTCCTGGCCTCCGCGCCGGGTACCCGCTCCTCGAGCCCGCCGAAGGGCTCGTCGCCGCGGTCCAGACCGGGGTCGGTGAGCGCGCTCTCGGAGCGCAGGCTGAACGCCGCGAGCACGCCTCCCCCGATCACGGCGATCAGGCCGATCGCGGTGAGGGTGATGGGCAGCACCCGCGACCACAGGGCCAACCTGTCGCGCTCGTCGCGGGCCGCGTTGACCTGCGATTCGACGGTCTCTTGAGTCGACGTGACCTTGTAGTCGGCCACCGTCAGATCCGGCTTGAGAGCCTCGCGGGCAAAGTAGTGGTTGGCGTGCTCGGTCTCCTTGACGATGGTGCCCGATACCGGGTCTACCCAGAAGGTCCGCTGCGCCGCGTAATACCGCGTCATGGAGATCTGCTCCCACGGGTCCCCCGGCAGCCCCCACGACGCCGCGGACGCGGTGACCTTGGCGTCCTCGGCACCGGCGTACAGCGACGGGTACCGGACGGGGCTCACCAGCTTGCCGTCGTCGTTGTATCCGACGTTCTGCGTGAAGCGATAGGTGGTCAGACCGTTGACGTCATCCTGGGTGTCGTAGTTGGCGTCGAAGTCCTTCTGGGCGATCGGGTCGAAGTAGGGGTAAGTCTTCTTCTGGGTGTGAAACGGAAACCGGTAGGACAGCCCCTCGTGCCGCAACGGGATCACGGTCGGCGGGCTGTCGTCGCCCATGGAGCGCGGCTTCTGGACCCAGCCCCCCGTGTGGGTGTCGTCGGAGAAGGCCAGTGCCGTCTTGCGATTCAGGGTGACGGTGTCGACGATCGCCAGCAGCAATCCGCCGTCCTTCTGCTTGTCGGTGCGCCGGACCGACGAGCCGACCTGCAGCGTCACCACCTCGGCGTTGGCGGGCGACTCGACGCCGATCTGCTGCTGGGACACCAGCGGCGCGTTCTGACTGACCACCAGGTGCTCGTTGGACAACGACGCGGCGTCGAGGATGGATCCGGTGCCGTCGGCGATCAACGTGGTGTCGATGGTGAGCGGGACCTTGCTGATCCTGTTCTTGGTGTACGTCGACAACAGCAGCGCAGCGATCAGCAGGGCGGCCCCGAGTCCGATGATCCCGCACGCGACGAAGCGCAACATGACTGCCCGGTTCACGTTGCCGCACCCTCCGATCCTCGACCGGTCGACCCTAACAGCCGGACCCCGGGCCCCCGCCGGTGAACCCGCCGGTCCGGGCACACTGTGAGTGTGACTGTGGCCGGGACCGGGTCCGAGAGCAAGCAGGTGGCGGGCGTCCGCAGTTTCCTGCCCGCCGTCGAGGGCATGCGTGCCTTCGCCGCCATGGGCGTGGTCGTCACCCACGCGGCCTTCCAGACGGGACATTCTGTCGGCGCGAGCGGCCGACTGTTCAGCCGCTTCGACCTCGCCGTGGCGGTATTCTTCGCGCTCTCGGGCTTCCTGTTGTGGCGCGGGCACGCCGCCGCGGCGCGGGGCATCTCGGCGCGACCACGCACGGGCCACTACCTGCGGTCCAGGGTGGTGCGGATCATGCCGGCCTACCTGGTGGCGGTGGTCGTGATCCTGCTGTTGCTACCCGACGCGGATCACGCCGGGGCGACGGTGTGGTTGGCCAACCTGACGCTCACGCAGATCTATGTGCCGCTCACCCTCACCGCCGGCCTGACCCAGATGTGGAGCTTGTCGGTCGAGTTCAGCTTCTACCTGGCGCTGCCGATCCTGGCGTTGCTGGCCCGCCGCCTTCCCGTCGCTGCCCGGGTCCCGGCGATCGCGGCGCTGGCTGCTCTCAGCTGGGGTTGGGGCTGGGTGCCCTTGCACACGGGTTCGGGGGCCAGCCCGCTGAACTGGCCGCCGGCCTTCTTCTCGTGGTTCGCCGCCGGGATGGTGCTGGCCGAGTGGGTGCACACCGGTGTGGGCCTTCCGCACCGGCTGGCGCGCCGCCGGGTCCTGATGGCGGGCGTCGCCCTGCTCGCTTACCTGGTGGCGGCATCGCCGCTGGCCGGTCCGGAGGGCCTGGTCCCCGGCACGGCCGCTCAGTTCGCCGTGAAGACCGCGGCAGGGGCGCTGGTGGCGTTCGCACTGGTGGCTCCGCTGGTGCTGGACCGGCCGGACACTGAGCACCGCGTGCTGGGCAGCACGGTCATGGTGACCCTGGGGCGCTGGTCCTACGGCCTGTTCATCTGGCACCTGGCCGCGCTGGCGATGGTGTTCCCGGTACTCGGCACCTTCCCGTTCACCGGTCGGATGCCGCAGGTACTGGCCGTGACGTTGGTCTTCGGCTTCGCGATCGCCGCTGTGAGCTACGCGTTGGTCGAGTCGCCCTGCCGGGACGCACTGCGCCGCTGGGAGAGGCGCGGGACGCCGACCGGAACAGGCCCCGGAACTGGTGAGCTCATTGATACCGAGGCGGATTCGATCGCGCCATGATCTCGGCCCGCACCGCTGAGCGGCGCGCCTTGCCGGCGTCGTCGCGCAGGGGAGTCTCGACGAACTCGACGGTGTAGGGAACCTTGTACCCCGCAATGCGTTCCCGCAGGAAGTCCTGCACACCCGCGGCGTCCAGGGCCGACCCCTCGGCCGTGTGCACCAGCGCGTACGGAACCTGCCCCAGGTCGCCCGCATTCGGGTCGGGAACACCGACCACGAGGCAGGACAACACCTCCGGGTGCGCCGACAGGGCGCCCTCGATCTCCGCCGGGTACACGTTGCGGCCGCCGACGGTGAACATGTCGACGCGGCGATCCGACAGGTACAGGAACCCGTCGGCGTCAAAGTAGCCCAGGTCGCCCAGCGAATCCCAGCCGTCCCGGGATTTCGCCGTGGCGCCGACGTAGCGGTAGGTCGGCGCGCTCCCCGGACTCGGGCGCATGTAGATCTCGCCGACCACGCCCGGCGGACAGGGATTGCCGTCGTCATCAAGCACCTTCATCTCCCCGGCGACCACCACGCCCACCGAGCCGCGGTGGGCCAGCCACTGGTCCCCCGAGATGAACGTCAGCGCCTGTAATTCGGTGCCGCCATAGAGTTCCCACAGCTGTTCGGGTCCCACCAGGTCGATCCACGCCTGCTTGACGGCCGGCGGGCACGGCGCCCCCACGTGCCACATTCGCCGGATCGACGACAGGTCGTAGCGGCCGGGCTCCGCGTGGTAAACCGGCAGTGAGCGCTGCATGATCGTCGGTACCGTCATCACGAAGGTGGCGCGGTGGTCGCCGATCAGCCGCAGGAACGCGTGCGGGTCGAACCGGCTCATCACCACCAGGTGGTGGCGCATCAGCAGGGCGATGGTCGCGGTGGTGAAGCCGGTGTTGTGGGACAGCGGGATCGGCACCAGCGTGGTGTCGCCCTCCTGCGCGCCGAGCGGAAAACCGATGGCGGCCGGGATCCGGCTGTCGCCGCCCGACTCGATGAGCTTGGGCCGCCCGGTGCTGCCGCCCGACCCCATCGACTTCCACACCGGCGAGACCGCCTCGGGCAGGGCGGCGTCGGACAGTGCCGGGTCGGGAACGAAACCGGCGGGGACGCATGCCAGCCCAGGGTGCTCGCGGCCGACCAGCAGGGCGGGCGGGCGCAATTCCAGCAGGCCCTGCAACTCGGGGTCCGGCAGCCGGGCGGACAGCGGCTGCGGCACCGCGCCCAGCTTCCAGCACGCCACTGCGGCCTGGATCCACTCGACGGAGTTGGGCAGCACCATCGTGACGTAGTCGCCGATGCCGACGCCGCGCTCGGCGTAGGCCCGGGCCAGGCGGTTCGTCGACCGGTCGAGTTCGGCGCGGGTCAACGTCAGCCCGTCGCAGGTGACGGCGGGCTCGTCGGGGGCCAGCGCGGCCAGCGCCGAGATCTGGGTTCCGATCGGTGCGACGCCCGGGGTTACGTCGGGCGGCACGTCAGTACGCCCCGCGCCGTTCGAAGATGCGCCGCGGATTGTCGACCAGCATGGTGTTCAGCTGCTCGTCGGTGACGCCGCGCGCCTTGAGCGCCGGGATGACGTCGTTGTGGATGTGCAGGTAGTTCCAGTTGGGCGCGGCCACCGCGACCAGATCCTCCGGCAGCGCGTCGAAGTAGCAGTTGGCGTCGTGCGACAGCACCATCTTGTCTGCGTGGCCGCGCTCGCACATCCGCGCCACGATGTCGACCCGGTCCTCGAACGGCGAGATCACGTCGATGCCGAACCGGTCCATCCCTAGGTACGACCCGGCGGAGATCAGCTCCTCGAGGTAGCCGACGTCGGTGCTGTCCCCGGAATGGCCGATGACCACCCGGCTCAGGTCGACGCCCTCCTCGGCGAAGATGCGCTGCTGCTCCAGCCCGCGCCGCAGCCCGGCGTGGGTGTGCGTGGAGATGGGCACCCCGGTGCGCTTGTGGGCCTGGGCGACGGCGCGCAATACCCGCTCGACGCCCGGGGTGACGCCGGGGGAATCGGTGGCGCACTTGAGGATTCCCGCCTTGATGCCGGTGTCGGCGATACCCTCCTCGATGTCGCGGACGAACATGTCCGTCATGATCTCCGGGCCGCCCAGCTCACCGCCCGGGCCGAGGTAGTGAAAACAGAACGGCACGTCGTTGTAGGTGTACAGCCCCGTTGCTACGACGATGTTGAGGCCGGTGGCGGCCGCGACGCGCGCGATGCGCGGGATGTAGCGGCCCAGCCCGATCACGGTGAGGTCGACGATCGTGTCGACGCCGCGGGCCTTGAGTTCGTTGAGCCGCGTGATGGCGTCGGCCACCCGCCGCTCCTCGTCGCCCCAGGCTTCGGGGTAGTTCTGGGCGATCTCGGTGGTCATGATGAACACGTGTTCGTGCATGAGCGTGACACCGAGGTCGCCGGTGTCGATGGGTCCGCGGGCTGTATTGAGTTCTGACACGCCTCTGATGGTAGGGCGGCGCGCGGCCGACCGACAGTGGCGTTTTTCCGGGTCCGACCAGTAGCGTCACCTATATGTTGCTCAACCCCACCAACCTGCAGCGCCGGTATCCGGACCCCCGTTCGTCGGAGATCATGGCCGCGACGGTCGACTTCTTCGAGTCCCGGGGCAAGGCCCGGCTGAAGGCCGACGACCACGACCGGGTGTGGTACTCGGACTTTCTCAACCACCTCGGCCGCGAGCGGATCTTCGCGTCGCTGCTGACGCCGTCGGAGTACGGCGCCGCCGATTGCCGCTGGGACACCTACCGGATCAGCGAGTTCGCCGAGATCGTCGGCTTCTACGGGCTGAGTTACTGGTACCCGTTCCAGGTCACCGCCCTCGGCCTGGGCCCGATCTGGATGAGCGACAACGAGGAGGCGAAGCGCAAGGCCGCCGCGCAACTGGAGGCGGGCGAGGTGTTCGCCTTCGGGCTCTCCGAGCAGACCCACGGCGCGGACGTCTACCAGACGGACATGACCCTGACCCCGACCGGCGAACCCGGGGGTGGGTGGAGGGCCAACGGGGAGAAGTACTACATCGGCAACGGCAACGTGGCCCGCACGGTCTCCACGTTCGGCAAGATCGCCGGCGGCTCAGACGACAACCCGGAGTACGTATTCTTCGCCGCGGACTCGCAGCACGACCGCTATGAGTTGAAGAAGAACGTGGTGAACTCGCAGAACTACGTCTCCAACTTCGCGCTGCGCGACTACCCCGTCTCGGAGGCCGACCTGCTGCACCGCGGGCCCGGCGCCTTCCACGCCGCGCTCAACACGGTCAACGTCTGCAAGTACAACCTCGGCTGGGGCGCCGTCGGCATCTGCACCCACGCCATGTACGAGGCAGTCACCCACGCGTCCAACCGCATCCTGTACGGGACCCTCGTCACCGACTTCGGCCACGTCCGCCGCTTGCTCACCGACGCCTACGCGCGGCTGGTCGCCATGAGGCTGGTGACCACCCGCGCCTGCGACTACATGCGCAGCGCGTCGGCGAACGACCGCCGCTACCTGCTGTACAGCCCGCTCACCAAGGCGAAGGTCACGGGCGAGGGCGAGAAGGTGATCACCGAGCTGTGGGACGTGATCGCGGCCAAGGGCGTGGAGAAGGACACCTTCTTCGAGGCCGCCACCCGCGAGATCGGCCTGCTACCCCGGCTCGAGGGCACCGTCCACATCAACATCGGCCTGCTCGGCAAGTTCATGCCGAACTTCCTGTTCGCCCCCGACTCCGCGCTGCCGCTGCTGGGCCGGCGTGACGAGGCCGCCGACGACTCCTTCCTCTTCGCCCAGGGCCCGACCGGCGGCCTGGGCAAGGTGCACGTCCACGACTGGCGCGCGCCGTTCGCGAGCTACGGCCACCTACCCAACGTGGCACTGCTGGCCCAGCAGATCGACGTGCTCGCCGAGATGCTGGCCGCCGCTACCCCGGACGCGGCGCAGCAAAAGGACGTCGACTTCGCGTTCGCCGTCGGCCAGCTGTTCGCGATGGTGCCCTACGCGCAGCTGATCCTCGAGGAAGCCGGGATCTCCGGCGTGGACGACGCCTTGATCGATGAGATCTTCGGCGTGCTTGTCCGCGACGTCAACGGCTACGCCGTCGAGCTGAGCGACAAGCCCTCGGCGACGGACGAGCAGGCGCGGTTTGCGCTGCGGATGATCCGGCGGCCGGCGCACGACCTCGCTCGCTACCAGCAGGTGTGGAAGGCGCACGTCGAGCCGCTCAATGGCGCCTACCGGATGCGGCCCTGAGGCGCGAACGTGAAGCCAGCCGCACTTTCGCGCGCGAGTGCGAAGCTGGCAGCACGATCGGCGCGGGTGGGCGTGGGCCGCTAGCCGATCCACACCGTCTTGGTGTTGCAGAATTCGCGGATGCCGTGCCCGGCCAGTTCGCGGCCGTAGCCGGAGCGCTTGATTCCGCCGAACGGCAGCTCCGGATAGGACACCGTCATCCCATTGATGAAGACCTGGCCGGCCTCGA
>CAIYOH010000105.1 GCA_903927745.1 uncultured Mycobacteriaceae bacterium
CCGAGCTCGAGCACCACGCCAACCTGGTGCCGTGGCAGGAGTTGGCTCGGCGCACCGGCGCCACGCTGCGCTGGTACGGCGTCACCGGCGGTGACGGTGGCAGCGATGGAGACGCTGGGCGCATCGATCTGGACTCCCTGCGGCTCGACGACCGGGTGAAGATCGTCGCGTTCAGCCATCACTCGAACGTGACCGGCGCGATGGCGCCGGTGGCCGAACTGGTCGCCCGGGCCAAGGCGGTTGGCGCCCTGACGGTGCTGGACGCCTGCCAGTCGGTGCCGCACCAGCCCGTCGACCTGCATGCGCTGGACGTCGATTTCGCCGCGTTTTCCGGGCACAAGATGTTGGGCCCCAACGGTATCGGTGGTCTCTATGTCCGTCGCTCCGTGTTGGCGGGCCTGCCGCCGTTCCTCACGGGCGGGTCGATGATCGAGACGGTCACCATGGAGTCCTCCACCTACGCCCCAGCCCCGCAGCGCTTTGAGGCCGGCACCCCGATGACCTCGCAGGTGGTCGGGTTGGGCGCGGCGGCGCGGTACCTCGGCGCACTCGGTATGGACGCCGTGCATGATCACGAACGCGACCTGGTCGCAGCGGCCATCGAGGGCCTATGCGGCATCGAGGGCGTACGTATCGTCGGTCCCACGTCGATGACCGACCGCGGGTCGCCGGTGTCGTTCGTCGTCGACGGCGTGCATGCGCACGACGTCGGGCAGGTGCTCGACGACGACGGCGTCGCGGTGCGGGTGGGTCACCACTGCACGATGCCGCTGCACCGCCGCCTCGGGCTGGCAGCCACGGCGCGTGCGTCATTCGCGGTGTACAACACCACCGAGGAGGTCGACCGACTGGTGGCAGGCGTGCGACGCGCGCTGGATTTCTTTGGGAGAGAATGACTGTGCGCCTCGAGCAGATGTATCACGACGTGATCCTCGATCACTACAAGCACCCGCAGCACCGTGGCCTGCGGGAGCCGTTCGGCGCCCAGGTGTTTCACGTGAACCCCGTCTGCGGTGACGAAGTGATGCTGCGGGTCGCCCTGTCCGGGGATGGGCGGCACGTCGCCGACGTCTCCTACGACGGGCAGGGCTGCTCCATTAGCCAGGCGGCCACGTCGGTGCTCAGCGAGCAGGTGATCGGCCGGAGCGTCGCCGATGCGCTCGGGATCGTCACCGCGTTCACCGCGATGGTGTCCTCGCGCGGCACCGTCGAGGGCGACGAGGACATTTTGGGTGATGGGGTCGCCTTCGCGGGCGTGGCCAAATATCCGGCGCGGGTCAAATGCGCGCTGCTGGGCTGGATGGCGTTCAAGGATGCGCTGGCGCAAGCGTGCGTCAGCGTCGAGCAGGGCCGAGAGGGCCAGGAGGGCCACCGATGAGCGAGAACGCGGCGCCGAACGAGGAATTTCTTGCCGACCTCGAGGAGGCGATGCGCGACGTCGTCGACCCCGAGTTGGGCATCAATGTCGTCGACCTCGGACTGGTCTACGGACTCAACGTCGAAGCGGGCGACGCGGGCAAGGTCGCCCTGATCGACATGACGTTGACCTCGGCGGCCTGCCCGCTGACCGATGTCATCGAAGACCAGTCGCGCAGCGCCCTGGTGGGCAGCGGCCTGGTCGACGACATGCGGATCAACTGGGTGTGGAACCCGCCGTGGGGCCCGGACAAGATCACCGATGACGGGCGCGAGCAACTGCGCGCCCTGGGTTTCACCGTCTGATCGGGCCACCGGCCTTCTGCCAGGTCGTCCGCCCCCACCACACTTCCGCGAGATGTAACGGGTGGCGTCGTCGTGCGGCGAGTCGTCGCCGACGTTTACGCGTCGCGGGAACATAGTTCGCAAATCCGGCGTTGGGAGCTTGTATGACGACGCTTGATCTCACCGGCGACAAGTTCAACGACACCATCGAGGGCAACGACATCGTGCTCGTCGACTTCTGGGCGTCCTGGTGCGGGCCGTGCCGCCAATTCGGGCCGACCTTTCAGGCGTCGGCCGAGAAGCACCCCGACATCGTGCATGCCAAGGTCGACACTGAAGCCGAGCAGGGGTTGGCGGCGGCCGCCCAGATCCGGTCCATTCCGACGCTGATGGCGTTCAAGAAGGGCAAGCTGCTGTTCAACCAGCCCGGGGCGCTACCGCCGGCGGCGCTGGAAGACCTGGTGCAGCAGATCCGGGCCTTCGATATAGACGCGGCTGGTGACGCAGCCGGCGACGCAGCCCCGGTCGAGCAGGTCTGACGCGCTACCGTTCACGGGTGAGCCACGTACTGCTGGAACACCCGCGGCCGGGGGTCGGGCTGATCACCCTGAACCGGCCGGAGCGGATGAACTCCATGGCGTTCGACGTCATGGTGCCGCTCAAGGAGGCCCTCGACGAGGTCACCTACGACAACTCCGTGCGGGTCGTTGTGCTGACGGGAGCCGGTCGGGGGTTCTCCTCGGGCGCCGACCACAAGTCGGCGGGCTCGGTGCCCCACGTCGACGGACTGACCCGTCCCGCCTACGCACTGCGCTCCATGGAGGTCCTCGACGACGTGATCCTGGCGCTGCGCCGGTTGCACCAACCGGTGATCGCCGCGGTCAACGGCCCCGCGATTGGGGGCGGGCTGTGCCTGGCGCTGGCCGCCGACATCCGGGTCGCTTCGGCCGGCGCCTATTTCCGGGCCGCCGGCATCAACAACGGGTTGACGGCCAGTGAGCTCGGGCTCAGTTATCTGCTGCCGCGGGCCATCGGGGCGTCGCGCGCGTTCGAGATCATGCTCACCGGGCGTGACGTCACCGCCGAGGAAGCCGAGCGGATCGGCCTGGTGTCGTGTCAGGTGCCCGGGGAGCGGCTGCTGGACACCTGCTACGAGATCGCCGCCCGCATTGCCGCGTTCTCCCGGCCGGGCACCGAGTTGACCAAGCGCACACTGTGGAGTGGGCTCGAGGCCGGTAGCTTAGAGGGACACATGCAAGCCGAGGGCTTGGGACAGCTTTACGTCCGCCTGCTCACCGCCAACTTCGAAGAAGCGGTTGCCGCGCGCAAAGAGGGCAGACCCGCGGTGTTCACCGACGACAAGTAACGCAACAGAGGGAGCGCTCGTTGATCACGGCCACGGACCTGGAGGTCCGCGCTGGCGCGCGCATCCTGCTGTCGCCCGACGGGCCCGACCTGCGCATCCAACCCGGCGACCGCATCGGGTTGGTCGGCCGCAACGGTGCGGGCAAGACGACCACCCTGCGCATCCTGGCCGGGGAAAGCGAACCCTACGCCGGATCGGTGGTCCGCATCGGCGAGGTCGGTTATCTGCCGCAGGACCCCAGGGAAGGTGATCTCGACGTCCTGGCCCGCGACCGGGTGCTGTCGGCCCGCGGACTCGACGTGCTGCTCACCGATCTGGAAAAGCAGCAGGTGTTGATGGCCGAAGTCGCCGACGACGACGCCCGAGACCGCGCGATCCGCCTCTACGGGCAACTGGAGGAGCGATTCGTCGCGCTGGGCGGCTACAGCGCCGAGAGTGAAGCCAGCCGTATCTGCGCCAGCCTCGGGCTGCCCGACCGGGTGCTGACCCAGAAACTGCGCACCCTCTCCGGAGGGCAGCGCCGCCGGGTGGAGTTGGCGCGGATCCTGTTCGCCGCATCCGAGGGCGGCGCCGGCGCGTCGGGTTCGGGGACGACGCTGCTGCTCGACGAGCCGACCAACCACCTCGACGCGGATTCCGTCGGCTGGCTGCGGGACTTCCTGCGTGCCCACTCCGGCGGGCTGGTGATCATCAGCCACAACGTCGACCTCCTCGCCGACGTGGTCAATCGCGTGTGGTACCTGGACGCCGTGCGGGGCGAGGTCGACGTCTACAACATGGACTGGAAGAAGTACCTGGACGCCCGGACCACCGACGAACAGCGTCGCCGTCGCGAACGGACCAACGCCGAACGCAAGGCCGCCACGTTACGCACCCAGGCCGCCAAGCTGGGAGCCAAAGCCACCAAAGCCGTTGCTGCGCAGAACATGTTGCGCCGCGCCGACAGGATGATGGCAGCGCTCGACGAGGAGCGCGCCGCCGACAAAGTGGCCCGAATCAAGTTTCCCCCCCCGGCTCCGTGCGGCCGCACCCCGCTGACGGCGTCGGGGTTGAGCAAGCTGTACGGCTCGCTGGAGGTTTTCGCCGGTGTCGATCTGGCCATCGACCGCGGTTCACGCGTCGTGATACTGGGCCTCAACGGCGCCGGCAAAACCACGCTCCTGCGCGTCCTGGCGGGCGTGGAGAACCCCGACACCGGTGCTATCGAGCCCGGGCATGGGTTGCGGATCGGCTATTTCGCGCAGGAGCACGACACGCTCGACAACGACACGTCCGTGTGGGAGAACATCCGCCATGCCGCTCCCGATACCGGCGAGCAGGAACTGCGCGGCCTGCTCGGGGCGTTCATGTTCACCGGCCCGCAGCTCGAGCAAGCTGCGGGAACCCTGTCCGGGGGCGAGAAGACCCGCCTGGCGCTGGCTGGTCTGGTGGCGTCCACCGCCAACGTCCTGCTGCTCGACGAACCCACCAACAACCTCGATCCCGCGTCGCGCGAACAGGTGCTCGATGCGCTGCGCAGCTATCAGGGAGCGGTGGTGCTGGTGACGCACGACCCCGGGGCGGCCGAGGCCCTCGACCCGCAGCGGGTGGTCCTACTGCCCGACGGCACCGAGGACTACTGGTCCGAGGAGTACCGCGACCTCATCGAACTGGCCTAGTCCGAACCGGCCCAGCCCTGCCCGCCGTCAGCCGGCGCTGAGCATGTTGCGCAGCACGTACTGCAGGATGCCGCCGTTGCGGTAGTAGTCGGCCTCGCCGGGGGTGTCGATGCGCACCACCGCGTCGAACTCGACGGTTCCGCCGGCGCCCTTGACGGCCTTGACGTGAACCGTCTTCGGTGTCGTGCCCGTGTTGAGGGCCGCGATGCCGGTGATGTCGAACACCTCGGTGCCGTCGAGACCCAGCGACGTGGCCGACGTGCCCTCGGGGAACTGCAGCGGGATGACGCCCATGCCGATCAGGTTGGAGCGGTGGATGCGCTCGAAGGACTCGACGATCACCGCCCGCACGCCCAGCAGGCTCGTGCCCTTGGCGGCCCAGTCGCGTGAGGACCCGGACCCATATTCCTTGCCGCCCAGCACCACCAGCGGAATCCCCTGCGCCGCGTAGTTCTGCGCCGCGTCGTAGATGAAGGCCTGAGGCGCCCCGTCCTGGGTGAAGTCGCGAGTGTAGCCGCCGGAGACATCGTCGAGCAGCATGTTGCGCAGCCGGATGTTGGCGAACGTGCCGCGGATCATCACCTCGTGGTTGCCGCGGCGCGAACCGAAGGAGTTGTAGTCCGTGCGGTCTACGCCGTGCTCGTCGAGGTACTTCGACGCGGGGGTGCCGGCCTTGATGTTGCCGGCGGGGGAGATGTGGTCGGTGGTCACCGAATCGCCCAGCAGGGCAAGCACTCTGGCGCCGGTGATGTCGGCGACCGGCGTGGGTTTCGCCGGCATCCCGTCGAAGTAGGGGGGCTTGCGCACGTAGGTGGACTTGGGGTCCCAGGCGAAGGTGTTGCCGCTCGGCGTCGGCAGGTTGCGCCAGCGCTCATCACCTTTGAAGACGTCGGCATAGTTCTCGACGTACATCTCGCGGTTGATCGACGACGCGATGGTGTCCGCGACGTCGCGCTGCGACGGCCAGATGTCTCTCAGATAGACGTCCTTGCCGGACTTGTCGGTGCCCAGGGGTTCGTGGTCGAAGTCGAAGTCCATGGTCCCGGCCAGCGCGTAGGCCACGACCAGCGGTGGCGAGGCCAGGTAGTTCATCTTGACGTCGGGGTTGATGCGGCCCTCGAAGTTGCGGTTGCCCGATAACACGGCGGCCACCGACAGGTCGTTGGCGTTGATCGCCCTGGAGACCTCCTCGGGCAGCGGGCCGGAGTTACCGATGCAGGTGGTGCAGCCGTAGCCCACCAGGTAGAAGCCCAGCTTCTCCAGATACGGCCACAGCCCGGCCTTGTTGTAGTAGTCGTTGACCACCTGCGAGCCGGGCGCCATGGAAGTCTTGACCCACGGCTTGGTGGCCAGGCCCTTGTCGACGGCGTTGCGGGCCAGCAGCGCCGCCCCCAGCATCACCTCCGGGTTGGACGTGTTGGTGCATGACGTGATGGCGGCGATCACCACTGCGCCGTGGTCGATCACGAACTCGCCGTGCTCGTCGGATTTCACCGTGACCGGCTTGCTTACGCTACTGCCGGCGTAGTCGGGAATCTGCTTCCGGAACGTGGACTTGGCGTCCGACAACGGGATCCGGTCCTGCGGGCGTTTGGGCCCGGCGATCGACGGCACCACGTCGGACAGGTTGAGTTCGAGATACTCGGAGAACGCGGGTTCGTGCGTGGGGTCGTGCCACAGGCCCTGCTCCTTGGCGTAGGCCTCCACCAGCGCCACCTGCTCCGGCGTGCGCCCCGTGATCCGCAGGTAGGAGATCGTCTCGTCGTCGATCGGGAACATCGCTGCGGTCGAACCGAATTCGGGACTCATGTTGCCCAAGGTGGCGCGGTTGGCCAGCGGCACCTGGGCGACGCCGTCGCCGTAGAACTCGACGATCTTGCCGACCACGCCGTGCTTGCGCAGCATCTCGGTGGCGGTCAACACCACGTCGGTGGCTGTGACGCCCGGCTGGATCGCGCCGGTCAGCTTGAAACCGACGACCCGCGGGATCAGCATCGACACCGGTTGTCCGAGCATCGCAGCCTCGGCCTCGATGCCGCCCACGCCCCACCCGAGGACGCCCAGACCGTTGACCATGGTGGTGTGTGAGTCGGTGCCCACGCAGGTGTCCGGGTAGGCGACCACCGTTCCGTGCGCATCCGCGCGCGTCATCACCACGCTGGCCAGGTATTCGATGTTCACCTGGTGCACGATGCCGGTGCCCGGTGGCACCACCTTGAAGTCGGCGAACGCGCCCTGGCCCCAGCGCAGGAACTGATAGCGCTCGCCGTTGCGCTGGTATTCGATCTCGACGTTGCGTTCGAACGCATCGGGCCGGCCGAAGAGATCGACGATCACCGAGTGGTCGATCACCAGGTCGGCCGGTGCCAGCGGGTTGACCTTCTCCGGCTTACCACCCAGGCCGGAGATCGCCTCCCGCATGGTCGCCAGGTCGACGATGCACGGCACGCCGGTGAAGTCCTGCATCACCACACGGGCGGGTGTGTATTGGATCTCGATGCTCGGCTGCGCCGTGGGATCCCAGTTGGCGACCGCCTCGATGTGGTCCTTGGTGATGTTGCTGCCGTCCTCGTTGCGCAGCAGGTTCTCCGCCAGCACCTTGAGGCTGTAGGGGAGTTTCTGAGTGTTGGGCACGGCGTCGAGCCGGTAGATCTGGTAGCTCAAGGCGCCGACCGTGAGGGTGTCGCGTGCTCCGAACGAATTCACAAGAATGAACCCTAACAGGATGTTTGTCGCCGATTTTGGCGACGGTTCCCGTGTGCGCCGGGACTCACCGGCCGATATCGGCTACGGTGCCGTTAGCACCGCTGGGAGGAGGCACGCATGGCTGGGCACGACTTCTTCGGCGCACCGCTCTACATCCCGAACGACGTCGACATGACGGCGATCAAGGCTCAGGTCGCCGCCGAGGGCATCAGCGCGCCGCCGGCGGTGAAGCCCGGCCTGCTCGATATGGTCAACCAGGCGCACGGCCACCGCATCAACCTGAAAATCGTGCTGCTCGACCACAACCCCCCGGTCGACACCGCGCTGCGCGACATCTCCACGGTCGTCGGCGCGGACTACCACGACGCCACCGTCCTGACCCTGAGCCCGAGCTACGTCGGCACCTACAGCACGCAGTTCCCGCGGGTCACCCTGGAGGCCGGCGAGGACCTTGCCAAGACGGGCAACCCGGTCGTGTCGGCGCAGCACTTCGTGACCGAGTTGGAGAGCCCCGAATTCCCCTGGACGGGCCTGACCATCGTGTTGCTGGTCATCGTGCTCGCGGCCGCCGCCGGCACCCGCCTGAGGCAGGTACGCGCCCGGCGGAGTCCTGCCTGATTTCGCCGCCTGACTTTGCTGCCTGAGTTCACCGCCTGACGAGGCCTATCCGGCGTCGGTGGTCACCGTTCGGTCACAGTAAATGCACGTACAGAGTGCAGTTTCTGGCGGGCCCTTGCAGGGCCTCTTGTGTGACGTACGGTTCACATGATGCTGGTGTTGTCTATCGGCCCTCGGAGAGAGCCGGGGTCGACGCCGCCGTCCGCGTTGAGCCGTAGGGAGAGCTGAGTCGAATGACACGCGCACGCAGGGGCTCTGTCGCTCGACCGGCCGCGCGGCTGGTCCGGCCGATCGTGCCCTCGATCGCGAGCGTGACCCTGCTGCTGTGCATTCCCGGACCTGCGCACGGCGATCCCGCAGTCGACGCCGTCGCGGCACAGATCGCCAACGTCGCTCACGCCGATCAACGCCTGGACGATCTGAGCGCCGAGATCCAGACCGAGCAGGAGAGCGTCAACAAGGCGCTGGTCGACGTGGGGGACGCGCGAGACCACGCCGACGCGGCCCAGCGTGACGTGCAGGCCAGCCGGCAGTCGGTGACCGAGGCCGACGCCGCCATCGCCGCGGCGCAGAAACGCTTCGACGCGTTCGCGGCGGCGACCTACATGAACGGCCCGTCGGGCAGCTATCTGACCGCCCGTAGCCCCGAGGACATCATCGCCACCGAGGCCGCGTCGCAGACCCTCACCGCCAGCTCCAAGACGGTGATGGACACACTGCAGCGCGCCCGCACCGAGCAGGTGAACAAGGAGTCGGCAGCGCGACTGGCCAAGCAGCAGGCCGACAAGGCCGCCGCCGACGCCCAGGCCAGCCAGGACGCCGCTGTCGCGGCGCTGACCGACACCAGGCGCAAGCTCGTCGACCAGCGCGGCCAGATCATTCACCTGGCTGCGCTGCGCGACGAGGCGCAGGGCAAGCTCGAGGCGGCCAAGCGACAGGCAGGGCAGCAGTGGTCGACCGGACAGGGCGCCGCAGGCAGCCCCTCGGCAGGCGGCACCTCGGCAACCGATCGCTGGGAGGGCGGCGCACCGGGAGCGGCCGCACCCCAGGCCGGCCCCCGCCGCTGGGACGGCTTTGACACGACGCTGTCCTTCCTCACCAGCGCGAACATCCCTGGCGACCCGATCGCGGTGATCAATCAGGTGCTCGGCATCTCGGCGACCTCGGGGCAGGTCACCGCCAACCTGGGCCGCAACTTCCTGCAGCAACTGGGCATCCTCAAGCCCGACGACACCGGCATCACCAACATGGCCGGTTCCTCGGGGGGCATTCCCCGCGTGTACGGCCAGCAGGCCAGCGAATACGTCATCAAACGAGGGATGTCGCAGATCGGGGTGCCCTACTCCTGGGGCGGCGGCACCGCGGCCGGCCCCGGCAGGGGCATCGACTCCGGGGCCAGCATCACCGGCTTCGACTGCTCGGGCCTGGTCCTTTACTCGTTCGCCGGGGTGGGCATCAAGCTGCCGCACTATTCCGGCTCGCAGTACAACCTGGGCCGCAAGATCCCGGCCGCCCAGATGCGGCGCGGCGACGTCATCTTCTACGGACCCGGCGGAAGCCAGCACGTGACCATCTACCTCGGCAGCGGCCAGATGCTGGAGGCGCCCGACATCGGCCTGAAGGTCCGGGTGGCGCCGGTGCGCACCAGCGGCATGACCCCCTTCGTGGTCCGGTACATCGAGTGGTGATCAGGTGATCAGCACACAAGCCGCCATCCGCCGCACGAGGTTCCGTCTCCTGAACTCTCTATCCAGGGCGGTGACGCTCATTGCTGTGGTGAGTGGATTGATCCTGTCCGGGACCGGTCCGGCCACCGCCGATCCCGACGAGTGGGATCCCACCCTGCCCGCGACCGCCAGCGCCGGCGCCCCGGGCGACGCACTTGCGGTCGCTAATGCCTCGCTGCAGGCCACCGCCCAGGCCACCCAGACCACACTGGATCTGGGAAAGCAGTTTCTGAGCGGGTTCGGCATCAACCTCGGCGGCGCTGACGTGCCCGCAGCCGCCACCAACCCCGGCGCTAAAATTCCGCGCGTGTATGGCCGGCAGGCCCTGGAGTACGTGATCAAGCGGGCCGGTTCGCAGATGGGGGTGCCGTACTCGTGGGGCGGTGGCACGCTGGACGGCCCCAGCAAGGGCATCGACGACGGCGCCGACATCACCGGCTTCGACTGTTCGGGGCTGATGCGCTACGCGTTCGCCGGTGTCGGGGTGTTGATCCCGCGTTTCTCCGGCGACCAGTACAACGCCGGGCGCCACATCCCTCCCGCCCAGGCCAGGCGCGGCGACCTGATCTTCTACGGTCCCAACGGCAACCAGCACGTGACGATGTACCTGGGCAACGGCCAGATGCTGGAGGCGTCGAGCCTGGCGGGCAAAGTCACCGTCAGCGCCGTCCGCACGCCCGGGATGACCCCGTATCTGACTAGGATCATCGAGTACTGAACGACGTCGACGGAATCCGGCGGGCCTGGAATAGTTGGGGGCGAGCAGGTCGCTGCCCCCTCATAGCCGCGGAAGGTAGTAATTCATGACAACAGCAGGCGGGCCGCCCCCGGGCGGTAACTCGGGCCCGGGGGGTCGTCCCGGCCCGGCCCACGAAGCACCGTCGGGCACGCCGTCGGGTGCGCCGGGTGGGCCCTCCGGGGGTGCCGACGGTCTGGCCGCCCAGGTTCAGCTCCTGGAGCGGGCCGTCTTCGAGGTCAAGCGGATCATCGTCGGCCAGGACAGGTTGGTCGAGCGGATGCTCGTCGGCCTGCTGTCCAAGGGCCACGTCCTGCTCGAGGGTGTCCCCGGCGTGGCTAAGACGCTGGCCGTGGAGACGTTCGCGAAGGTCGTCGGGGGGACGTTCGCCCGCATCCAGTTCACACCCGACCTGGTGCCCACCGACATCATCGGCACCCGCATCTACCGGCAGGGCAGGGAAGAGTTCGACACCGAGCTCGGGCCGGTCGTCGTCAACTTCCTGCTGGCCGACGAGATTAACCGCGCACCGGCGAAGGTGCAGTCGGCGCTGCTGGAGGTCATGCAGGAACGCAGCGTGTCGATCGGCGGCAAGACCTTCCCGCTGCCTAACCCGTTCCTGGTGATGGCGACGCAGAACCCGATCGAGCACGAGGGCGTCTACCCGCTGCCCGAGGCGCAGCGCGACCGCTTCCTGTTCAAGATCAACGTCGGCTACCCCACCCCGGAAGAAGAGCGGGAGATCATCTATCGGATGGGCGTGCGGCGCCCGGAGCCCAAACAGATCATGGGCACCGAGGAGCTGCTGCGCCTGCAGGACATCGCGGCCAACAACTTCGTGCACCACGCGCTGGTCGACTACGTGGTGCGCGTGGTGACCGCCACCCGCTACCCCGAGCAGCTCGGCATGCACGACGTCAAGACGTGGATCTCGTTCGGCGCCTCCCCGCGCGCGTCGCTGGGCATCATCGCGGCGTCGCGTTCGCTGGCACTGGTGCGCGGGCGTGACTACGTGATCCCGCAGGACGTCGTCGACGTCATCCCCGACGTGCTGCGGCACCGGCTGGTGCTCACCTACGACGCGCTCGCCGACGAGATCTCACCGGAGATCGTCATCAACCGGGTGCTGCAGACCGTGGGGCTGCCACAGGTCAATGCCGTTCCCCAGCAGGGTCAGTCGGTGCCCCCGGTGATGCAGGCCGCCGGGGCGGCCCCCGGTCGGTGACCGAACCCCGGATCCCGGCGGCCAACCAGCCGCCGTCCATGCAGCGCGGGCAGATCGTCGACCCGAAGCTGTCGGCGGCGCTGCGCAAACTCCAGCTCACGGTCACCCGCAAGCTGGACGGCGTCCTGCACGGCGACCACCTGGGCCTGATCCCGGGACCCGGGTCCGAGCCGGGGGAGTCGCGCGAGTACCAGCCCGGTGACGACGTGCGGCGCATGGACTGGGCGGTCACGGCGCGTACGACGCACCCGCATGTGCGGCAGATGATCGCCGACCGCGAGCTGGAGACCTGGCTGGTGGTCGACATGTCGGCGAGCCTGGACTTCGGCACCGTCGGATGTGAGAAGCGTGACCTGGCGGTCGCGGCCGCGGCCGCGATCATCTGCCTCAACAGTGGCGGCGGCAATAGGTTCGGTGCCCTGGTCTCCAACGGCGACACCACGGTCCGGGTGCCGGCACGGTCGGGGCGCCAGCACGAGCAGAAGCTGTTGCGCGCCATCGCCACCGCGCCGAGGGCGCCGGTCGGGGTGCGCGGCGATCTGGCGGCGACCATCGACGCGCTGCGTCGGCCGGAACGTCGCCGCGGGATGGCGGTCATCATCAGCGACTTCCTGGGTCCCATCACCTGGATGCGTCCGCTGCGGGCCGTCGCGGCGCGCCACGAGGTGCTGGCGGTCGAGGTGCTCGATCCCCGCGATGTCGAACTCCCCGACGTCGGCGACGTGGTGCTGCAGGACGCCGAATCCGGGGCCACCCGCGAGTTCACCATCGACGCCCAGCTGCGCGACGACTTCGGCAAAGCCGCCGCCGCGCATCGCGCCGAGGTGTCGCGCACGATCCGCAGTTGCGGAGCCCCGTTGATGACGCTGCGCACCGACCGCGACTGGATCGCCGACATCGTCCGCTTCGTCGAGTCCCGCCGGCGCGGGGCGGTGGCGGGCCGTCAGTGACGTCGCCGTCCCGCGAGCGTCACACCAGAGCGAATTTCGACGTCGATTTCCGCCTTGGCGTCACGCTCGCGACGCCCTGGCGTCGGCGACTCGGCGTATGACATCGCCGGGACGGTCTTCGGCGACGACTCTCACGACGATCCACCCGTGGCGCCGCTCCAGGCTCTCGAGCCGCCGGATGTCCCTGACGTACTGGGCGCGACTGGTGCGGTGCTGGTCGCCGTCATATTCGACGGCGACCTTGATGTCCTCCCAGCCCATGTCCAGGTACGCCTCAACCCAACCGAACTCGTCACGCACGGCGATCTGCGTGTGCGGCCGCGGAAATCCGGCATCCAGCAGGAGTAGGCGCAGCCACGTCTCCTTCGGCGACTGGGCGCCGGCATCCATCAACGGGATCGCGGCCCGGGCGGCTTTCATGCCGCGCCGGCCCCGGTAGCGGTCGGCCAGTAACTCGATGTCTGCCGGTTTCAGCTCCACGGCCTGCGCTAGGGCGTCGATCGCCGCGACCGCGACGCCCCTGGGGTATCGCCGTGCCAGGTCGAGAGCCGTGCGCGCGGGCGCCGTGACCCGCACGCCGCCGAGGACGTAGATCTCGTCGGCCTCGATGGATTCCTCCCAGACGATCACTCCCGAGTCGCGGCGGCGGTTGACGTCGATGATCGCGGCGGGCTCGGTGCAATCGATCCATCGGGCGCCGTGCAGGGCGGCCGCCGACAAGCCGGCAAGAATGCCTCGGCCCCGCGACCGCAGCCAGGCCGCCTGCGCGCGCAACACCGGGTTCAACTCGGCGTTCCTCGGGACGTAGACGTCCTGGTGCAGCGCCACGTATCGAGTCCGTAGCTCATGCCGGGTCAGCCGGCGGGCGGCGAGGGCTTGACTGCCCAGAAAGGGGACGGTCGTGGGGTCGGGCATGGCGGCTAGTGTGCGGCCGGCCACCGACACCCGCCGCGAATGTGACGCCATGGCGACTGTCGGGCTGGAGTTCCGCCCTGGCGTGACGCTCGCGGTGGTGTCAGGCGACACAGGGGGGACATCCCGACCGGGCCGCGAGGGCGCTAGGTTGGCGGGGTGACCGACGAGGCTGACTACGGCAGACCCGACTTCGTATCCCGTTCGGTGTTGGTGACGGGCGGGAACCGCGGGATCGGCCTGGCTATCGCACAGCGGCTGGCGCAGGACGGCCACAGGGTGGCCGTGACGCACCGCGGGTCCGGGGCGCCGGACGGGGTGTTCGGCGTCGAATGCGACGTCACCGATAACGACGCCGTCGACCGCGCGTTCACCGCGGTCGAGGAGCACCAGGGTGCGGTCGAGGTGCTGGTGTCCAACGCCGGCATCGCCGCGGACGCGTTCCTCATGCGGATGACGGAGGAGAGGTTCGAGAGGGTCATCGACGCCAACCTCACCGGCGCCTTCCGGGTGGCTCAGCGAGCGTCGCGCAGCATGCAGCGCAACCGGTTCGGCCGGATGATCTTCATCGGATCGGTGTCCGGCACGTGGGGAATCGGCAACCAGGCCAACTACGCGGCCTCCAAGGCCGGTGTGATCGGGATGGCGCGCTCGATCGCCCGGGAACTCTCCAAGGCCGGGGTGACCGCGAACGTCGTGGCCCCGGGATACATCGATACCGATATGACCCGCGAGCTTGACGAGCGGATTCAGCAGGGGGCATTGGATTTCATCCCCGCGAAGCGAGTGGGCACCGCCGCCGAGGTCGCCGGTGTGGTCAGCTTCCTGGCGTCGGAAGACGCCAGTTACATCTCCGGCGCGGTCATCCCGGTCGACGGCGGTATGGGCATGGGCCACTGACATCCACCACTGATCTCCACCATTGATCTCCACGACACAGAAGAGGACAGACATGGCGGGACTGCTCGACGGCAAACGGATTCTGGTCACCGGAATCATCACCGACGCGTCGATTGCGTTCCACATCGCGCGGGTGGCTCAGGAGCAGGGCGCCGAGCTGGTGCTGACCGGGTTCGACCGGATGCGCCTGATCCAGCGTATCGCCGACAGGCTGCCGCGGCCGGCGCCGCTCATCGAACTCGACGTACAGAGCGAGGAGCACCTGAGCAGCCTGGCTGCCCGCGTCACCGAGGTGATCGGAGAGGGCAACAGGCTTGATGGCGTGGTGCATTCGATCGGCTTCATGCCGCAGACCGGGATGGGCGTCAACCCGTTCTTCGACGCGCCGTTCGAGGATGTCGCCAAGGGCATCCACATCTCCGCCTATTCCTACGCGTCGCTCGCCAAGGCGGTGCTGCCGATCATGAACCCCGGCGGTGGGATCGTCGGGATGGACTTCGACCCGACCCGGGCGATGCCGGCCTACAACTGGATGACGGTCGCCAAGAGCGCGCTGGAGTCGGTGAACCGGTTCGTCGCGCGGGAGGCCGGAAAATTCGGTGTGCGCTCGAATCTCGTTGCGGCCGGTCCGATCCGGACGCTGGCTATGAGCGCCATCGTCGGCGGCGCGCTCGGTGACGAGGCCGGCGCCCAGATACAGCTGCTGGAGGAGGGCTGGGACCAGCGCGCCCCGCTGGGTTGGAACATGAAGGACGCCACGCCGGTCGCCAAGACGGTATGCGCGCTGCTCTCCGAGTGGCTGCCGGCGACCACGGGGACCGTCGTCTTCGCCGACGGCGGCGCGAGCACGCAGCTGCTGTAGATGGACTTCGACGCGTTCGTGCTGTTGTCTTTCGGCGGGCCGGAAGGCCCGGAGCAGGTTAGGCCGTTTCTGGAAAACGTGACCCGGGGTCGCAACATCCCGCCGCATCGTCTCGACGAGGTCGCCGAGCACTACCTGCACTTCGGGGGTGTGTCGCCGATCAACGGGATCAACCGCGCCTTGATCACCGAACTTGAGTCGGTATTGGACCTGCCGGTGTACTTTGGCAACCGCAACTGGGATCCCTACCTCGAGGACGCCGTGGCCCAGATGCGTGACAACGGTGTTCGCCGTGCCGCGGTGTTCACCACCTCGGCGTGGAGCGGGTACTCCGGCTGCTCGCAGTACTCCGAGGACATCGCTCGCGCCCGGGAGGCGGCTGGGCCGGACGCGCCCGAGATGGTCAAGCTGCGACGGTATTTCGACCATCCGCTCTTCGTCGAGATGTTCGCCGACAGCATCGCCGCCGCCGCGCAGACCGTGCCCGAGGGTGCACGCCTGGTGTTCACCGCGCATTCCGTTCCCGTGGCTGCCGATGACCGTCTGGGCCCCAACCTCTACAGCCGCCAGGTCGCCTACGCGTCACGGCTCGTCGCGGCGGCGGCCGGGTACGCCGACTTCGACGTGGTCTGGCAGTCGCGGTCGGGCCCACCGCAGGTGCCCTGGCTGGGTCCCGATATCGCCGACCACCTCGCCGCCCTCACCGAGGCCGGCACTGAGGCTGGCGGGGGAGCCGGCCCCAAAGCCGTCATCGTCTGCCCGATCGGGTTCGTCGCCGACCACATCGAGGTGGTGTGGGACCTCGACACCGAGTTGCGCGAGCAGGCCGACGCGGCCGGAATCGCACTCGCCCGGACGTCGACGTTCAACGACGATCCGCGGTATGCGCGGCTGGCCGCCGATCTGGTCGACGAGCTTCGCAGTGGGAGGCCGCCGCGTCGGGTCACCGGCCCGGATCCGGTCCTGGGCTGCCTCGCCGGGGTCAACGGCCACCCCTGCGGGCCGCCGCAGTGCGCTGCGGGGGCGGGCTGACGTCAGTCGGCCCAGGCTGAGTGCAGGATCGCGGTGACCGCGGCCATCCGCGCCGACCGCACCACCGCGGTGAGCGGCCGCAACGCATCGTTGGCGATCCGGGTGTCCGCCGACGACAGCGCTCCGACGAGTTCGGGCACGGCGATCGGGGGCGCGGTGAAACGGTCGGGGGAGTCGGCCGGACGGCTGAGTCCGGCGCTGACGGCGATGATCGCGTCGACGTGTGCGGCGTTCTCCAGGACCCGCAGCGCACGGGTTGGGGCGTGGTCGGGAATGCGGTGCTGACGCGCCGATTCCAAGAGTTGCTCGATGAGTGCCCGCGGGTCGTCGACGTCGGCGGCCGCGGCCAGGCCGATTTCGCCGAGCGCGTCGGCGGCCA
>CAIYOH010000106.1 GCA_903927745.1 uncultured Mycobacteriaceae bacterium
CCAGGTTGAACACGAAGCTGTCGTAATTGTCGACAACCAGGATCCGCATCGTGTCAGGGTACCGTTCGGCGGCGGGCGCGGTGGATCGCCGTCAGTACCCGAGGGTGCCCGCGGGCGTCGCGACGTGCAGCCGGATTGGTTCGGGGTGACCGGTGACAGCCACGTCGGTGCGCGCCTGTTCGCGGTAGCTGAGCCCGAATCGGACCGCATACTGCTTGTAGAGGGCCACCAGGGGGGCGGCGGCCAGGGCGGTCTGCATGGCGTCGGCGTCGCCGATCGCGGTGATGGTGTACGGCGGGCTGTACGTGCGACCGTTGAGAAGCAGGGTGTTGCCGACGCAGCGCGGCACCGAGGTGGCGATGATGCGCTGGTCCTGCATCTGGATCGCCTCGGCGCCAGCACTCCACATGGCGTTGAGGACGGCCTCGATGTCCTGCTGGTGCACCACCAGGTCGTCGGGGGAGGCATCGCGGGGGAAGCGGCCGTCGGCATCACGCGGGGCGTCGTCGAGTGTCACCACCAGGCCGGGGCCGTGGACCGGGTCCAGTCCGGCCTGGTCGGCCAGGTCGGCGGAGCGCCGCAGCATCGCCGCCAGGGCTTCGCCGGGGTGGCGGCCGTGCATCGAGTCGATCCGGCCGGCGATGTCGTCGCGCCGGGCGGCGAGGCGGTCGACCGTCGCCTGCGCCTCACGAACGAGGTCGACCAACCTCGGCGCGTCGCCACGGCGTATCTCCGCGCCGCCCGACACCCCGTGGGTGGCCGCCAGCAGCATCCCGGCCAACAGACAGACCACGGGGACCCCGAGGCGCCACGGTGAGCGTCGCGCGCCGTCGCCCATCGGATCTCCGTTTCCTGGTCGTTTCGGGTGTGGTCGGGTGAGTTACGCTGGTCGCCAGAGTATGCCGTCCAGCCGCGTGCAACCCCGAGGTGGTCATGCCCAAGTCCAAGGTCCGCAAGAAGAACGAGTTCGCCGTCGGCGCGGTCAGCCGCACGCCGGTGAAGGTCAAGGTCGGACCGTCCAGTGTGTGGTTCGTCGCGCTCTTCTGCGGTCTGATGTTGGTCGGCCTGATCTGGCTGATGGTGTTTCAACTCGCGGCCGTGGGCAGCCAGGCCCCGGCGGCGCTGAACTGGATGGCCCAACTCGGCCCGTGGAACTACGCCATCGCGTTCGGATTCATGATCACCGGCCTGCTGCTGACGATGCGCTGGCACTGATCGCGGCCCGCGATCCCGGAACACGCGGTCACACCCCAATCACACTCATGTCATTTATCCCCACTGTGCATAACGGCTGTGGATAACCCCGTCATGGGGCAGACGCAGTGGGCGCCACCAGCGGCGGGAGTCGGGGCCATGGGCGCCGCCGGGCTGGCGATGGGTATCGCCAGTGCGACCGTCGTCGCCGACACGCCTGGCCGCATCATGGCGGGGATCGCCGCGGCCGGACTGGTCGTGTTCGCGGGCCTGACGTGGCGCGCGCGCCCGAAGCTCGCGATCACGCCCGACGGGCTGGGGCTGCGGGGCTGGTTCGGCACGCAGATGTTGCGGCCATCCGACATCAGGATCATCCGGATCAACGAGTTCCGCCGCCACGCACGCACGGTCCGCTTGCTCGAGCTGGAGACCGTGGCGGGAAGTCTGGTGCTGTTCTCCCGCTGGGACCTCGGAACCGACCCGCTCACGGTTCTCGACGCACTGACCGAGGCCGGCTACGCCGGTCGTAAAGCCCGCTGAGCGGACCGCCCCGTCAGGAGATCGTGATCGACTCGATGACGATCGGCTCGAGGGGACGGTCGCTGCCGTCGGTGGCCGAGGTGGCGATCGCGTCCACGACCTGTTGCGAATCTGGTTCTGTCACTTCGCCGAAGATGGTGTGACGCCGGTTCAGGTGCGGCGTCTCGCCCACGGTGATGAAAAACTGCGACCCGTTGGTGCCCGGCCCCGCGTTCGCCATCGCGAGCAGATAGGGCTTGTCGAACTGCAACTCAGGGTGGAACTCGTCGGCGAACCTGTAGCCCGGGCCGCCGCGCCCCGTGCCGTCTGGGTCGCCGCCCTGGATCATGAAACCCGGGATAATCCGGTGGAACGGCGCGCCGTCGTAGAACGGGCCGGACGAGCCACCCGAGGCGTTCTGAGTCGAGTATTCCTTCGTACCTTGCGCCAGGCCAACGAAATTGGCGACGGTCTTGGGCGCATGGTTGCCGAAGAGGGCGACCTTGATGTCACCGCGGTTGGTGTGCAGGGTGGCTGTGGCGGTCTGATGGGGACTAGTGGTCACAGCACATGAGTCTGCCATTCCCCCGCGGGACCCGCCCGCAGGGGGTGCCGAGCAGACGGATGACCTGCACATCTGAACTTTATTTCGCGATGCACTTGCCATGCTGAGCCGACTCTGGTTTCGTGAGGAGTGAGCAGTACCACAATTTCACATCGATGAACCGGGGGGTTCACAATGTCGTTTGTCGTTGCTAATTCAGCTGCATTGGCTGCTGTTGCGGGTGACGTGGAGCGCATCGGCTCGACGCTCAACACCGCCAGATCGGCCGCATTTCCGCAGATCACATCGTTGGCGCCCGCCGCCGCCGATGAGGTGTCTGCAGCCGTCGCGTCGTGGTTCGGGGGATACGCGCAGCAGGTCCAAGCCCTCGACGCCGCGGCGGCGTCATTTCACGCCGACATCGTCCAGGCCTTGAGCAGAAGCGCTCTGGCGTACGACCTCGCCGAGGCGGTCAATGCGTCGCCGTTGAGCGGGTTCGCCGGCGGCATCCTCAAAGCGGCCGCCGCGACGGGTGGCACAGCCGGCAGCGGAACCCCGGCCAAGGCCGCCACGCCCGCGACCACCGGCACCACCGCTGGCACCAACCCGTTGACGGCGAACTATTCGGTGTCCTCGCAGTGGAACGGCGGCTCGGTGGCCGGCTACACGATCACCAACACCGGCACGACGCCGCTGACCAATTGGCAGCTGCAGTTCACGCTGCCCCAGGGCGGATCCATCACGAATCTGTGGAACGGTCAGCTGACCCAGTCGGGAACGCAGGTGACCGTCACCCCGCAGAG
>CAIYOH010000107.1 GCA_903927745.1 uncultured Mycobacteriaceae bacterium
TGGCGTCTGTGCTCGGAGATTTTGTCCACCAGTTGTTTTCGGTTGGTCACATCCGAGGTGTCCAGCACCGGGATGCCCAGCGTGACCGTCGAGGAACGGTCCCCGCGCAACAGCGGCGGCAACTCGGCGGCGTCGGTGAGCCAGCTGCTGCGTGACGCCGTCGACGGGAAGACCCCACCCGACAGGTGCGGCACAGCCACGACATGCCACTCCAGGCCCTTCGCGGAATGCACGGTGAGCACCTGGACACGGTCCCGGGCGACCGCGCCCGGCGCGGGCGGCAGTCCGTTCTCGACCGCCCCGGCGGCGTCCAGGTAAGCCAGCAGACCCGCCACCGTTGCGTCGGCCCGCCGGTCCGCTCCGCGTAGCTGGCGACGACGTCAGCGAACGCGTCGAGATGCTCGGCGCCGGTCCACCCAGCCGACACCCCCGCCGCAGCCCGGGCCTCGCAGTCGATACCGATGACCCGGCGCACCTCGGCGACCAGATCGGGCAGGGGATGGCCGAGATGGCCTCGCAGGGAGGTTAATTCGGCGGCCAGTGCGGTGATGCGCTGATATCCCGTCGGCGAATACGCGCCAGCTGGACCAGGATCGCTAATCGCGTCGGCCAGACACGAGGTGTCGGCGTCCGGGCCGGCCGCCATCGCGATCGACTCAGGTGAGGGCGCCCCGTCCGGGCGCGGTCCCCCGGCGGACCGCTGGGCGCGATGCCACAGCGCGGCGACGTCCCGACCGCCCAGGCGCCACCGCGGACCGGTCAGCACCCGGATCGCCGCCGCGCCAGCCGTCGGGTCGGCGACCAGCCGCAACACGGCAACCACGTCGGCAACCTCGGGGATGGACAGCAGCCCGGCAAGCCCGACGACTTCGACCGGAATTCCGCGGGCGGCGAGCGCGTCGGCGATGGGTGCGGCATCGGCGTTGCGGCGGACGAGCACCGCGGCGGTCGGCGGGCCGACGCCGTCGTCGTGAGCCCGCTGGTAAAGCCGGTGCAGATGGTCGGCAATCCACTCGCGTTCGGCCACCACATCGGCGAGCAGCGCACAGCGGACGGTGCCGGGCGGCGCGTCGGGGCGTGGACGCAGCGGGCGCACCGCGACCGAGCGTCGCCGCGCCTCGCCCGACAGGGCGTTTGCCACGTGCAGGGTGCTCGGCGGGTTGCGCCAGCTGGTCCGCAGCTCGAGCACCGGCGCAGGGGAGCCGTCGGATCTCGGGAAGTCGGTGCTGAACCGCGGCAGGTTAGTCGCCGAGGCGCCGCGCCAGCCGTAGATCGACTGAATCGGGTCGCCGACGGCCGTCAGCGCCAGCCCGTCGTCGACACCTCCCCCGAACAGGGCCGACAGCGCTACCCGCTGAGAGTGCCCGGTGTCCTGGTATTCGTCGAGCAACACGACCCGGTAGCGGTTCCGCAGGTCTTGCCCGACTTGCGGGAAGGTCGACGCCAGCCGGGCGGCCGAGGCCATCTGCGCGCCGAAGTCCATGACTGCGGCGGCGCGCATGCGCTCATGGAGCGCGTCGAGCAGCGGCACCAGCGCGGCCCGCTCGGTCTGGGTGGCCAGCAACCCCAGCAGCCATTGGCTGGGACCGCGGTCGCGCTGATGGGGCCCGGCCGGCAGGTTGTGGATCAGCCGCTCCAGTTCGACGTGGGTATCGCGGAGCGCACCGGTGTCCACCAGGTGCTCGGCCAGCTGACTCCAGAGCCGCAACACCATCGTGGTGACCGCGCCCGGCGTTTTGTCGATGCGCAGTTCCCCGCGGTGGCCGGTGACCACGTCGAAGGCCATCTGCCACAGTTCGGTCTCGCTGAGCAGCCGCGTGTCGGGCTCGACGGGGAGCAGCAGCCCGTAATCGCGCAGCAGCGAACCGGCGAAAGCGTGGTAGGTGCTGACCACGGGGGTGCCCGCCGTGTCGCCGGCCGCGGGGCCGACCGGGTCGGTACCCGCCAAACGGGCCAGCCGAGTCCGGACCCGGCGCAGCAGCTGACCGGCCGCCTTGCGGGTGAACGTCAGCCCCAGCACCTGCCCGGGCTCGGCGTACCCGTTGGCGACGAGCCACACCACCCGGGCAGCCATCGTCTCGGTTTTTCCGGCCCCGGCGCCGGCGATGACGACAAGCGGGCCCGGCGGCGCCGCGATGACGGCGGCCTGCTCGGCGGTGGGCGGGAAAAGCCCCAGCGCGCCGGCCAATTCAGCCGGGCTGTAGCGCGGGTTCACTGCGGCTCCCCGATGTCGGCGTGCGCCGGGCAGCTGGGCCGTATCGGACAGTGCGAGCAACCGTCGTTGTGCCGGGCCAGGAACGACGGCCCGGTTGTCGCATCGGCCGCCCGCCGGACGAGGTCGCGCCACTCGTCGCAGGCGGCCGGGCTCAGCGGGTCCTGGCGGCGTTCGGTCGAGCCCGCGCCCTTGCCGACGTAGACCAGCCGTGCGCCGCCCGGCTCCGCCCCGCCGGAAATCAGGCCCTCGGCCACCGCCAGTTGGTACATGGCCAACTGGGCGTGCCGCTGTGCGTCGTCCTTAGTGACCGGCGTCTTGCCGGTTTTGATATCGACGATCACCAGCCGGCCGGCGGCATCGCGCTCGAGTCGGTCGACCCGGCCGCGCACCCGGATCTCACCGCCGTCATCCCCCGGGGGCGCCAACACACCGTCAATCTCGATCTCGACACCGACCTCGGTGAGCTCGCTTCGGGTCTGCCGCCGCCACTCGACGTATGCCTCGATCATGGCCCGGTGCCTGGCCAGCTCGTTGTGCGAATGCCACTGCGCCTCGAAGGGCAGGTGCTTCCAAGCCCGCTCCAGCCCGGCCAGCAGTTCCGCTTCGCTGGCCTGCTGGTCGGCGACTAGCGCGTGCACCATGGAGCCGATGGCGGACCGGAGATCGCGCGCGTTGGCGCCGCCGTGCCGCTCGGCCAGCCAGCGCAGCGGACAATCGTTGAGCGTCTGCAGGCTCGACGGCGTCAGCGTCACCGGCTCGGTGGCGCACCGCAAGGCTTCGCTGGTGCTGACCGGAATCAGGCCGTGCCAGCCGACCGGGTCGGCGCCCGGCACACCGGCGACGGCCAACCGCGCCAGTTGCGTTGCCGCGCATCGGCGGGCCTCGTCGCCGACGGCTCCTTCGGGCGCACACACGACACCGCGCAACCGGCCCACCAGCGCCGCCGAGGACAGCACTCGCGGCGCCGAAACCCGCTTCGCAGCAAGCGACGCCGGATCAACACCGGCGAGTTGGGCGATCTCGTAAAAGAACGCCGAAGGCAGTGCGGCGTCCCCTCCCCCGTCGCACTCTTCGCTGTCGACGGCCGTCACCACCACCCGGCGTCGGGCCCGGCCCATGGCCGCCACCAGTAGCCTGCGTTCCTCCGCCAGCAAAGGCGCCCGCGCCGAGGCGTCCGCGCAGACACCGTCGAGTACGTCGAGTAGCCGCTGGGTGCCCAGCACACCACCACGCGGAACGGTGTTGGGCCACAACCCGTCCTGCAGGCCGGCGATCACCACCAGATCCCATTCATGGCCCAGCGCGGCGTGCGCACTGAGCACACGGACCTGTTCCGCCGCGGACGCCGGCTCCGGGTTCGCTCCGGGCAGCTGCAGCGCCGACACATGGTCGACGAGCCCGCGCAAGGACGCACCGGACGTCTGGGAGACGTACTGCTCGGTCACGTCGAACAACGTGGTCACCGCCTCCAGATCGCGGGCGGCCTGGGTGCCGGCGGAGCCGCCGCGCTCGATGGCCGCCAGCCAGCGGCTCTGCAGGCCCGACCGGCGCCAGGCGGCCCACAGTGTGTGGCGGGGGTCTCCCCCGGACCCGGACGCCCCCGCACGGTGGCAGCGTGCGGCCGCGTCCAGCACCGCGCGCACCCGGCGCAGGTGGTGGAACCCCGCTCCGGCCCGTGACCCGCCCGCGGAAGGCGATGCGTCGCCGGTGAGGGCCTGGGCCAGCAGGGCAGGGCCGTCGTCCGCCGCGTGATCGGAGTGGGCGTGCCGCAGCGTACGTTGCAGCTGGCGCAGCGAAATCGGGTCGGCGCGACCGATCGGCCCGCTGAGCAACGCCAGCGCCTGCTCGCCGTTCAGTCCGTCCAGCCCGTCCGCGGTCGCCGCCAACACGGCGAGCAACGCCCGCGCCGCCGGCTGCTCCGACAGTGGTCCGGCTGCCGCGGGCGCGGCCACCGGCACCCCGGCGGCCGCCAAGGCGCGCGGCAACCGGGTACCGGCGCGCGGCACCGAGCGGACGATCACCGCCATCTGTGACCACGGCACATCGTCGACCAGGTGCGCGCGCCGCAACACGTCGGCGATGACCGCCGCCTCCGCGTGCGCCGACGCGGCCAGGCGCACGGTGACCGATCCCTCCTCCGGCCCGGCGCCGTCGATGCGTTTTCCTTGGCTACGGCCCGGTAGCCGCTGCGCGACGCCGGTAATGGCTCGCGCCACCGCGGGCGCACAGCGGTGCGACGTCGTCAATGTCACCGATGGCGCATCCTCGGTCAACAACCCGGCCGGCTCGCCGCCCCGGAACCCGAACACCGCCTGGTTGGGGTCGCCGGCGATCACCGCGAGATCAGCACCCACGGCCAGCACCCGGGCCAGGCGGGCCGCCTGGGGGTCGAGTTGCTGGGCGTCGTCAATCAACAGGATCCTGACCCGGGCGCGTTCGGCGGCAAGCAGTTCAGGATCGACCGCGAAGGCCTCGAGCGCGGCGCCGACAAGTTCGGCGGCGCCAAACGCCGGCGTCGTCGCCTGGGGCGCGGCCGTCCCGACCGCGGCCCGCAGCAACATGACCTGCTCGTACTGGCGGGCAAACTGACCAGCGGCGACCCACTCCGCGCGCCCGCAGCGCCGACCCAGCCGCTCGAGCTCCTGCGGGTCAACCCCGCGTTCGGCGCAGCGGGCCAGCAGGTTTCGCAGTTCGGTGACGAATCCGGCCGCGCTCAGGGCGGGCCGCAGATGCGCCGGCCACGCGACGGCCGCACGCGGCCCGTCCGCGAGGTCACCGGCCAGCAGCTCGCGAATGATGGCGTCCTGTTCGGCCCCGGTGACCAACCGAGGGGGTGTACCGCCCGCCCGCTCAGCAGACCTTCCCAGCACCGCGTAGGCGTAGCCGTGCACAGTGCGCACCAACGGCTCACGGACGGCCGCGGGGCCCGCGCACGTCGGACGCGCCTGCAGCAGCGCCATCGTCAGGGCGTTGCGGGCGCTCGCCGCGATGCGACCCGAACCGGTGAGCAGCAGCACCGATTCGGGGTCGGTTCCCGAGCGGATCCGGGCGACCGCGGCGTCGACCAGCAGGCTGCTCTTCCCGGTGCCTGGACCGCCCAGGACGCGCACCAGGCCGCGCGCCCCGGGGGCCAGCAGGGCGCGCGCCTCGTCGTTCCAGGTGCAGGACATGGCGTCATACAACCACCGGGGTCTGACATCGTCGCCGACCTCGGATTCCGCGCCCCCGGCCGCCGACTCTTAGGCTGACGGTGACAACGCAGGCAGCGCGGCGCGAAGGAGGTCCGGATCGTGGCGGCCGCCGATCTTCACGTTCACCGCTACGGCCCCGCCGTGGCGCCCCGGGTGCTCGCGCTCCACGGACTGACGGGCCACGGGCAGCGTTGGCGACACCTGGCGGACCATCTGCCCGACATCGCTGTTGCCGCACCCGATCTACTCGGCCACGGCAGGTCCTCGTGGGCGGCCCCGTGGACCATCGACGCCAACGTCTCGGCGTTGGCGGCTCTGCTGGACGAGGAGGGCACCACGCGGGTGCTGGTGGTGGGCCACTCCTTCGGTGGCGGGCTGGCCATGCACCTGGCCGCCGCACGCCCGGATCTGGTGGCGGGTTTGTTGCTGCTCGACCCGGCGGTCGGCCTGGACGGCGGCTGGATGCGCGACATCGCCGAGGCGATGCTGTCCTCCCCCGACTATCCGGACGCAGAGGAGGCGCGCAGGGAGAAGGCGCTGGGCTCCTGGGCGGACGTGGACGTCGCGGTGCTTGACGCCGAGATCGACGAGCACCTGGTCAGACTGCCGAACGGGCGGTATGGGTGGCGCGTCAGCGTGCCGGCGGCGATGTCGTACTGGAGCGAACTGGCCCGCGAGATCGTGCTGCCGTCGGCTGGGACGGTGACGACGATGGTGCGGGCGAAGCAGACCTCGCCGCCGTATGTCACCGACAAACTCGTCACCGGACTGCGGGAGCGCCTGGGATCGGATTTCACGCTCCTGGATTTCGACTGCGACCACATGGTGCCCTACAGCGAGCCCGAACGGGTGGCAGCACTGGCTCGCGGACTGTTGGAAGTGCCCTGACCATGGCTGCGGTGACCGACGAACAGATTGAGCAGGTGCGTTCCCTGGTCGCTGCGATCCCGCCGGGCAGAGTCGTCACCTACGGCGATATCGCCTCTGCAGCAAAGCTTTCCAGTCCCCGGATCGTCGGGTGGATCATGCGGACAGACTCCTCGGACTTACCCTGGCACCGCGTGATCACGGCATCGGGGCGGCCCGCGCGACACCTCACCGAACAACAGTTGGAGTTGCTGCGCGCCGAAGGTGTTCTTGTGGTCGCCGGCAAGGCGGCTCTGGGCGAGATCCGCCACGAGTTCGCGGACCGCAGCTAGAGGATCAGCCGGACCAGAGTGGCCGTGCGCGCCAGCCCCGCGAAAGAATCGGCGGTAGAACGCGGGTGCAGCGCATGGACCGAAAGACGAAAAATCAATGCGCGCAACATCATCTGGGGCCATTCCGGCAGAGCACTCCAGCGTTCGATGAGCCCGTCGTCAGCCTCACCCCATGACAGGGCATCCACGACGACCACACCAGCGGCCCACGACGCGGGCCGCCAGTAGGGGGTGATGTCGGTGATGCCCGGCGCTGCGCTGCCCACGAAAAGGACGGTTCCGCACAAATCCCCGTGCACCAACTGGCTGGCGCTCCTGGTCGGCGTGCGCAATCCGGCCAGCTGGTTGATCAGCTCAACCGAGCGCTCATCCTCAGCCGATGAGGGAGCGGTCTGCACCCCCGGCGGTACCGAGGAAAACGGCCGTTCCTCCCACGCGGCGCGGTCGGCGGCGATGAAGACGTCGACCTCCCCCCAGTCCGGGGAGGGTCCCTGGGTGAGGAATCGGGGCCTCTCCAGCTGGCCCGTCGCCTCGTGTAGCCGCACCGCCGCCGAGACGACTTCGTCGTACCGTGGCTCCGGAACGCCGGCGACGAAGGTATCCGCCCGCCACCCGGACGCCACGTAGCGCCCGTCGGTCGAACGCACCGGGCGGGCCAGCCGGACGCCGTCGACGAAGAGCGTCTCACGCACCTTGGCGGACCAGGCCGCGCGGGCGTGGTCGGCTACGGCCGACAACACGACTTCCCCGCAGCGCCAGCCGCCCTCCCAGCCCGGACCCAACGCCACGGGCTCCGCGCCGGTGATGCCGAATGCCGTCCGCACATGCTCAGGCGGTGGCTCGACGTTCACATGCGTAGCGTAGTGGAGCGCGGGGGCGGAATCGGGTCAGTAGATCACCATGTCGGGCTGCACCTGTTCGGCCCAGGCGACGATCCCGCCGTGCACATGCACGGCATTGGGGAATCCGGCCTCCCGCACCACCTCCAGCGCCCGGGCCGAGCGCACTCCGGTCTTGCAGTACAGCACCAGCATCCGGTCATGGGGCAGCTGCGCCAGACCCTCACCGGAGTTGATGAGGGGCATCGGGATGAGCCGGGCGCCGTCGATGTGGACGATGTCGAATTCCACGGGCTCGCGAACGTCGATCAGCGCGAGCTTCTCACCGGAGTCCAGCAACGCGCGCAACTCCCGCGGGCTGATGGTGGGGCCACCGGACGCCCGCGCCGCGTCGTCGGGCCCGACGCCGCAGAGTTGCGCGTAGTCGACCAGTTCGGTCACCCGTGAGCTGGAGGGGTCCTTGCGGATCGCGATTCCGCGGTAGGTCATCTGCAGCGCGTCGTAGATCATCAGCCGGCCGAGTAGGGGTTCGCCGATCCCGGTGATGAGCTTGATCGCCTCGGTGCCCATCACCGAGGCGATGGAGGCGCAGACAATCCCCAGCACCCCGGCCTCGGCGCACGACGGCACCGAGCCGGACGGGGGCGGCTCCGGGTATAGGTCGCGGTAGTTGAGGCCGCGGCCGTCGGGGGCGTCCTCCCAGAACACCGAGACCTGGCCCTCAAACCGGTAGATCGACCCCCACACATAGGGCTTTCCCGCCAGCGTCGCGGCGTCGTTGACCAGATACCGGGTGGCGAAGTTGTCACTGCCGTCGATGACGAGGTCGTACTGCCCGAACAGCTCGACGGCGTTGTCAGCCTCGAGCCGGAACTCGTGCACATGCACGTCGACCAACGGGTTGATCGTCGCGATCGAGTCGCGCGCCGACAGAACTTTCGAACGTCCCACGTCGCCGACTCCATGGATGATCTGCCGTTGCAGGTTGGATTCCTCGACCACGTCGAAGTCGACGATGCCGATCGTGCCGACGCCCGCCGCGGCGAGGTACAGCAGTACCGGCGACCCGAGGCCGCCCGCGCCGATCACCAAGACCCGTGCGTTCTTGAGCCGCCTCTGGCCGTCGGGACCCACCTCGGGGAGGGTCAGGTGGCGGCTGTAGCGGGTCACCTCGTCGCGGGTCAGCCCGGCTGCCGGCTCGACCAGCGGCGGGAGTGACGCCTGGGGCGGGGACACCGAATTCTCGCTTCCTAGGGACCGCGTCAGGCGATCGGATACGGCCAGGGGTTGAACCGGCAGGTCTTCCCGTCGGCCTTGATGACGTCGGGCTCGAACTTGGCGGCGTCGTCGTTGGACGTGGAGAACGTCTGCTGCATCATCACCGGCGCGAGGCCGCCCTGCTGATCGCAGGCCTCATGGCGCACGTATCCGATGGCATGCCCCACCTCGTGATTGATCAGGTACTGCCGGTAGGAACCGATATCGCCTTCGAACGGGACGGCCCCGCGCACCCAGCGCGCCTCGTTGATGAACACCCGGGCCTGCCGGTCCGCCCCGTACACCGGGTTGTAGCAGGACGTCTCCAGCCGGAACTCGTAGCCGCACCCCTCACGCACCGTCACCGGAGACGCCAGCGAGATGCGGAAGTCAGGCTTCCCCCCGTTGTCCGCATCGACCCGGATGAACGCGAACTGCGGATTGTGGGTCCAGGCCTTGGGGTTGGCGAGCGTCTGGTCGACCATCTCGGCGAAGGCGTTGTCGCCGCCGAACATCGCAGGATCAAGGCCGTTTTCGACCTCCACGGTGTAGCGGAACACCCGTGCAGCGCCCTTGCCGAACTGCGGGGTGGTACCGGGCACGACGTGCCACGTCTTGTCACCCGCCTCGGTGAAGGGGCCGCCGTCCGGCAGCGTCCCGGCCGGCAGGTTCGCGTCGAACGCGGCGAGCCCGCGCGGTGGGGCGTCGATGATCGCAGTGCCCGGCGCGCCTGCGTACGGCGGGGCCCCCATGGAGTCGCCGCCCGACGGCGCCCGGAAACCATTGCCGGTCACGGTCTGGTAGACCACCACCACGGTGAGCGCCACCAGGAAGGGCAATGCATACGCGCGCCACCCGTACGTGGAGAGAAACCGGCCGACACGCGTCTGCTTGCGCGACCGGCGGGGCCGGTTCCGGTTAGCCCGGATCCGCCCCGATTCTCCCCCGATCGGGTCGCGCAGGGCGCGCAACGGCTCGCGCGACGGGTCATGCGGCATCAGCATCCGGCCGTCGTCGCGCGCGTGCGGCTCGGACGTCATCCGCCCAGGATTGCATAGCTTGCGCGGCCACCGCTCCTGGCGCGCCCAGACGCGCCGAGCGGTCGGACACAGCCGCGAGTAGTAGTGTCGTTGCGGCCAGCGCGAACACGAGCGCGGCGGCGAACGCGACAACGACCCAGACAGGAATCGATGAGCGACCCGGCCAAGACGGCGGCACGGCGCGCCGTCAGATCGGCCGACCGCGCTCGGCCGGAAAGCTCTGCGGAGGCCAAGAACCGGCGCGGCAATCGACTCCCCCGGGATGAGCGCCGAGGCCAGTTGCTCGTGGTCGCCAGCGACGTCTTTGTCGAACGCGGTTACCACGCGGCCGGCATGGACGAGATTGCCGAGCGGGCCGGGGTGAGCAAACCCGTTCTCTACCAACACTTTTCCAGCAAGTTGGACCTGTATTTGGCGGTGCTGGCCCGGCATGGGGAAAACCTGGTCGCGGGTGTGCAGCAGGCATTGAGTGCCACTACCGACAACCGCCGGCGGCTACACGCGGCGGTGCAGGCGTTCTTCGACTTCATCGAGCACGACAGCCAGGGCTACCGGCTGATCTTCGAGAACGATTACGTGACCGAGCCCGAGGTCGCCGCGCAGGTGCGGGTGGCCACCGAATCGTGCACCGATGCAGTGTTCGACCTGATCAGCGCAGACTCCGGGCTGGATCCCCACCGCGCCCGGATGGTCGCGGTGGGCCTAGTCGGGATCAGCGTCGACTGCGCCCGGTATTGGCTGGACTCCGACCGGCCGATCTCCAAGGCCGACGCCGTCGAGGGCACCGTGCACTTCGCCTGGGGCGGGCTGTCACACGTCCCGCTTACCCGCCCTTAGTCGTCTTCCCTGCGGCCCGCGCCTCTTCCGCGCCGACGCCGAAGCCGACCTTGCGCGAGTCGGGGGCACCGATCTCGACATAGGCGATCTTGGTGGTGTCGACGTGGAAGCGACGGCCCTTATCGTCGCTGAGGCTCAACAGGCCGGAGCCCTGGCCCAGCGCCGTGGTCACGAGTTTCTCGACTTCAGCCGGTGTTTGCGCACTGGCGATGACCAGTTCGCGCGGACTGTGCGTGATCCCGATCTTGACCTCCACGGTCACCCCTTCCCATTGGCCCCATTGGCGCGTGCCGACCTGCGTGACCTGTCAGGAGAAGGCTAGTGGACGCAGCGGCCGCATACTTCCGTCGGCCCCAGACTGACGGCGGTTGCGGCAGCATAACGATTCGCTTCCGGCTGCATTTCCCCCCGCGCTCGTCGCGTGCAGCGTGTCGTCACACGCATAACCTCGGCACCATGGGTACCACGCTGCGCCCCCTTGACGGGGCCCGCCACGATCGCGGCGAACAGAACTACGGGAGGGCTTGGTCCGAAGCCGACGCCACCGGGGCCGGCTACGACTACGGCTACGGCCACGGAGACGGCCACGGAGACGGGTACGGAGGCCGGTACGACGACGGAGACGAGTACGACGACGGAGACGAGTACGACGACCTCGCCTGGCCCAAGGACCGACGCTGGCGGCCGGCCACCGCGGTCATGGGTGCCGTGGTGGCCCTGGGCGCAATCGCGACCGCCGTGATCGTCAACAGCGGCGACAGCGCGTCAACCAAGGCGACGGTCGGCGCTCCCGCTCCGCGGACGACAACGTCGGCGACCGCGACGCCGACGGCGACCCACTCGCCCGACGCCTCACCGAGCCCATCGAGCCCGGCGAGCCCATCCAGCTCGGCCCGGCTCACACCCCAGTTGCCGGTCGAGACGTTCTCCCGGGTCACCACGCCCAATGCCGCGCCGGCGGTCGCACCCCCGGGCGCAGCTGCGCCGGCGCCCCCGCTCAATCCGCGCACCGTCTTCTACTCGGTGGCCGGATCCAAGCAAATGCTGGACCTGGTCAACGTCACCTACACCGACGCGCGGGGCTACACCGCCACCGATTTCAACGTCTCGCTGCCGTGGTCGCGGGTGATCGTGCTGAATCCCGACGTGCAATCCGTGTCGGTAGTCGCAAGCAGCTTCTACGCCCGACTCAACTGCTCAGTGGTCAATGCCGCCGGTCAGACCGTAGTGGCGTCCACCACCAACACCAACCAGGCGACCTGCACGCGCTGATCAGCTCAGGCCAGCCCGAGTTCGTGCATTCGCCGGTCGTGAGTCTGCTGCACCCGGTCGAAGAACGCCGTGAGGTGACCCAGCCCGCCGGCACCCCACACCAGCAGATCGACAAGCTCGTCGTGGTCGGCCAGCACGTACTGGGTTTGGGTGATCGCCTCACCCAGTAGACGACGCGACCACAGCGCCAGGCGGCTGCGCTGCTTGCCGCTGGCGGTCACCGCGGCGCGCACTTCGGCGACGACGAACTGGGAATGCCCGGTTTCCGCCAGCGCCGCACGCACCACCTCAGCGACCTCGTCGGGCAGTCCGTCGGCGATCTCCAGGTACAAGTCAGCGGCCAGGGCGTCGGCGACATATGTCTTCACCAGGGCTTCCAGCCAGGTGCTCGGCATCGTCAGCCGGTGGTAGTTCTCGAGTACGGACACATATTTCGTCATGGCCGCCACCACGTCGACACCGCGGCGGTCCAGGGCGTCGCGCAGCAGAGCGTAGTGGCCCATCTCGGCGGCGGCCATGTTCGCCATCGAGATGCGGCCACGCAGGTCGGGCGCCATCCGCGCCTCGTCCGTGAGCCGGTAGAACGCGGCGATCTCGCCGTAGGCCAGCACCGCGAACAATTCGTTGACGCCCGGGTGATCGGCCGACAGCCGTGGGGCCGGTGAATGCTCCACCCGGTCGCCGGAGGAGGGCTCGCAGGTGGGCCGGGTCATGTCAACACTGTAAGGCGGCTCCGCCGGCCGTGCATGGGGGCCGGCTGTCGGCCAGCTATGCTGGAGGTCGGCACTGGCACGTAGCCGGTACCCGTGAAATGTGCGTGCACCTGCTGGGCCCGCTGCTCGGCGACGTATTCGGAGTCGGAACTCGTGCGCGCGTGACGCGACAGAACACCAACGACACACCGAATAACGTCACCGAAAGGCCCTAGAACCGCGTATGACCGCACCGACAAGCACCACCGACCCCACCGACCCCACCGGGGCCACTGAGGCCACTGAGCCCACTGAGGCCAGCCCACCCATGTCGTTCGCCGACCTCGGCATCCGCGATGAAATCGTGCGCGCCCTGGACGAACGGGGCATCACAAGCCCCTTCGCCATCCAGGAATTGACCATGCCGCTGGCGTTGACCGGCGACGACGTCATAGGTCAGGCCCGCACCGGAATGGGTAAGACCCTCGCATTCGGCGCGCCGCTGCTGAACCGCATCACCTCCGGAGTCGGGGTGCCAGAGCTCAACGGCGCCCCCCGCGCCCTGGTCGTGGTGCCCACCCGCGAGCTGTGCCTTCAGGTCACCGAGGACCTGGCGGGCGCGGCGAAGTACCTCACCGCTGACGGGGGTCCCGGCGGGCCGCGGCCCCTGTCCGTCGTCGCGATCTACGGCGGGCGCCCCTACGAGCCCCAGATCGAGGCATTGCAGGCCGGCGCCGACGTGGTGGTCGGTACCCCCGGCCGCCTGCTCGACCTGGCCCAGCAGCGCCACCTGCAGCTGGGTGGGCTGGCAGTCCTGGTGCTCGACGAGGCCGACGAGATGCTGGACCTCGGCTTCCTGCCCGACATCGAGCGCATCCTTCGGCAGACCCCCGAGAACCGGCAGTCCATGCTGTTCTCGGCGACCATGCCGGGTCCGATCATCACGCTCGCGCGCACCTTCATGAACCAGCCCACGCACATCCGGGCGGAGGCGCCGCACTCGGCCGCCACGCACGACACCACAGAGCAGTTCGTCTACCGGGCGCACGCGCTGGACAAGGTGGAGCTGGTCAGCCGCGTACTGCAGGCCGCGGGCCGAGGCGCCACCATGATCTTCACCCGCACCAAGCGCACCGCGCAGAAGGTCGCCGACGACCTGGCCGAGCGCGGCTTCAAGGTCGGTGCCGTGCACGGCGACCTGGGTCAGATCGCGCGCGAAAAGGCTCTCGCGGCGTTCCGCACCGGCGACGTGGACGTCCTGGTCGCCACCGACGTGGCCGCCCGCGGCATCGACATCGACGACGTCACCCACGTGATCAATTACCAGATCCCCGAGGACGAGATGGCCTACGTGCACCGGATCGGCCGGACCGGGCGCGCCGGCAAGACCGGTGTCGCGGTGACGCTGGTGGACTGGGACGAGCTGCCCCGGTGGACGATGATCGACAAGGCGCTGGGCCTGGATTCACCCCATCCGGCCGAAACCTACTCCAATTCGCCCCACCTGTACGAGGAGTTGGGCATTCCCGCCGAGGCTCGCGGCACCATCGGCTCACCCCGTACGTCGCCGGTCAAGCGCCGCGAATCTCGCGGCGACACGGGTTCTTCGGTTTCTTCGAGGTCCTCTGGGTCTTCGGGGTCCTCGGGGTCGGGCGCAGCGCGGAACACGCCACGTTCGGGGCGTCGCCGCACCCGTGGCGGCCAGGCCGCCAGCGGACACCCCGACGGTAACGCGGCCACGTCCAACGACTCCACCGCGGAGGCGCCCGCCGGCGCCCCGTCCGGCAACCCCGGGTCGAGTCGGCGCCGCCGTCGGCGTCGCAATCCATCGGAGTCCCCGGCGGCGTCAGTGGGGGCGACCGCCACACCCGCCGTCACGCCCGCCGACTAAGGCGCACGCGCCGACGGATGGTCAAACCAGAGCGCCGGACCAGAGGCGATGTTCTGGGCGCCGCGGCTATCGCGGTCGTTGTCGCCTTGGCCGCGGCGCTGATCTGGTGGACATCCGACGCCCGCGCCACCGTCAGTCGCACCGCCGGGGTCGCGGTGCCCACTCCACCCACCGCCCGTGACGTCCCGGGGACCCTGCGTCAGCTGTGGACAGCCGCCAGCCCCGCCACCGCCGCTCCCGTCGTGGTGGGCGGGACGGTCGCCACCGGGGAAGGCCGGCGGGTAGACGGGCGCGACGCCGGCACGGGTGAGTCGCGCTGGAGCTACACGCGGGACACCGACCTGTGCGGGCTGTCGTGGGTCTACCACTCCGTCGTCGCCGTCTATCGCGACGACCGGGGGTGCGGGCAGGTCAGCGGGCTCAACAGCGCCACCGGGAGCCGCGGGCCCGCCCGCAGCGGCTACGCCGACCCGCGGGTGCGCCTGTCCTCAGACAGCATGACGGTGTTGTCGATCGGCGACACCCGCCTCGAGTTGTGGCGTTCGGACCTGGTCCGGGTGCTCACCTACGGCGAGACCGACGCGCGCGTGAAACCGGTGAACCGGGGGCTGCACTCGGGGTGCACGCTCGTGTCGGCGGCAGCCAGTTCGTCGGCGGTGTCGGTGCTGGAGAACTGCGCGAATCCAGCCGGCCTGCGGCTGGTGCTGTTGCGGCCGGGCAAGGATGACGACGAACCGCAGCAGAAGATCGTGCCCGAGCCCGGGACCGAGGCCGGTGCGCGGGTGCTCGCCGTCTGGGAGAACAACACGGCGGTCTACCTGCCCGGCGGCTCGGGTGCGCAACCCCGGGTCGAGGTGGTGGACGAGACGGGCGCCACGGTATCGAGCACGCCGCTGCGCGAGCCGCCGTCCAATGCGGCGGCCGTGTCCCAGGCGGGCAGCCTCATCACCTGGTGGATCGGCGATTCCCTGATGGTGTTCGACGCCGGCCGATTCGCGCTTCGCTACACGATTGCTGCGGGTGCGAAGACGCCGCTGGGGCCGGCCGTGATGATGGCGGGCCGGCTGCTGGTGCCGGTGACCGGTGGGATCGGTGTCTACGACCCGCTCAGCGGCACTAACGAGCGCTACATCGCGGTGGACCGGGCACCCAGCACTGCGGCCGTCGTGCCCGCGGTGGCCGGATCCTGGGTGGTCGAGCAGCGGGGCGACACCGTGGTGGCGCTGGGCTAGCCGTCGACGGCGAAGGTGGGCAGCGGTTTGCCCGTCGCCCAGGATGTGAGCAACGCCGTGGCCAGCTCGGCATAGGCGGACGCGCCCTTGTTCCTGCGTCCGGACATCACCGACGAACCCGAGGCGCTGGCCTCGGCGAAACGCACCGTGCGCGGGATCGGCGGTGCAAGCACTGGCAGGTCGTAGCGGTCGGCCACGTCGAGCAACACGTCACGGGTGTGGGTAGTGCGGGAGTCGAAGAGAGTGGGCAACGCTCCGAGCAGCAGCAGGTCCGGGTTGGTGATCTGCTGGACATCGGAGACGGTGCGCAGCAGCTGGCCGACGCCGCGGTGGGCCAACGTCTCGCACTGCAGCGGCACGATCACCTCGCTGGCGGCCGTCAGGCCGTTGAGCGTGAGGACGCCCAGCGACGGCGGGCAGTCGATGATGACCACGTCGAACTGGTCGGTGAGTTTGGCCAGCGCCCGCTTGAGCGCGTACTCGCGGCCCGCCCGCATCAGCAGCATCGCCTCGGCGCCGGCCAGGTCGATGTTGGCCGGCAGCAACGTCATTCCCTCCTCGGTGGCGACCAGCGCGGCGCTCGGCTCGACGTCGCCCAGCAGTACCTCGTGGACGGACATCGGCAGCTTGTCGGGATCCAGACCGAGTGAGAACGTCAAACACCCCTGCGGATCCAGATCGACGAGCAGCACCCGCTGCTCCCGCTGCACCATCGCCGCGCCCAGCGACGCGACCGTCGTCGTCTTGGCGACGCCGCCCTTCTGGTTGGCCACCGCCAGCACCCGGGTCTTCCTCACACCGGCTATCCTCGCACGTTTGCCGGGCGTGACGGTCGCCGAGACGCACCGCCCGTCGTCGGGCAGAATCGTCTGCCATGGGCGTCCAACAACACCGGCTGGTACTCCTGCGCCACGGCGAGACCGCGTGGTCGAAATCCGGCCAGCACACCGGACGCACCGACCTTGAGCTGACCGACACCGGCCGAGTCCAGGCCGAGCTCGCCGGGCGCGTCCTGCGCGATCTGGAACTCGCCGACCCGATGGTGATCAGTAGCCCGCGCATCCGCGCCCTGACCACGGCCCGGTTGGCCGGACTCGAGGTCGACGAGGTGTCGCCGTTGCTCGCCGAATGGGACTACGGCTCGTACGAGGGGTTGACGACCCCGCAGATCCACGAAACGGTTCCCGATTGGATGGTGTGGACGCATGGATGTCCCGGCGGCGAGAGTGTGCAGCACGTCAGCGATCGCGCCGACACGGCCGTCGCGCTGGCGCTGGAGCACATGGCGACGCGGGACATGGTGTTCGTGGCGCACAGCCATATCCTCCGCTCGGTCATCACCCGGTGGGTCGAGCTGCCCCTGATCGAGGGGCGCCGCTTCTGGATGATCCCCTGCTCGATCGCGGTGTGCGGGTTCGAACACGGGGCGCGACAACTCGCCGCGCTCGGACTCACCGGCCAGCTGCAGGCGTTAACGCCCGGGTGAGACTCGCCGAACCCCCGTTCGTTCTCTGCGGGCCCACGCAGACCCTCGTTGCCGACGGCGTGCGGGCGCTCTACTGCGATGTGGGCGCCGCGCAGGCGGCGCTGCACTCCGGGTCGACTCCGATCGTGTTGGGCGCATTGCCTTTCGACGTGGGCGGCCCTGCCGCGCTGATGGCGCCCGAAGTCGTGCGGCACGCTGGGGGGCTGCCGGACTGGCCGACGGGGCCGCTGCCGTCGGTGCATATCGCCGCCGCCGTGCCGCCGCCGGACGACTACCGCCGCCGGGTCAGCGCGGCAAAAGACCGGTTGGCCGAGCCCGGTAATCCGCTGCGCAAAGTGGTCCTCTCCCGAGCGTTGCGGCTCATCGCCGACGCGCCGATGGACGCCCGCATCATCCTGCGCCGGCTTGTCGACGCTGACCCCGCCGCCTACGGCTACCTTGTCGACTTGAGCGCCGCGGGCCCGGACTACGCGGGCGCGGCGCTGGTGGGCGCCAGTCCCGAGTTGCTGGTCGCACGCTCCGGTGACCGCGTCTTCTGCCGGCCGTTCGCCGGATCTGCCCCGCGTGCGGTCGACCCCGACGCCGACGCCGCGAGCGCCGCGGCGCTGGCGGCGTCGGCCAAGGATCAGCACGAGCACCGACTGGTGGTCGAGAGCATGCGGGCCGTGCTGGAGCCGCTGTGCGACGACCTCACGATCGCCGCCGAGCCACAGTTGAGCCGCACCGCAACCGTGTGGCACCTGTGCACCCCGATCAGCGGCCGTCTCCGCGATATCTCCACCACGGCAATCGATGTGGCGTTGGCACTGCACCCGACCCCGGCGGTGGGAGGGGTGCCGGCGGATGCCGCCGCCGACCTCATCGCCGAACTGGACGGCGACAGGGGTTTCTATGCCGGCGCCGTGGGGTGGTGCGATGCCGATGGCGACGGCCAGTGGGTGGTGTCCATCCGCTGTGCGCAGCTGTCGGCCGACCGCCGCACCGCCCTCGCACGCGCAGGCGGCGGGATCGTCGCCGAATCCGACCCAGATGCCGAAGTCGCAGAAACGACAACGAAATTCGCCACGATCCTCCACGCGCTGAACGTCCACGCATGAGCCCGTGTCCCGGCGTTACCCCGACGCGGATCCGCCCCCGCCGGTGGCCCAGCGGAGCGCGGCGGGCGTGAAGAGCATCGCCAACACGGCCAGCGCCAGGATGCCCGCCGGAACGCCGGCGGCGGGTTGCTGCGAGCCGCTCACCAGGTACCACGCAACGGGCAGCAGCAGGAGCTGGGTGATGATTGCCAGCCCGCGGCCCCAACGCCTGCCGACCGTCAGCGCGCGTCCGGCGCCGAGCACCACGCCGCCGATGACAACGAACAGGGCCGCCGTGGCCAGACCGTTGACCACATGCTGGTCGGCGCCGGCGATTCCGCGCACCACCAGAACCGCGGCCATCGCGAGCGCGGCCAGACCCTGGATCGCAACGATCACGCCCGCGGCGCGCACGGGAGCGGGGGCTGCGGCTCCGGCCGGATCACGGGACGCCGTCACAACGCCAGCGTAGTCATGGGCGGCGCCCCGCATAGGCTCGTTCCCCATGCGCGCCGTGTTGATCGTCAACCCCACCGCCACCTCCACCACCCCGGCCGCACGGGACCTCGTCGCACACGCACTGCGAAGCCGGGTGAACCTGACGATCCAGCACACCACGGACCAGGGCCACGGCACCGCACTCGCACAGCAGGTGATCGCCGACGGGGTGGACCTTGTCGTGGTGCACGGCGGCGACGGCACGGTGAGCGGCGTGGTCAACGGGATGCTGGGCCGCCCCGGATCGGTTCCGCCGGCGCGCCTACCCGCCGTCGGGGTGCTACCCGGCGGCTCGGCCAATGTGCTGGCGCGGTCGCTGGGCATCCCGACCGACCCGGTGGCCGCCACCAATGCGCTCATCGAGCTGATCGACGACTACCGCCGCGACCAGACCTGGCGCCGCATCGGCCTGATCGACTGCGGCGAGCGCTGGGCGGTGCTCAACGCCGGAATGGGCGTCGACGCCCAGGTGGTGGCCGGGGTGGAGGCCAAGCGCATCAAGGGCATCAAGGTCAACGCGTTGCGCTACTGGCGCGTGGCGGTGCCCACCGCGGTTCGGTTCAGCCGCCGCCAGCCCCGCCTGACTCTGCAACTGCCGGACAGCGACCCCATCGGGGGCGTGCATTTCGTGTGGGTGTCCAACACCAGCCCCTGGACCTACAGCAACGACCGGCCGTTGACGACGAATCCGGGCTGCACCTTCGAGTCGGGCCTGGGCGTGTTCGCCGTCACCAGCATGAAGATCGTGCCCACGCTCGGCCTGCTGCGCCAGATGTTGGCGAAACGGGCCGATCCGCGGGCCACACAGCTCATCCGAGACGACGATGCGACATTTGTCACAATCAGCTGCGAAGGGGGCCCAATCGAAAGTCAGTTCGACGGAGACTATCTAGGCCTGCGTCAGACCATGACCTTCCGGGCGGTCCCCGACCTGCTACCTGTCGCCGCTCCGCATGTCAGAACCCGGTCTGAGCTGCCGAAGAGCCGCAGTGTAGTGCACCGCCATAACAGATCAGCCAGGGCACCGCATAAGTGAAATCGCCCACGGGAAAATTAACCCTATTGACATCTGATGAGCCTGTGAAACTATCAATTAGCAA
>CAIYOH010000108.1 GCA_903927745.1 uncultured Mycobacteriaceae bacterium
CACCTGCCCGCTGCCCTGCGACAGCGCCGACTTGCAGATCGACATGATCGGCGTGATCCCGCTGCCGGCGGCCAGCAGCAGGAAGTCGGCGTCCAGGGTCGTGGGCACAAAGGTGCCCGCCGGGGCGAGGGCATGAATTCGCATTCCGGGGTGCGCGTGGTCGCACAGCCAGTTGGATGCGTAACCGCCGGCGGTGCGTTTGACGGTGACGGCCAGTGCGTCGTCGGTGAAGGGCGAACTGGACAGGGAGTAGGACCGGGCCACCGAGCCGGTTCGCTCGCTGGGCACCCGCAGCGTCAGAAACTGACCGGGCGCGTAGCGCAGCCGCTGCGGGGGGATGACCGGATCGCCCGCACCGCCCGGCGCGGCGAAAACCAGTGATCGCGCGTCGTCGGTCTCGACGATGACCCGGGTGATCTGCAGTTCGAGGACGTGGTCGCCGAGCGGCTCGTCGGGAATCACCTCGGACAAGGCCCGTCCCTCCCTCTCCTCAAGACTAGAACATGTTACAGAAATCCGATAAGAGCCGCTGCCAGGCGCAGCAACACACTGCTCGACACCAATCGGAACGTGTTCTAATCTTGGGGGTACGTCCGCTCGCCCGGGAGGCAAACTTCAGTGACCACTATTCAACAACGCGACGCCCAAGCCGTGATCGCCGCCATCGACGATTTGCTGCCGCGCATCAGCGACCGTGCCAGGGCGACGGAGGACCTGCGCCGGCTGCCCAAGGAGACGGTCGACGAGCTCGACGAGGCCGGATTCTTCAGCCTGCTGCAGCCCGAGCAGTGGGGCGGGTTGCAGTGCGACCCCACGCTGTTCTTTGACGCCGTCCGCCGGATCGCGAGCGCGTGCGGCTCCACCGGATGGGCAACCTCGATCCTGGGTGTGCACAACTGGCACCTCGCCCAATTCGATCAGCGGGCCCAAGAGGAAGTGTGGGGCGACGACCCGACCGTGCGGGTCTCCTCGTCGTACGCCCCGATGGGCGCGGGCACCGTGGTCGATGGCGGCTACCTGGTCAACGGGGCGTGGCACTGGTCGTCGGGATGCGACCATGCGACCTGGGCGTTCGTTGGCGGCCCCGTCATCAAGGACGGCCGGCCGGTCGACTTCGGCAGCTTCCTCATGCCCCTCGGCGACTACACCATCGACGACGTATGGCACGTGGTCGGCCTGCGCGGCACCGGCAGCAACACCCTGGTGGTCAAGGACGCCTTCGTTCCCAGCCACCGGTTCTTGTCCTACAAGGCGATGAACGACCACACCGCCGCGGGGCTGCAGACCAACACCGCGCCGGTCTACAAAATGCCCTGGGGCACGATGCACCCGACCACCATCTCGGCGCCGATCGTCGGCATGGCCTACGGCGCCTACGCGGCTCACGTGGAACACCAAGGCAAGCGGATGCGCATCGCGTTCGCCGGCGAGAAGGCCAAGGACGACCCGTTCGCCAAGGTCCGCGTCGCCGAGGCCGCCAGCGACATCGACGCCGCGTGGCGACAGCTGAGCGGCAACGTCGGCGAGGAGTACCAGTTGCTGCTCGACGGCAAGGAGATTCCGTTCGAGCTGCGCGCCCGCGCGCGCCGCGACCAGGTGCGTGCCACCGGGCGGTCGATCTCCGCCATCGACCGGCTGTTCGAGGCGTCCGGCGCCACCGCCCTGGAAAACGTCGCACCGATCCAGCGGTTCTGGCGCGACGCCCACGCCGGGCGGGTGCACGCCGCAAACGACCCCGAGCGCGCCTACATGATCTTCGGGAACCACGAGTTCGGGCTGCCGCCCTCCGACACCATGGTGTGAGTGTGAACGTGACCGCCGACACCGGCATTCGGTCTTTGGGGTACCTGCGCATCGGCGCCACCGACATAGCGGCGTGGCGCGAGTACGGGCTGAAAGTGCTCGGCATGGTCGAGGGCAACGGTGACACCGAGGGCGCGCTGTATCTGCGGATGGACGATTACCCGGCCCGCCTGGTGATTGTGCCGGCGGAACACGACCGGCTCATCGAGGCCGGGTGGGAATGCGCAGACGCCGCAGGTCTGCAAGAAATCCGGAATCGGCTTGAGGTTGAGGGCGTCCCGTACAAAGAGGCGACCGCCGCCGAGTTGGCCGATCGCCGGGTGCACGAGATGATCCGCTTCTCCGACCCGTCGGGCAACTGCTTGGAGGTTTTCCACGGTGTGGCATTGGAGCACCGCCGGGTGGTCAGCCCCTACGGGCACATGTTCGTCACCGGCGATCAAGGCTTGGGTCACGTGGTGTTGTCCACCCGAGACGACGTCGAGGCTCTGCACTTCTACCGGGACGTACTCGGCTTCAAGCTGCGTGACTCGATGCGCATGCCGCCGCAGTTGGTGGGCCGGCCTGCCGACGGCGAGCCGCCATGGCTTCGGTTCTTCGGCTGCAATCCGCGGCACCACAGCCTTGCTTTTCTGCCCATGCCGACGCCCAGCGGCATCGTGCATCTGATGGTCGAGGTGGGTAACTCCGACGATGTGGGGCTATGCCTGGACCGTGCGTTGCGCCGCAAGGTGCCCATGTCGGCCACGCTGGGCCGCCACGTCAACGACCTGATGTTGTCGTTCTACATGAAGACTCCGGGCGGGTTCGACGTCGAGTTCGGTTGCGAGGGGCGCCAAGTCGCCGACGACGATTGGATCGTCCGGGAAAGCACCGCTGTCAGCCTGTGGGGCCATGACTTCGCGGCCGGCGCCCGCGGCTAACCTGAGGCGTATGTCGGCTCCGATAGATCCGCGTGCCTTCCGGCAGGTGCTGGGCCAGTTCTGCACCGGCATCACCATCATCACCACCGTGCACGACGAGACACCGATCGGATTTGCCTGCCAGTCGTTTGCGGCGCTGTCGCTGGATCCGCCGCTGGTGCTGTTCTGCCCCACCAAGGTCTCGCGGTCCTGGACGGCCATCGAAGCCAGCGGCCGGTTCTGCGTCAACGTGCTGCGGGAACAGCAGAAGGATGTCTGCGCGCGCTTCGGGTCCACAGAACCCGACAAGTTCGCCGGCATCGCCTGGCATCCCTCGCCGCTCGGCTCGCCGATCATCGACGGATCGCTGGCCCACATCGACTGCACGGTGGCCTCCGTCCACGACGGGGGTGATCACTTCGTGGTGTTCGGCGCGGTCCGATCACTCTCGGATTCGGCCGCTGCCAAGCCGCGGCCGCTGTTGTTCTACCGCGGCGAATACACCGGCATCGAACCGGACAAGACGACCCCGGCCCCCTGGCGCGACGACCTGGAGGCGTTTCTCACCGCCACGACGCCGGACACCTGGCTGTAAATTCCCCCTCGGTCACCCGCGCGCTGGTGCGCGGTTTCGGGGCCGGGAGAAGGTCAGGGCGGGCCAACCGCGCTGGGTCGCTTCCCTGCGCAGACCGCGGCCCGGGTTGACCACGCTGGGGTAGCCCACCGCTTCGAGCATCGGTAAGTCGGAGATCGAGTCGGAATAGGCGTAGCAGTGCTCCAGCGGATATCCCTCACGAGCTGCCAGCTCGTGGATCGCGTGCACCTTGCGTTCGCCGTAACAGTGGAAAGCCACATCGCCGGTGTACTTGCCCTCCTCGATGGCCAGCCGGGTCGCCATCGCATGGGTGGCGCCCAGGGTGCTGGCGATCGGTTCGACGATGTCCTCGGCCGACGCCGAGACGATGACGACATCGTGACCTCGGCGTTTGTGATCGGCGATCAGGTCCGCGGCGCCCGCGAAGACCAGTGGCATCGCGATCTCGTCCATCATCTCGTTGACGATCGACCTGACCTGCGCCGAATCCCAACCGGTGCACATGTTGGCCATGTGGACGCGCATCCGATACAGGCGATCACGTTCCGCACGGGAGAACAAAAAGGTGAGCTCGTCGTAGCCCGATTTGAGCAACGCGCGGCGGCGCAGCAGACCGCGGCCCACAAACTGTTTGCCGAACTCGACCGTGCTCGACTTGGCGAGGATCGTTTTGTCCAGGTCGAAGAACGCGGCGGTGCGTGCGGTCGGGATGGAACTGGCCGCCGTCTGCGGGGACGGTTGTTGCGGCACGGTCCTAGGCGGCGACCTGGTTGGCGAGGTCGTCCATCCATTCCTGCATGCCGGCGCAGACACGGTCGGCGAATGCGGCCAGCGAACGGTCTGCGACGACCGTGATCGACAGGTTGCCGTTGTACGCCGACCCGATCAGGCCAAGAGCCTTGGTGCCGCCGGGGAGCGCGGAGAACATGACCTGCTCGAGGTGGCTGCCGACGCTGTACAGGCCGTCCGGCGGGCCGTGCAGCATGGTGGCGGTGACGTTCCACTTCATCGGCCAGCTCTGGACTGCGCCGCCCTTGCCGAGCATGGAGCGCAGCCCGGGCTCGTCGGAGTCGAGGGCGTCGCGCAGCCGGTCGGTGATGGTTTGGAGGAGCTCCGCGGGCGCCTGCCGCTCCAGGGGCGCCGCGATGACCAGGTTGGACGTCAGCGTGCACGAGTTGACAGCGACGTCGTCGGTGTCTTTACGCAGACTCTTGGGGATCCCGATCTTCAGGGGTGCCTGCAGCGGCTGGTCCTCCGCGGCCAGCGCTTCCTTGAGGGCATGGGCAGCCGCCGACAGGAAGACGGTGTTCACCGTCGCCCGAGGGGTGCTCTCAGCCAGCGCCTTGAGCTCGCCGAGCGGCCGTGAGGTGGTCCGGAAGACCCATTCGCCGCTGGCGGGCCGGTTGATCGCGGCCGGCTTGTACGGGTGCCGGACTTCACGCCACACGAGCTTCGCCAGCCGGGTCAGCTTGCTCGCCGTCGTCGTCACGAGGTTGGGTGACCGCAGCATTGCGATCGTGTCCCTGTATTTCTGCGCGACGCCGTTGACCTGCCACCTGAAAGCCTGCTGGACGAGTTCACGCGCCGGCGGGACGAAGACCATGGTGCGGTCGACCTGTGGCGCCACGAAGTCCATGTCGGCGAAGGCCGCGCCGAAGAGCGCGATGCACGCCGCCCCGTCGCCCAGCACGTGATGGGCCTGCAGAACCAGGGCCCACTTGCCGTCGTCGAAACCCTCGACGACGTAGACCCGCCACGGCGGGCGAGTCATGTCGAGGGAGTCCACGACGTCCTCGACCGCGCGCATCAGCTCCGTGATCTTTCCGCCGGGGACGCGCTTGCTGCGCACGTGGTAGTCGAGGTCAATGTTCTCCGCGCTGAACCACGCGGGCGGGGCCAGCTTCATCGGGGTGGCGACGACACGCTGCACCAGCCGGGGGATGTGCGGCACCCGGGCTGCGATGCGATCCCGCATCATGGCGTGCACCGATGCGGAGTCGTCGGCAGGACTGTCGAAAAAGCACGTCCCGATCACCTGACTCTGGGTGTTTCCACCCCGATAGAAGGCGAGGGCGTCTCGCGCGTTGAGGTAGTCGGGGGTGTAGCGCAGGTCACTCATCTCGACTCCTTTGCCGCCACCCGGTGTTGCCTGTGTCATGAGAATGCTCCCCCTTCACCGCCGGGCATATCGGCGATTGGCGTAAAAAAGTTACTGCCGCCTGCTCCGCCGCGATCAGAATTTTCCCCGTGATCGCGATGGTGTAGAAAACTTCAGGGCGGGTATGTGCCCAAGAGAGAGTTTACAGGCGCCCAGCGGGGGTCGTTGCACTAAAAATACGGGCTCGGGCGCGGCCCCGCAATATACTCAGGCAGGCGTTAGACGTAGCGGTCGTGCAGACGGGCGCCAAGCTGGATAGCAGCTGGAAGGGGTGTCCGCTAAAAATGCAGTCTGAGCAGCGCTTGCGCGACGAACTGGCGGGTGTCCTGAGGGATGCGGGCCTCGATCCGGTCGATGATCCCGACATTCTCGACATGGATTTCGAGGAACAGCTCGGGCTTGGCAGTATCGAGCTCGCCGATCTGTTGATCCGGGTGGGGGACGCCTACTCCGTTGAGCTGCCGTCGGACGCGATGGGGCGGTTCCGCCGGCCCCGTGACGTGCTCGAAGCGGTCGAGACAGCGCTCGGCGGCGCCACAGCGGGCGGCCGCCAGCCGGCCATCGCGCGGCTGCCGCAGGCACCGGCCCGCGACGATTCGACATCGAGCATCGAGATCACGAGCATTGATCAGCTGATGCCCGGAGTGTCGACCCTGCTCGAGCTGATCCGCACCCGCGCCGAGACCACCGGCCCCCATCCCCACCTGAAATTCCTGACGCCGGACGGCGAGGTGAGCGATCTCACCTACGCCGACCTGTGGGAACGCGGGCGCCGCGCAGCCGCGGGCCTGGTCAACCTCGGCCTGGTCCACGGAGAGCGGGTCGCGATCGTGACGGCGACGGGGCCCGACTTCTTCGTCGCGTTCGTCGGCGCGCTGTGTGCGGGCGGGGTGCCGGTGCCGATCTATCCGCCCGTGCGACTCGACGACCTGGATGGCTACGTCGAGCGGCACGGCCGGATCCTGCGCAGCGCCGGGGCGGCCATCGTCATCTCCGATCCGATGTTCAAGGCGGCGGGCGATCTGCTGTGCACGGTCACCCCGTCCCTGCGGGCATCCGTGACTCCGGCCGACCTCGGCGATGCCACTACGGGGCTGTTCTGTGTCGAGACGCCGCCGGAGCTGGCCTTCATCCAATACACATCCGGGAGCACGGGCGACCCCAAGGGCGTGGCGCTGACCCACGCCAACCTGCTGGCGAACACCCGGGCGATCAGCGAGGCCACCATGGCCGGCGGCCTCCATCCCGGCGACACCGGGGTGTCCTGGATGCCCCTCTACCACGACTTCGGGCTCATCGGGACGTGGATGGGGATCGCGCTCTGCACGGGAGCCACGGTCGTGCTGATGTCGCCGATCGACTTCCTCACCAAACCGGCGTCGTGGCTGTGGGCCATCGACAGGTTTCGGGCGAAGGCCATCGCGAGCACGCCGTTCGGCCTCGACCACGTCACGGGGCGCGTCTCGGACGACCACATCGCGGGGCTCGACCTGTCCAGCGTCGAACTCGCGGTGCTGGGTGCGGAGCCCGTCCGGGCCACCGGCCTCGATGATTTCTGCCGCCGTTTTGAGCCGTACGGCTTCCGCCGCAGCGCGCTGGCACCGGCCTACGGGCTCGCCGAGACCTGCGTCGCGGTGACGATCTCCCGCGGTCGGCCGCAGGGCCCGCGCGTGGACATCGTCGACGCGGACCGGCTGGCCGTGGACCGTCTCGCCGTTCCCGCAAGTCCCGGATCCCGGACCAGGAGCCTGGTGACCGCGGGCACGCCGATCGGTGATCAGCAGGTCCAGGTCGTCGGGGCGACGGATGAGAACCGTCACCCGGTGCCGGATCGCCACGAGGGCCGTGTGCTGATCCAGGGGAAGTCGGTGATGTCCGGCTACTTCGGCAGGCCCGACGCCACCGCCGCGATCCGGTTCGGTGACTGGCTCGACACCGGCGACCTCGGCTACCTGGCCGACGGGGAACTCTTCATCACCGGCCGCATCAAGGACCTGATCATCAAGGCAGGCCGCAACTATCACCCGCAGGACATCGAGCGGGCCGTCGGCGAGGTCCCCGGGGTGCGCAAGGGGTGCGTCATCGCGTTCGGCGAGGACATGCCCGAGCACGGCGAGGGGATCGTGGTGGTCGCCGAAACCGCCACCGAGGCGGCCCGCCACGACGAGATCAAGGCCGCGATCCGCGCGGCGGTGGTCGCGACGACGGGCACCTCGGCCGACGACGTGGCGCTGATCCCGAGAGGCGGCGTGCTCAAAACCTCCAGTGGCAAGCTGCGGCGCCAAGAAACCCGTCAGGCGTATCGGGACGGAACCTTGGGCAAGCCTGCGGCGGGACGGTTGCGGCTCGCCATGACGATGGCCCGCCTGGGCGTGTTCCGGGCGCAAACGTTCGCCGACCGGTGTCGTCAGAGCGTTGTCGGCGCCTACATCGCGGGCGTGGCGATGATCGTTGTCCTGCTCACTGTCGGCTCGGCACTGGTGCCGCGGAGCCGGGCCGCCACCTGGCGGGCTGCCCGACGCAGGGTTGGGCTGATGTTCGCGCTGACCGGAATGCCGTTCCGCCGCACCGGTGTCCCGCTCCCGGAGGGGCAGGCGCTCTATGTGAGCAACCACCCCACCGACATGGATCCCCTCCTGCTGATGGCCGCGTTCGACCGGCCGGTGTCGATGACGGGAAAGGGGCGGTTGTTCTCGGGACTGTTCGGGGTGATCGCCGAACGCCTCGGTGTCATCGCCCTCGAACCGGCCTCGTTGGAGTCCTCGCTGGCGTCCTATGAGCGGATGCAGACGCTGCTGACGCAGGGCGCGTCCATTCATATTTTCCCCGAGGGCGAACGCCGCGACACCCCCGGCACATACCCCTTCCGGTTGGGCGCCTTCAAGCTGGCCGCCAGTGCGGGGGTCCCCATCGTCCCGCTGGCCCTCAAGGGTCCGCGGGATGTGATGCGCGGCCGTCCCTACCGGCCCGCCGCCCTGGAAGTCGAAGTACTGCCCCCCGTCCTGCTCGACTGCGACCCGTCCGATCTGGTCGCACTGGCCGAAGGGCGGGCGGAGATCCGGCGGATGATCGCCGACGCGGCCGGCGAGCCCCTCGTTGACATGCGGGGCTTCAGGAAGCCGGCCGTCAAGGACTCGGTCGCCGCCCGGTTCACCACCTGGGGCGGCGGCCGACGGGCCCGGTCGAAGTAAGTCGCGTCAACGGGGTCAGCCAGTGCGCCGTGGCGGGCTCCCACCGGACTAGTGGGCGTGGCCCGGGCACCACTGTGACTCCGGGACGCCTGTGCGGACCTCCTCCACGTGGTCTCCGCAACCGGCCCATGTCGTTTTTCCACAGGTGTTGCACTGGACGGGATAGCACATGGGCGGGGGCCCCTTTCGGAAATCGGCGGCCCCAGCAGAATAGCTCCATGATGTTCGACCTGAACGCGTACTTCGCCCGCATCGGCTACCGCGGCGCCGCCGAGCCGACGCTCGACGTGCTCCGGAATCTGGTCACCGCCCACACCCGCAACATCCCGTATGAAAACCTCGATCCGGTGCTGGGCCGGCCGGTCGACGACCTGAGTCCGGAAGCCCTGAGCGACAAGCTGGTCAACCGGTGCCGGGGCGGCTTCTGCTACGAGCAGAACGGGCTCATGGGGTATGCGCTGGCCGAGATCGGCTTTCGGGTGCGGCGCCTGGCGGGCCGGGTCTTGTGGATGCTCCCGCCCGACGCGCCCGCAACCGCGCAGACGCACACAGTGCTGGCGGTGACGTTCCCCGGATCCGAGGGCCCCTACCTGGTCGACGTCGGCTTCGGCGGCGAGACACCGACCTCGCCCCTTCGGATGGTGACCGGCAGCACGCAACAGACGCCGCACGGGCCCTACCGGCTGACCGACGGCGGCGCTGGCCTGGTCCTGCAGGCCCAGATCCGTGACGAGTGGCGGTCGCTCTACGAGTTCAGCACCCGCAGCGTGCCGCAGGCGGACCTGCGGGTGGGCAGCTGGTTCGTCTCCACCCATCCGTCCTCGATCTTCGTGACCGGGCTGATGGCCGCGATCGTCACGGACGACTGCCGCGTGAATCTAGCCGGACGTGAGCTCACCGTGCATCGCTCGGACGCCGGAGGCGCTACCAGCGAGAAGGTCCAGTTGCGCGACGCCGACGCCGTCGTCGACGCCCTGATCGAGCGCTTCGGCATCAACGTGGCCGACCTGGGTGAGCGCGCTGCCCTCGAGGCCCGCATCGACCGGGTGCTGGGGGATTAAGAGATGGTCAGCGGGCGCGCAGCCAGGGCCCCAGCCGGCGCAGGGCCTCGTCGATGTCACTCGCCGGCCCGGCGAACGAGAGGCGGACGCACGAGGTGCCGCGCACGGTGTCGAAATCGACGCCGGGTGCCAGGGCAACCCCGGTGTCGGCGAGCAACGTCGAGCAGAACCGGAGCGAGTCGTCGGTGAAGTCCGAGACGTCGGCGTAGACGTAAAACGCGCCGTCGGTGGGCGCCAGCCGGTCGATGCCGATGCGGCGCAACCCGTCGAGCAGCAGCGAGCGGTTGGCCGCGTAATGCCGCAGGTTGCCATCGGCTTCGGCGGTTGCCTCCGGCGTGAACGCCGCGACCGCGGCGATCTGCGACAGCACCGGCGGACAGATCGTGAAGTTACCGGTCAGGCAATCCACCGCCCGACGCAGCGCCGGCGGCACCAGCAGCCAGCCCAATCGCCAGCCCGTCATCGCGTAGTACTTGGAAAAGCTGTTGACCACCACGGCGTCTCGTGACGTCGCCCAGGCACAGCTGGTCTGCGGTGCCCCCGGGTAGACCAGGCCGTGATAGACCTCGTCGCTGATCAGCCGCACCGACGAGTCCTCGCACCAGGACGCGATCGCGGCAAGCTCGGCCGGCGGTATCACCGTCCCGGTCGGATTGGCGGGGCTGGCGACGATCACGCCCTGCACCGGCGGGTCGAGTGCGGCGAACATCTGCGCGGTCGGTTGGAAGCGCGTCTGCGGCCCACACGGGATCTCGACCACCTCGCACCCCAACGCCGACAGGATGTTTCGGTAGCACGGGTACCCGGGGCTGGCCAGCGCCACCCGGTCGCCCACATCGAAGCAGGCCAGGAATGCGAGCAGGAATCCGCCCGAGGACCCGGTGGTGACCACCACCGCGTCGGGCTCCACGTCGATGCCGTGCGTCCGCCGGTAATCCGCGGCGATCGCTGCGCGCAACTGCCGCGTGCCCAGTGCCACGGTGTAGCCGAGTTCGTTGCGCTGCAGGGCGGCGGCGGCGGCTGCGCGCACCGCTTCGGGTGCGCCGACGCTGGGCTGGCCGGCCGAGAGGTTCACCAGATCGCCGTGACTGCGCTGGCGTTCGGCCGCCGCGAGCCACACATCCATCACATAAAACGGGGGGATGCCCGCACGCAGCGCGACGTGGCTGTTGATGCAGGCGTTCACGACGACGTGAACACCTCGGATGCGAGCCGGGCGAGCAGTTCTCGCGGCGAGTCGAGGAGGTGCGCGCTGCCGTGTGCGCGTTTGAAGTACAGGTGCATGTCGTGTTCCCAGGTGATCGCGATTCCGCCGTGCAACTGGATACCCTCGGCGGCCACGGCCTGCAGGGTCTCGGTGGCGGCGAGACGCGCGGCGGCGGCGTTGGTGGGCGTGGGATCGGTGCACGCGTCGGACACGACGGCTGCCGCAGCGGCGACGGCGACGTAGAGGTCGGCCATCCGATGCTTGAGCGCCTGGAAGCTGCCGATCGGACGGCCGAATTGCACGCGGGTCTTGGAATAGTCAACCGTCAGTTCCAGGCACCGTTCGGCGGCGCCGACCTGTTCGGCCGCCACCAGGACGGCCGCGACGTCGGCGAGGCCGGGGTCGGCGCCCAGGTCCTCGGTCGCCTCGGGTCGCACGCGGGCCAGGCGGCGGGTGGGGTCCATGGTGGCGACGGGCTCCACGCTGAACCGGGTCCAGCGGCTCAGCCGGCCCCCCCGCCCCTCCGGTGCGGCCACGACGACGTCGGCGATGTCGCCGTTGACCACATAGTCCGGGTCGAGCACCAGTGCGCCGATCAGGCTGCCCTCAGCTAGGGCGGCCAGGGTCTCGGCGTCCGGTTCGGGTGCGGCCAGCAGCGCCAACTCAGCCAGGGTGGTTCCCAGCAGGGGCGAAGGCACCAGAGCCCGGCCCAATTCACGCAGAACGGTTGCCGCGTCGGCCAATTGCCCGCCCGCGCCGCCGAGTTCCTCGGGTATCACCAGGGCGGCCGCGCCGACCTGCTCGCACAGCAGTTGCCACAGCGACTCGTCGTAGCCGCGGCCGGACACCATCGCCGCACGAACCGCGGCCGGGCTCGCGTGCTTGGCGACCATGGCCGCGACGGTCTCGCGCAGCATCTCTCGTTCCGCGGACGCGGTCACGACCCCTCCACACACAAGGTTTCCAGCACCCGGCGCCGGTGGGCCTCCGGGGTGCCCCAGGCCGACCGCAGCGCCTGCACCCGCAGCAGCCACAGCGACAGGTCGTACTCGGCGGTGTACCCGATCGCGCCGTGGGTCTGCAATGCCGCGCGCGCCGCATGGGTGGCCGCCTCGGCTGCCGCGGCCTTGGCCGCATGGACGTCGCACGCATCCATTGACAGCGCCGCGCCGTAGACCAGTGGGCGCGCCATTTCGATCGCGATGTGGACGTCGGCCAGCTTGTGCTTGATCGCCTGGTAGGAACCGATCACCCGGCCGAACTGGGAGCGCTGCTTGGCGTAGTCGACCGAGGCGGCCAGCAGCGCCTCCGCGCCGCCGATCAGCTGCGCCGCCGTGGCCAGCACCCCGAAGTCCCTGGCGCGCTGGATATCTGCGCTCCAACTCGGACCGGTCGCGGTAACGTCGTAGAGGCGGCGGCTGGGGTCGACCGACTCGTGGCGGTCACCGGCGGCGCCCTCGCTGACACCGTCGTCGCCTGCCAGCAGCACCAGGTCGGCGGTGTCGGCGTCCAGGGCGCGGGGGGTGTCCGGTGGCATCGCCACGGTGACCAGCAGGTCGCCGGAGGCCAGCCCGGCGCAGCGATCGGTCTGATCGGCGGCGGCGAGCAGGGTCGGGACGACGGCGATCGATTCGGTTACCGGGCCTGGCACGCACCATCGCCCGAGGCGCTCGAGGGCGACGACGAGGTCCACCGGATGGGCGTCCAGGCCGTCGAACCTCTCGGGCACGAGCAAGGCGGTGACGCCGAGGCCGGCCAGCAGCTTCCACACCCTGCGGCCGGGTGCGGTGTCGCCCGCCGACCACGCACGAACCGCGGCGGGGGTGTCGGCAGCCCCCAGTGCGGCGTCGATGCTGGCCGCGAAGTCCCGCTGTTGGTCGTCCAGCGCAAACCTCACTTGCCCCCTCCGGACTTCTCCCGCGGCAGGCCCAGCAACCGCTCAGAGATGATGTTGCGCTGAATCTCGTTGCTGCCAGCATAGATCGGCCCGCCCAGCGCGAAGAGCAGACCCTCGGTCCACGTGCTCGCCAGCTCGCCGTCGGCGGCGAGGATGTCCAGTGCGGTCTGATGCAACTCCACATCGAGCTCGGACCAGAAGACCTTGGTGACCGACGACTCCGCACCCAATTCGCCGCCGGCCGCCAGCCTGGTGACGGTCTCGAAGGTCTGCAACCGGTACGCCTCCGCCTTGATCCACCCATCGGCCACCCGGTCGGCGAACGCCGCCGGCGAGCCGCTGTCCTTCCACAGCCGCACCAGCCGCTCGGCCGTCGCCAGGAAACGGGCGGGGCTGCGCAGCGACATGCCGCGTTCGTTGCTCGTCGTGCTCATGGCCGCCCGCCAGCCGTCATGGGGGGCGCCGATCACGTCGGTATCCGGGACGAAGGCGTCGTCGAGGAAGATCTCGCCGAAGCCGGTGTCGCCGCCCAGCTGCACGATCGGGCGCACCGTGACGCCGTCGGTCCGTAGGTCGAACATGAGGTAGATCAGGCCGCTGTGCCGCTCGGCTGCCGGATCGGACCGGAACAGCCCGAAACCCATGTCCGCGAACGGTGCCCGCGAGCTCCAGATTTTCTGCCCGTTGAGTAGCCAGCCACCATCGGTCTTGGTGGCGGTCGACCGCAGTGACGCCAGGTCGCTGCCGGATTCGGGCTCCGACCACGCCTGCGCCCAGATCTGCTCGCCGCTGGCCATCGCGGGCAGAATCCGGTCCCGCTGCTCATCGGTGCCCTGCCCAAACAGCGTCGGCGCCAGCATCGAGGTGCCGTTGGCGCTGGCCCGGCCGGGGGCCCCGGCGCGGAAGTACTCCTCCTCGAACACCAGCCAGTGCAGCAGCGGGGCGTCGCGGCCGCCATACTTGCGTGGCCAGGTGATCACCGACAGGCCGGCATCGAACAGCACGCGGTCCCAACGCCGGTGCTGGGCGAAGCCGTCGGCGTCGTCGTAGGACGTCGTGGGAATCACCGCGGCGTGGGCGGACAGGAACTGGCGCACCTCGGCCTGGAAGGCCAGCGTCTCGTCGTCGAGGTCTATGTCCATGCGGTGTCCATTCAGTCCCATTCCCGCAGTTGAGTTTTGAGAACCTTGCCACCGTTGTTGCGGGGCAGTTCGTCGACGAACCGGACCGACCGCGGCGCCTTGAAGTTCGCCAGGTGCTCGCGGGTGTAGGCAATCACCTGCTGTTCGTCGAGTGTGGCGCCGGGCCGGGCGACCACGAACGCGCGGCCCACCTCGCCCAGCCTCTCGTCGACGACGCCGATCACCGCGGCCTCGGTCACCCCCTCCAACCGCGCCAGCACCTGCTCGACCTCGGCGGGGTAGACGTTGAATCCCCCGCAGATGTACATGTCCTTGAGACGGTCGGTGATGTGCAGATTCCCTGCGTCGTCGACGGCGCCGATGTCGCCGGTGTGCAGCCAGCCGTCAGCGTCGACGGCGGCGGCGGTCGCCTCCGGGTCGTCGAGGTAGCCGAGCATGACGTTGGGCCCGCGCAGCAGCACTTCCCCTGTTTCGGACCCTGTTTCGGACCCTGTCTTTGGCACGGAGCCGGGCCCGGAGTGCGAAGGGGCGTCGATGCGCAGTTCGAAGTCGGCGAAGGGGCGCCCGCAGGTGGTGGCGACGGTGACGGCGGCGTCGTCAGCGCGACACATGGTGCCCATGCCGTTGGCCTCTGTCAGGCCGTACGCGGTGAGCACGATGTCGATGTCGAGTTCGGACTGCATGCGCTCGACCAGCGCGACCGGGACCGTGGTCGCGCCCGTCACCGCGAACCGCAACGAACTCAGGTCGTAGTCGCGGCGGGCCGGGTGGTCGAGCAGGGTCTGGTAGATGGTGGGGGGCCCGGGCAACACGGTGATGCGGTGCTGCTCGATCGCCTGCAGCGCCCGCAACGGGTCGAAGGTCAGGTGTGGGATGAGCGTCGCGCCGGTCTGCAGGCAGGCCAGGATGCCGGCCTTGTAGCCGAAGTTGTGGAAGAACGGGTTGATGCACAGGTAGCGGTCGTCGCTGGTGATCTGGCCCTTGGCGGCCCACGCCGCCGACGCCGACAGCGATTGGCGGTGCGCGCACATCACCCCCTTGCTGCGTCCGGTGGTGCCGGAGGTGAACATGATGTCGCTGACATCGTCGGGTTCCACGTCACGGGCGCGGGCGTGGACAGCGGCGGTGTCCGCGGCGGTGCCGCCGCGCGCCATGAAGTCGTCCCAGGTGCAGGTCGCGATGCCGGTCCCGCTTCTGGTCTCCGGGACCTCGACCGGGATCCGCACGACGTGCCGCAGCTCCGGCAGCGCGCCGTGGTCGAGCCCGGCGGGCCGGTCGGCGCCGAGGAACTCACCCATCGCGAACAGGACCGGCGCGCGGGTGCGGGCCAGGATGTCGGTGGCCTCCTCGGCGGTATAGCGGGTGTTCAGCGGGACCATGGCGGCGCCGGCGTGATGGATGGCCAGACAGGCCACCACCCAGTGCCAGGTGTTCGGCGACCAGATGGAGACCCGGTCTCCGCGGCTCACGCCGAGGCCGATCAGCGCCGCGGTCGCCCGGTGCACCTCATCGCGCAGCGCGGCGGCGGTGAAGGTCCGCTCGTCGGTGATCACCGCGGGATGCTCGGGAAGGCGGGATGCGAGGTGATCCAGCGCCGCGGGCACGGTGCGGGGATCGCCGGTCATCAGTGCTCCTGGGTACAAAGCAAGTGCTTGGTAGGTTAGCCTACAGGTCATGCAGGATGTCGAAGACTTCCGGGCAGAGGTCCGGGACTGGCTCGCCGAGAACCTGGTCGGCGATTTCGCCAAGCTCCGCGGGCTCGGCGGGCCCGGTCGGGAGCACGAGGCGTTCGAGGAACGCCGCGCGTGGAACCAGCTCCTGGCCGCCGCCGGCCTGACCTGCCTGGGGTGGCCGGTCGAGCACGGCGGGCGGGGGCTGCCCACCGCGCACCGGGTCGCGTTCTACGAGGAGTATGCCCGCGCCGACGCCCCCGTGAAGGTCAACCACCTCGGCGAGGAGTTGGTGGGCCCGACGTTGATCGAGTTCGGAACCGCCGAACAGCAACGCCGTTTCCTGCCGCGCATTCTCGACGTCACGGAGCTGTGGTGCCAGGGATATTCCGAACCCGGCGCCGGCAGCGACCTGGCCAACGTGTCGACCACCGCGGAGCTCGTCGGCGACCCGCTTTCCGATGGGCACTGGGTGATCAACGGCCAGAAGGTGTGGACCTCGCTGGCGCACCTGTCGCAGTGGTGCTTCGTGGTGGCCCGCAGCGAGAAGGGATCCAAGCGGCACGCCGGCCTGTCGTATCTGCTGGTGCCGCTGGACCAGCCCGGCGTGGAGATCCGCCCGATCAACCAGATCACGGGAACCTCGGAGTTCAACGAGGTCTTCTTCGACGACGCGCGCACCGATGCCTCCATGGTCGTCGGCGCGCCGGGCGACGGCTGGCGCGTCGCCATGGCCACCCTCACCTTCGAGCGCGGGGTGTCGACGCTGGGGCAGCAGATCGTCTACGCGCGAGAGCTTTCCAACCTCGCCGAACTCGCACAACGCAAAGGCGCCGCCGACGATCCGTTTATCCGCGAACGTCTGGTCCGTTCGTGGGCCGGCCTGCGAGCCATGCGCAGCTACGCGCTGGCCACCATGGACGTCGAGCAGCCGGGACAGGACAACGTATCGAAATTGTTGTGGGCCACCTGGCATCGCGATCTGGGCGAGCTGGCGATGGACGTGATCGGTAAGCCTTCAATGGAACTGGCCGATGGCGATTTCGACGACTGGCAGCGGCTGTTCCTGTTCACCCGCGCCGACACGATTTACGGCGGATCCAACGAGATCCAGCGCAACATCATCGCCGAGCGGGTGCTCGGGCTGCCCCGGGAGGCCAGGCCATGACGCTCTCGACAGCGCCCAAAGAGATTGCCGGACATGGGCTTCTGGACGGTAAGGTGGTGGTCGTGACCGCGGCCGCCGGCACCGGTATCGGTTGCGCCACCGCGCGGCGGGCCCTGGCCGAGGGCGCCGACGTGGTGGTCTCCGACCATCACGACCGGCGGCTGGGGGAGACGGCCGACGAGCTGACCGCGCTCGGGCTCGGCCGCGTCGAAAAGGTGCTGTGTGACGTGACGTCGACCGCGCAGATCGACGCCCTGATCGACTCGACCACCGCGCGCATGGGCCGATTGGACGTGCTGGTCAACAACGCCGGACTGGGTGGGCAGACCCCCGTGGTCGACATGACCGACGACGAATGGGATCGCGTCCTGGAGGTCACGCTGACGTCGGTGTTCCGCGCCACCCGCGCGGCGCTGCGCTACTTCCGCGACGCCGGCCACGGCGGTGTGATCGTCAACAACGCGAGCGTGCTGGGCTGGCGGGCCCAGCACTCGCAGGCGCACTACGCGGCGGCAAAAGCGGGCGTGATGGCGTTGACCCGGTGCAGCGCGATCGAGGCCGTCGAGTACGGAGTCCGGATCAACGCGGTGTCCCCGAGCATCGCTCGGCACAGGTTCCTGGACAAGACGACCTCGGCAGAGCTGCTCGATCGGCTGTCTGCCGACGAGGCCTTCGGCCGCGCCGCCGAGCCGTGGGAGATCGCCGCCACCATCGCGTTCCTGGCCAGCGACTACTCGAGCTACCTGACCGGTGAGGTCATCTCCGCGTCGAGCCAGCACCCGTGACCGCTCAGGCTCCCAGTCGGCGAGACGAGCTACTGGGGCTCGCCGCGTCCATGTTCGCCGAGCGCGGGCTGCGGGCCACCACGGTGCGCGACATCGCCGACGGCGCCGGCATCCTGTCGGGGAGCCTGTATCACCATTTCGCCTCCAAGGAGGAGATGGTCGACGAGTTGCTGCGCAGTTTCCTGGATTGGCTGTTCGCCCGCTACCGCGAGATCATGGCCACCGAGGCCAACCCGCTGGAACGGCTCAAGGGCCTGTTCATGGCGTCATTCGAGGCGATCGAGCACCGGCATGCACAGGTCGTCATCTACCAGGACGAAGCCCAGCGCCTGAAGTCGCAGCCGCGGTTCTCCTACATCGAGGACATGAACCGCCGGCAACGCACCATGTGGATTGACGTCATCACCCAGGGCATCGCCGAGGGCTACTTCCAGTCCGACCTCAACGTCGACCTCGTCTACCGGTTCATCCGCGATACCACCTGGGTGTCGGTGCGCTGGTACTCCCCCGGTGGACCGCTGACGGCCGACCAGGTGGGCCATCAATATCTCGCCATCGTGCTCGGTGGAATCACCGCGTAAGTAACACAGAAGCAAGGAGTCTCACCCATGTCCGAGGCGTACGTCATCGACGCGGTCCGCACTGCGGTAGGCAAGCGCAATGGGGCACTCGCCGGGATACACCCCGTCGACCTCGGTGCGTGTGCGTGGCGCGGGCTCCTCGAGCGGGTCGCCGTCGACCCGGCCGCCGTCGACGACGTCATCGCCGGGTGCGTCGACGCCATCGGGGGGCAGGCGGGCAACATCGCCCGGCTCTCGTGGCTGGCCGCGGGATATCCCGAGGAGGTTCCGGGCGTCACCGTGGACCGGCAGTGCGGCTCGAGCCAGCAGGCCATCTCCTTTGGGGCGCAGGCGATCATGTCCGGCACGGCCGACCTTATCGTGGCCGGAGGCGTGCAGAACATGAGCCAGATCCCGATCTCGTCGGCGATGATCGTCGGCGAGCAGTTCGGGTTCACCTCGCCGACCGCCGAGTCACAGGGGTGGCTGCACCGGTACGGCGATCAGGAGATCTCGCAGTTCCGCGGGTCGGAGTTGATCGCGCAGAAGTGGAACCTCTCGCGCGACGAGATGGAACGGTACGCACTGACCAGCCATGAGCGAGCGTTCGCCGCCATCCGCGCCGGGCACTTCGACAACGAAATCATCACTGTCGACACCGAATCTGGGCCGTTCCGGGTCGACGAAGGCCCGCGCGAATCGTCGCTGGAGAAGTTGGCCGGGCTGAAGCCGCTGGTCGAGGGTGGGCGGCTGACGGCAGCGATGGCCAGCCAGATCTCCGACGGCGCCAGCGCGGTGCTGCTGGCCTCCGAGCGGGCCGTCAGAGAGCACAAGCTGACGCCCCGTGCCCGCATCCACCACATCAGCGCCCGCGCCGCCGATCCGGTGTTCATGCTGACCGGGCCCATCCCCGCCACCCGACACGCCTTCGACAAGACCGGGCTGTCCATCGACGACATCGACACCGTCGAGATCAACGAGGCCTTCGCGCCGGTCGTGATGGCCTGGCTCAAGGAGATCAAAGCCGACCCCGCGAAGGTCAATCCCAACGGCGGCGCGATCGCCCTCGGTCATCCGCTGGGCGCCACCGGCGCCAAGCTGTTCACCACCATGTTGAACGAACTCGAGCGCGTTGGCGGCCGTTATGGGCTACAGACGATGTGCGAGGGCGGCGGCACGGCCAACGTCACGATCATCGAGCGGCTGTAGCTCGGGGTTGCCGCCGAGTAGTCCCGCGCGACACGTACACCACGCACACGACACGCCGGGAACAGTGTGCGTGGTTTACGGCTCGACCAGCTCCGACGCCGATTGCAGGTGCTTGATCGCATCCCGCACGATCGATTCGATGAGCGCCGCGCACGACGGCAGGTCATCCAGGAGCCCCGTCACCTGGCCAGAGGCCAGAACTCCGGCCTGGGTGTTGCCGTCGACCAACCCGGCCTTCAACAGCATCGGGGTATTGGCGGCCATCACCACCTGCGACCAGGTCAGGTCCTTGCCGCGACGCATCGCCAGGCCGTCGATCATTATCGAACGCCAGGTCATCTGCGACATCTTCTTGAACTTCGCCGCGTTACCCACCGCTGCCACGAAACCCCTTACGGGTGAACCGCTTTCCAATTTCTCCACCAGACCGGTGCGCAGGACCCGGTGCGGCATCCCGTCGACCCGCTTGGTGACCACCGTGCCGTCCGGTGTGGCCTCCAGGTAGCGCTGTTTCACCGCGTCGGGCACCGTCGAATCGGACGTGAGCAGGAACCGGGTGCCCATCGCCACCCCCGCCGCACCGTAACTCAGCGCGGCAGCCAGGCCGCGCCCGTCGAAGAATCCGCCCGCGGCGATGACCGGGATACCGGTGCCCGCCACGGCGTCGAGCACCGACGGCAGCAGCAGCGTCGTGGGTACGGGACCGGTATGACCGCCGCCCTCACCGCCCTGCACGATCATGGCGTCGGCGCCCCACGCCGCCACCTTGCGGGCGTGCTTCGCCGCGCCGATCGACGGGATCACCACCGCCCCGGCCTCCTTGAGCCGGTCGATCAATTCCGGCTTGGGCGCCAGCGCGAATGACGCCACCTTCACCCCCTCGCGGATCATCAGGTCCACGCGGTCGCCCGCGTCGGCGGCGTCGGCGCGGATGTTGACGCCGAAGGGCTTGTCGGTGGCGGCCTTGACCTTGCCGATTGCCGTCGCCAACTCGTCCAGCGTCATGGTGGCGGCGGCCAGGATGCCCAGACCGCCGGCGTTGGCCGTGGCGGAGACCAGCCGAGCGCCGGCGACCCAGCCCATGCCGGTCTGCACCACCGGGTGCTCGATGCCGACCAACTCGGTCAATGGTGTACGCAGTCGCATTAGCGGATCTCCTTATCGCGCATCGCCTTAGGGTCGATTACCGTACGGATAAGACGCAGCTCGTCGTCGGTCGGCGGCCGGGATGGCGGTGCCGCGTCCAGGCCGCCGATCTCGAATGAGCTGGCGGCGCGGACCTCATCGGGGGACACCCCGGGGTGCAGGGACAGCGCCCGCATGGTGTGGTCGGGGCCGCCGAAGTCGAAGACCCCGAGGTTGGACACCACACGATAGGGGTTGGCAAACCGGAACGCCGGGTTGGCGGCGTCGATCTTGTCCCAGCCGATACCGCAGACGATATCGACCTTCTCGCAGAACACCCGCGTGGAGTGGTTGCCGACCCAGTAACTGGTCGCGTGGTTGACGGCATTGCCGGGCGCACCCCGCAGGCCGAACATCTGCCGGGTCGGGCGCTGCAGGGGGCCGAACGCCGAGATGTTCTGGTTGCCGAAGCGGTCGACCTGGTTGGCGCCCATCACGACATGACGCCGTCCCCACGTGAGGGTCTCGAACACGCGGCCAAAGGGCATCCAGCCCTCGACGGCACCGACACCACCCAACGGTGGTGTGTCCGCAAGCAATTGGGCCTCACCGTCGGTGAGCAGGATATCTGGCGAGAAGGTCAGCCGCGCGAGCCGCGCACCGATCGACACCATGGTGGTCATGGGGCTGACCATGATCTCGCCCGCATCCCTGAACAGCTCGGCGCAGGCGACGGCGCAGACCTCGGCGCGGGTATTGACATTGTCGGTCACTTCGCACCCTCGTCCGCGAATTTCCGGATGGCCGCCTGGTAGTCGTCCTCGGTGCCCGACAGGTAGGTATCCACGAACGCCCGCCAGCCCTCGTCCGTCGATGCCGCCTCTGCGTAATGCCGCTGGAATGTCTCGTCGCGGCCGTAGTCCGGCGCGGCGGTGGTGAAGTG
>CAIYOH010000109.1 GCA_903927745.1 uncultured Mycobacteriaceae bacterium
CGACGCGGTGTTGATGATGACGCCCCGCTCTCCCGTCTCGGGGTCCTCGGGCTCGTTGTTGGCCATGTGTGCGGCCGCCAAGCGGCTGATGTTGAAGGTCGCGATGAGGTTGAGATCGACGGTCGCCCGGAAGGATTCGAGGTCGTGCGGACCCGTCTTGGTCAGGGTGCGCTTGGCGATGCCGCCGCCGGCGGTGGTCACGACGACGTGCAGGCCGCCCAGCTTGTCGACCGCCGCCTGCAGGGTCTGCTCGGTGCCCGTGAAGTCGGTGACGTCAACCGGATAGAACGCGCCGCCGAACCCCTGCGCGACGTTCTTGCCGTCGGAGTTCTCCCGGTCGAGCACCGCCACATCCGCGCCGCGTTCGGCCAGCAGTTCGGCGGTGGCGCGGCCCATCCCCGAGGCCCCGCCGATTACGATGGCTTTTTTCCCGTTGATCTCCATCCGGAACCTCTCCTTTTCGGCTTGTCAGAATCCGTGCGATCTGTAACGTTACGTCGGCACACGTCGGAGGGAGTCACCGGTGGGGCACCGCACCGACGTCACCGACGTCCACTACGTCAGCACCGACGACACCCTGCCGCCGGTCGCGATCATCGACCGCTCCCCGATCACCACCCGGCACAGGGTCGTGTTCGGGATCATTGCCGTGATCGGGGCCGCCGCCTGGGCGATCATCGCCTTCGCCCGCGGCGAGACGGTCAACGCGGTGTGGCTGGTGGTCGCGGCGATCTGCACCTATGTCATCGGGTTCCGGTTCTACGCGCGGCTGATCGAGAGCAAGATCGTGCGCCCGCGCGACGACCACGCCACCCCGGCCGAGGTCCTCGACGACGGCACCGAATACCTGCCGACCGACCGCCGCGTGGTGTTCGGGCACCATTTCGCCGCGATCGCCGGGGCGGGGCCCCTCGTCGGCCCGGTGCTGGCCGTCCAGATGGGCTATCTGCCGTGCACCATCTGGATCGTGGTCGGCGCGGTGCTCGCCGGCGGGGTGCAGGACTACCTGGTGCTGTGGTTGTCCACCCGCCGCCGCGGCCGCTCCCTGGGCCAGATGGCCCGCGACGAACTCGGCCCCGTCGGTGGGGCTGCCGCCCTGCTCGGGGCGCTCGTGATCATGGTGATCCTCATCGCGGTGCTGGCCCTAGTTGTCGTGCGGGCGTTGGCGCAGAGCCCGTGGGGGGTCTTCTCGATCGCCATGACCATCCCCATCGCCGTCTTCATGGGCGTCTACCTGCGGTTTCTGCGGCCCGGGCGGGTCGCGGAGGTCTCGGTCATCGGGGTCGCACTGCTGCTGCTCGCCTTGGCCGCCGGCAACTGGGTCAGCCAAACACGCTGGGGCGCAGAGTGGTTCACCCTGTCGCCGGTGACCACCTGCTGCTTCATCATCGGCTACGGCTTCGCGGCGTCGGTCTTGCCCGTGTGGTTGCTGCTGGCGCCGCGCGACTACCTGTCGACATTCATGAAGGTCGGCGCCGTCGCCCTGTTGGCGCTCGGCATCTGCCTGGCCCAGCCGGTCCTCGCGGCGCCCGCGGTCTCCCGGTTCGCCGCCGCCGGGGACGGACCGGTCTTTCCCGGCTCGTTGTTCCCGTTCCTGTTCGTCACCATCGCCTGCGGGGCACTGTCCGGCTTCCACGCGCTGATCGCGTCCGGGACGACGCCCAAGATGCTGGAGAAGGAAAGCCAGATGCGGCTGATCGGTTACGGCGGCATGCTGACCGAGTCCTTCGTGGCGGTCATGGCGCTGGCCGCCGCCTCGGTCTTGGACCAGCACCTGTACTTCGCGCTCAACTCCCCCGCCGCGCAGACCGGCGGCACCGCAGCATCCGCCGCGCACTACGTCAACGGGCTCGGTCTGTCCGGGCCAGCCGCGACGGCCGACCACATCAACCAAGCCGCCCTCGGTATCGGGGAGAAGTCGATCGTCTCGCGCACCGGCGGCGCGCCGACGCTCGCGATCGGAATGGCCGACGTGCTGCAGCGGGCGTTCGGCGGCCCCAGCCTCCGGGCGTTCTGGTACCACTTCGCCGTCATGTTCGAGGCGTTGTTCATTCTCACCGCGGTCGACGCCGGGACCCGCGTCGCCCGCTTCATGCTCGCCGACGCGCTGGGCAACCTGGGCCGGCCCCTGGAACGGCTGCGCGATCCCGATTCCCGCGTCGGGGTGTGGATCTGCGGTCTGGCCGTGGTCGCCGCGTGGGGAAGCATCCTGCTGATGGGCGTGACCGACCCGCTGGGCGGGATCAACAGACTGTTCCCGTTGTTCGGCATCGCCAACCAGTTACTGGCGGCCATCGCCCTGACGGTCATCACCGCGGTGGTCGTCAAGAAGGGTCAGCTGGCGTGGGCGTGGATCCCCGGCGTGCCGCTGCTGTGGGACCTGACGGTGACGTTGACGGCATCCTGGCAGAAGATCTTCTCCGGCGATCCGGCTGTCGGCTACTGGGCCCTGCACGCCCAGTACGTGGCGGCCGAACACGCCGGTAAGACGGCGTTCGGCTCAGCCAAGAACGCTCACCAGATTCACGAGGTCATCAGGAACACCGCCGTGCAGGGCACCCTGTCAGTCCTCTTCGCGATGGTCGTCGTCATCGTGGTGGTGTCCGGAATCACCGCGTGCTACCAGTCGATTCGCGGCAACGGCCGTCCGCTGACCGAAGACGCACCAGTGCCGTCGAGACGCTTCGCGCCGTCCGGTCTTGTTCCCACGCCAGCGGAGCGAGCCCTGCAAAGACGGTGGGACGCGCCTGACGACGTGGGAGACGGCGGCCATGGAGCTGTATGACGTCATGCGGACAACGTTCGCCGCGCGCGATTTCACGGGCGACCCGCTGCCCGATGAGGTGTTGTCTCGTATCTTGAATAACGCCCGATTCGCCCCCAGCGGCGGCAACCGGCAGGGTGCCCACATCACGGTGATCCGTGACGCGGGCGTCCGCCGCAAGCTCGCCGAGCTCGGCGCACCCGCCGCGCGTCGCTACTTCGCCCAACTGTTAGCCGGCGAAAACCCCTGGAATTCCATTCATCCCAGCGGTCTGCAGCAAGACGCCATCGACAGCACCGACATTCCCGACACGTTCGTTACCCCGATCGCCTCGGCTCCGGTCGTGCTCGTCGTCTCGGTCGACCTCGGCGTGGTGGCCGCACTCGATCAGGACCTCAACCGCGTCGGGCTCGCCGGGGGGGCGTCGGTCTATCCGCTGGTCTGGAACATTCTGTTGGCCGCCCGCGACGAGGGCTTCGGCGGCACCATCACCACCATGGCCATCGCCGCCGAGGATCAGGTCCGCGACCTGGTGGGAATTCCGTCGGTCCACGCGGTCGCCGCGGTCGTGCCGCTGGGCAAACCGGTGCGGCAGCTGACCAGGCTGCGCCGCCGCCCGGTCTCCGAGTTCGTCACCCGCGAGCGCTTCGATGGTCCGGCCTTCGGCTGCTGACACCCCGGCTCGTCATTCGATGACATCGGAGTAGACGTCCAAGAGCCTGAACCTGGTCGCATCGAGATACTCGCCGAGTACCGCGATCACGCGCTTCTGCAACGCGTAGCCGAGTTCGTGATCGTCCTCGCACTTCGCTCGCAGACACTTGCCGTCGAAGACGATCGCCCGCGTCGTCTCAGCCGCACGCGCGTCAAACCGCTCGTTGTAGGGCGGCACCAACCACGACCACCCGAGGATCTCCCCGTCGCCGAGCGTCTGGACCGTCAGGCCGCCACGGCCGGGAGTGTGGGTCTCGAGCGCGATCCTGCCGTCGCGGATGAGGTAGAAATGGTCAGCCGGCACGCCTTCGCGGAAGATCAACTCGCCTGCAGCGAAACGCACGTTGGACGCACACCCGACCGCCAACCGCAGATGACGCGGGTCCATCCCGGTAAAGAATGGGTGCCCGGCCAGAGTGCCCTCGAGCGTTCTCATCGCCCGCGCCGGACGCCGGGACCTGCTCGGTGCGTGAAACGGACCATAGCTGACTATAGAGGCTTAACCACTGCCGCAAGGGAGGCACTGTTGACGTACGCACTGCTGATGGGGGCGATCTTCACCGAAGTGTTGTCGACCAGCCTGCTCAAAAGCACGCAGAGTTTCACTCGGCTGTGGCCGTCGGTGATCTGCCTGGCCGGCTACGCGGCCTCCTTCGCGTTCCTGTCGGCGTCGATCGCCAGGGGGATGCAGACCGACGTCGCCTACGCGTTGTGGTCGGCGATCGGGACGGCCGCCATCGTGGTGATCGCCGTGCTGTTTCTCGGCTCGCCGATATCAGTCGCCAAGGTCATCGGCGTCGGGTTGATCATCGCCGGCGTCATCACATTGAATCTGTCGAGTGCGCATTAGATTTCGGGAATGAGGGGAACAGCAGTGACTCCGACAATCAGCTTGTGCATGATCGTCAAGAACGAGGAACCCACGCTGCAACGGTGTTTGGAATCGGTTGCCGGAATTGCCGACGAGATCGTCATCGTCGATACAGGATCAGACGACGCAACGAAGGCCATCGCCGCCACGTTCACATCGCGGGTTGTCGATTTCGACTGGGTTGACGACTTTTCCGCGGCACGCAACTACGCGTTCGCCCAGGCGACCATGGAATGGATCATGTGGCTGGACGCCGATGACGTCCTGCTCCCCGACGATCGCACCAAACTGCTGCGACTCAAGGACACGTTGGGTGCCGATATCGACGCGGTATCCACGCTCTACCACACGGCTTTTGACGAATCAGGGAACGTCCTGCAAACATCTCGCCTGCTGCGGTTGGTACGACGATCGAAAAACTTCACATGGTCCGGGGTTGTCCACGAAACCCTCCGATCGGAGCAGGAGTTTCGCTACCTCAACAGCGACATCGTCGTCACCCACAAAAAGCCCGCCGGCAGATCCGAGGCCGAGCCGTCCCGGCGCAACCTGGAGATCTACGAGAAGCAACTGAGCGCATGGCGTCAGCTAGGCCCGGCGGACGTGCTGCACTACGCCCGTGAACTGCAGAAGA
>CAIYOH010000110.1 GCA_903927745.1 uncultured Mycobacteriaceae bacterium
AGCCTCAGCCGAACGCCGTGTCGATGATCTCCTGTTGCTCGACGGCGTGCACCTTCGACGAACCCGACGACGGGGCCGACATAGCCCGGCGCGAGATCCGCGTGACCCCCGACAGCTTGTCCGGCAACAACTCCGGCAATTCCAAGCCGAAACGTGGCCACGCGCCCTGGTTGGCCGGCTCCTCCTGCACCCAAAAATACTGCGTGGCGTTCGGGTAGCGCTCCAGCGTCTCGTTCAGCCGGCGTTTCGGCAGCGGGGCGAGCTGCTCGATCCGCACGATCGCGACGTCGTCCCGGTTGTCCGCGGCCTTGTGTGCCGCTAGCTCGTAGTAGATCTTGCCGCTGGTCAGTAGGATTCGACTAACCTTTCCGCGATCCCCGATGCCGTCGTCGTAGGTCGGCTCCTCCAGCACCGAGCGGAACTTGATGTCGGTGAAGTCCTTGACGTCACTGACCGCCGCCTTGTTGCGCAGCATCGACTTCGGCGTGAACACGATCAGCGGCCGCTGAACACCGTCGAGGGCATGGCGGCGCAGCAGGTGGAAGTAGTTCGACGGGGTGGAGGGCATCGCGATCGTCATCGACCCCTCGGCCCACAGCTGCAGGAAGCGTTCGATGCGGGCGGAGGTGTGGTCGGGCCCCTGCCCCTCGTGCCCGTGCGGCAGCAGCAGCACCACCGACGACCGCTGACCCCACTTGGCCTCACCGGAGCTGATGAACTCGTCGATGATCGACTGCGCGCCGTTGACGAAGTCGCCGAACTGGGCCTCCCACAACACCACCGCATCCTTGTTTCCGACGGTGTAGCCGTACTCGAAGCCGACGGCCGCGTACTCCGACAGCGGGGAGTCGTACACCAGGAACTTGCCGCCGGTGGGGGTGCCGTCGGGTTTCGTCGCCAGCAGCTGCAACGGGGTGAACTCCGCGCCGGTGTGGCGGTCGATGATCACCGAGTGGCGTTGCGAGAAGGTGCCGCGGCGGGTGTCCTGACCGGAAAACCGCACCAGCTTGCCCTCCGCGACCAGCGAGCCCAGCGCCAGCAGCTCCCCGAAAGCCCAGTCGATCTTGCCCTCGTACGCCATCTCCCGGCGCCTTTCCAGTACCGGCAGCACCCTGGGGTGCGCCGTGAAACCCTCGGGCAGCGCCAGGAACGCGTCGCCGACACGGGCCAGGAGCGCTTTGTCCACGCCGGTGGACAAGCCGGCGGGGATCATCTGGTCCGCCTCGACGGATTCGCTCGGCGCGACGTCCTGCTTCTCCACGTCGCGGACTTCGTTGAACACGCGCTCCAGTTGGCCCTGGTAGTCGCGCAGCGCGTCCTCGGCCTCTTTGATCGAGATGTCGCCGCGGCCGATCAGCGCCTCGGTGTAACTCTTGCGGGCGCCTCGCTTGAGGTCGACCACGTCGTACATGGCGGGGTTGGTCATCGACGGGTCGTCGCCCTCGTTGTGCCCGCGGCGCCGGTAGCAGACCATGTCGATGATGACGTCCTTGTGGAACTGCTGGCGGAAGTCCACCGCCAGTTTCGCCACCCACACGCAGGCTTCCGGGTCGTCGCCGTTGACGTGGAAGATGGGCGCCCCCACCATCTTGGCGACGTCGGTGCAGTACTCGCTCGAACGGGAATACTCCGGCGCGGTGGTGAAGCCGATCTGGTTGTTGACGACGATGTGGATGGTGCCGCCGACCCGGTAACCCGGCAGTTTGGCCAGGTTCAGAGTCTCGGCGACCACTCCCTGCCCGGCGAAGGCGGCATCGCCGTGCAGCATCATCGGCACCACGGAGAACCTGTCGGCTCCGTCGCCTGCTTCGTCTTTTCCCGCAGGGTCTGCCAGTAGGTCCTGTTTGGCCCGTACCAGGCCCTCCATCACCGGGTCCACGGCCTCGAGGTGCGACGGGTTGGCCGTCAGCGACACCGTGATCTCGTTGTCGCCGAACATCTGCAGATACTTACCGGTTGCGCCGAGGTGGTACTTGACGTCGCCGGAACCGTGCGCCTGTGACGGGTTCAGGTTGCCCTCGAACTCGCTGAAGATCTGTTTGTAGGGTTTGCCGACGATGTTGGCCAGCACGTTGAGCCGGCCGCGGTGCGGCATCCCGACCACCACCTCGTCGAGGCCGTACTCGGCGCACTGGTCGATGGCGGCGTCCATCATCGGGATCACGCTCTCGGCGCCCTCCAGCGAGAACCGCTTCTGACCGACGTATTTGGTCTGCAGGAAGGTTTCGAACGCCTCGGCCGCGTTCAACCGACTCAGGATGTACTTCTGCTCTGCGACAGTCGGCTTGATGTGTTTGGTCTCGACGCGCTGCTGCAGCCACTGCTGCTGCTCGGGCTCAAGGATGTGGGCATACTCGACCCCAATGTGGCGGCAGTACGCGTCGCGCAACAAGCCCAGGACGTCGCGCAACTTCTTGTACTCGCTCCCGGCGAAGCCGTCGACCTTGAACACCCGGTCGAGGTCCCACAGCGTCAAGCCGTGGGTCTGCACGTCGAGGTCGGGATGGCTGCGGAACCTGGTCCCGTCCAGTCGGAGCGGATCGACGTCGGCCATCAGGTGGCCGCGGTTGCGGTAGGCCGCGATCAACTCGATGACTCGGGCGTTCTTGTCGACGATCGAGTCCGGGTTGTCGGTGCTCCAGCGCACCGGGAGATACGGGATACCCAACTCGCGGAAGATGTCGTCCCAGAAGTCGTCCGAGAGCAGCATCTGGTGGATGGTGCGCAGGAAGTCGCCGGATTCGGCGCCCTGGATGATGCGGTGGTCGTAGGTCGAGGTCACGGTGATCAGCTTCCCGATGCCCAGGTCGGCGATGCGCTCCTCGCTCGCGCCCTGGAACTCGGCGGGATACTCCATGGCGCCGACTCCGATGATCGCCCCCTGGCCGGCCATCAACCGCGGAACGGAGTGAACGGTACCGATGGTGCCGGGGTTGGTCAGCGAAATCGTCACGCCCGCGAAGTCTTCGGCCGTGAGCTTGCCGTCGCGGGCCCGGCGAACGATGTCCTCGTACGCGGCGACGAACTGGGCGAACCGCAGGGCCTCGCAGCCTCTGATCGCGGCCACCACCAACGAACGCGAGCCGCCCTTCCCCTGCAGATCGATGGCAAGGCCCAGGTTGGTATGCGCCGGGGTGACCGCGGTGGGTTTGCCGTCGGCCGCGGCGTAGTGGCGGTTCATGTTCGGGAAGGCTTTGACGGCCTGCACCAGCGCATACCCGAGGAGGTGAGTGAAGGAGATCTTGCCGCCGCGGGTGCGCTTGAGGTGGTTGTTGATCACGATGCGGTTGTCGATCAGCAGCTTGGCCGGAACGGCCCGGACGCTCGTCGCCGTCGGGACCTCGAGCGAGGCCGACATGTTCTTGACGACGGCCGCCGCGGCACCCCGGATGACCTGCACTTCGTCGCCGTCGGCCGTCGCGGCCGCCGGTGTCGGCTGGGTGCCGTTGCCGTCGGCCGGCTTCGTCGCGGGCGCAGCAGGAGCGGCGGCGGTTGTGGCCGGCGCGGGTGCTGCCGGCGTGGGGGCGGCCG
>CAIYOH010000111.1 GCA_903927745.1 uncultured Mycobacteriaceae bacterium
CACCGAACCCGAAGATCCCCCCGGTCCCGCCGACCCCGCCGACGCCGCCGTTGCCGGCGGTCGGACCCGAATACCCGGCGCCGCCGGCGCCGCCGGCCCCGGCGGTCCCGAACGCCCCGCCGGCCCCGCCGGCTCCGCCGACCCCGCCGGTGGTGCTCCCCGCGGTGCCTGTCACCCCCGACCCGCCGGTGCCGCCGTAGCCGATGATCCAGCCCCCCGCACCGCCGGCCTGACCCGTGCCCGCCGCCCCGTTAGCACCCACCCCGAACAGCGGGCGCCCGGTGACGATCTGCCACGGTGAGAACCACGGAACCTGCTGCACCGTGGAGATCAGCGCCTTCAACGGCGCGGAGTTCGCCGCCTCCGCTGCCGCATACGCCGCCCCGCCCGCACCCAATGCTGCCGCGAACTGGCCGTGAAACGCCGCACCGTGGGCGCCCAACGCGTGAAAATCGCGGCCGAACCCCCCGAACAGCGCCGCCACCGCCACCGACACCTCATCAGCCGCAGCTGCCGCCACCGACGTCGTCACCGGCGCCGCTACCGAGTGAGCCTCGCTGATCGCCGCCCCGATGCTCTCCACCAAGCTCGCCGCCGAACCCACCCCGCCGACATCCACCGACAACACCATCGCAAGACCCCCGATCGAGACTGAACGCGGACCCGGGCTCACCGGACTGACGACTACCCGCGATCGGGGCCACCCGTGATGAGAGTCTAAATACCTCAGCACTGTGAGTGGTTCCACGAACGTCGCCGATGCCGAAGTTAGTAGATAAATGGAGATTAATCAAGCAACCCGGCCCCCGCGAGTCGTGGCGGGTATCGCGTCTGACGTGCCACTATGGAGCGATCGGGCGAGTGGTGTGGTGATGCGTGGCGTGGATAAGCCGACGGGGCGGGTAGTCGCCCTGATTGTGCTGTTGATCCTCGCCGGTGCCGCGCTGCGCGGCTACCTCCCGGCCCAGAGGCATGCGGCGCACGCCGAACAGGGCGGAGGTGGCGGGGCCGCGCTGACGTTCGTGGTCCTGGCCCTCGGTGGTTCGCTGGCTGTGGTGGCGCTCGCCGTCATCGCACGGTTGCGCGACCCGCGGGTTGCCGCACCGGAGGCGGGCGCCATATCGGACCTGCTCGGCAGGGCCGGGACCCGGCCGAGTTGGCGCGTGGTGCTGATCGGGCTCGGGGTGATCGTGGCGTGGCTGCTGCTGACGCTGATGCTGAGCCGGCTGTGGGCGCCCCACGATGCCGTCTCGTCGGGAGCCAGCCCGGGTTCGCACGTGCCATCGGCGGGAAAGACCGTGCCCCCGCAGCCCCCGCAACTGCCGCGCAACCAACGGGGGGATATGTTCGGGATCCTGCTCGCCGCCAGCATCACCATGCTGCTCCTGGTGGTCACCGGATCCGTCGTCACGGCGCGACGGCGCCGCGGTGCGGCCACTCCGGTGACCGCCGCCGCGGGCGATCCCGCGCAGCCACCACCAGGGCCCCCGTCGGACTCGCTGGTGCGGGCCGCCGAACGCGGGCTGGCCGCGATGGCCGACCTCGGCCGTGACCCCCGTGCCGCCATCATCGGCTGCTACGCCGCGATGGAACGCGAGCTCGCGAACGTCCCCGGGGCCGTTCCCCAGGAGTTCGACACCCCCAGCGAGGTGCTGGACCGCGCCGTCTACCAACACGCCCTGCGGGCCGACAACGCCGTGCAACTGGTCACTCTCTTCGCCGAGGCCCGGTTCAGCCCCCACGTGATGAACGAAGGCCATCGCGACGACGCGGTCCGCGTCCTGCGGCTGGTGCTCGACGAGCTCGGCGCACGGGCCCCCATGAGAAGCCCGGCATGACAAGGGTTATCGCGCTGGGTGTCATGCTCATCGTCGGTGCGGAGTTGCTGGCGCTCATCACGGCGCACCGGGCGCTCGTTCCGGTGGCCTCGGGCGCCGCGCTGGTTCTGGTCCTACTCAATGTCCGCCGGGTGCTGGGCCAAGGAGCCGAGTTACCGGACGAGCCCGAACCCGACGATCTCGGGGAATCGTTGCGCCGCTGGATATCGAGCACCGAGTCGACGATCCGGTGGTCGGAGTCGACCCGTTCGGACTGGGACCGGCACCTGCGCCCGATGCTCGCGCGGCGCTACGAAATCGCCACCGGTCACAAGCAGTCCAAAGATCCGGCCGCCTACCAGGCGGGCGGCCGGATGCTCTTCGGCGCCGATCTGTGGGAGTGGGTCAATCCGAACAACATCGCCCGCACCGGCGACCAGTCGCCCGGACCGGGCCGCGCGGCGCTGGGCGAGATCCTGGAAAGGTTGGAGATGGCATGACGCTGCCGGCCGCGACCACGACCGCCCAGTGTGAGGCGGTGCTCGACGAGATCGAACGCGTGGTGGTGGGCAAACGTTCCGCGCTGACGCTTATCCTCACTGCGGTCCTCGCGGGCGGGCACGTGCTGATCGAGGACCTGCCCGGCCTGGGAAAGACGCTGATCGCGCGGTCCTTCGCCTCGGCGCTGGGTCTTCGATTCACCAGGGTCCAGTTCACGCCGGACTTGCTGCCCGCCGACCTGCTGGGCTCGACGATCTACGACATGCAGTCGGGCTGCTTCACCTTCCGCGCCGGGCCGATCTTCACCAACCTGCTGCTCGCCGATGAGATCAACCGGACGCCACCCAAGACCCAGGCGGCGCTGTTGGAGTCGATGGCGGAAGGGCAGGTGAGCATCGACGGTGAAACCCACCAGCTCCCGCCCCCGTTCATCGTGCTCGCGACCGACAATCCGATCGAGTACGAGGGCACCTATCCATTGCCCGAGGCGCAGCTCGACCGATTCGCGATCCGCATGGAACTGAAGTATCTGTCGGAGCGGGACGAAGCCTCCATGCTGCGCCGCCGCCTCGACCGTGGCTCGGCCCAGCCAACGGTCAATCAGGTGGTGGAGGCTCGCGACCTGCTGGCCATGCGGGAAACCGTCGAACAGGTGACCGTGCATGACGACGTGTTGCGTTACGTGGTCTCGCTGGCCACCGCCACCCGCCACCATCCGCAGGTTGCGGTGGGCGCCAGTCCCCGCGCGGAACTCGATCTGGTTCAACTCGCCCGCGCCCGTGCGTTGTTGCTCAGCCGCGACTACGTGATTCCCGAAGACGTCAAGGCCCTGGCCACGCCCGCGATGGCGCACCGGATCACCCTGCGGCCGGAGATGTGGGTGCGCAAGATCCAGGGCGCCGACATCGTCGACGAACTGTTGCGGCGCCTACCGGTGCCCCGCACCGACGGGTGAGCCGGGTGAGCACCGACACCCCGGTCGAGTTCCGCTGGTACGCAACGCCGCTCACGAAAGCGATCGCGACGTGCGCGGGCGTTGCGCTGGCCGCCGCCGTGCTCGGCGCGCAGTGGCGTCTGATCGCGTTCGCGGCGCCGCTACTCGGGGTGCTGTGCTCGATCAGCTGGCAGCGCCCCGTGCCGATGGTGCATATCCACGGTGAGCCCGACAGCCAGCGCTGCTTCGAGGGCGACAAGGTCCGGCTGAGGATCTGGGCAACGATCGACGGTTCCGGGGCGGTCCAGATCAGGGTCCCAGCAGTCGAGGGCATGCGGCTCGACGTCACCGACTCTGACGATCCCCACGCCACAACTGTTGCGGCAGAGGCGCAACGCTGGGGACGCTATGCGATCCCAGTTCGCGTCGACGTGATCGCCCGGGGCGGATTACTCGCGGGAACGGGCAGTGCCGATGCCGCCGACGTCATCGTGTTTCCGCTGACGCCGCCGCAGTCGACGCCGATCCCGCAGACCGAATTGCTCGACCGACTCGGTGCCCACCTCACCCGGCACATCGGCCCGGGAGTCGAGTACGCCGACATCCGCCCCTACGTGCCGGGCGACCAGTTGCGGGCGGTGAACTGGCCTGTCAGCGCCCGCCGCGGCCACCTGCACGTCACGCAGCGACTCACCGACCGCGCCGCCGACGTCGTGGTGCTGATCGACACCTACCGGCAGCCGGCAGGTCCGGCGACCGAGGCCACCGAGCGGGTGGCACGCGGCGCGGCGCAGGTGGTCCAGACCGCGTTGCGTCACGGCGACCGGGCTGGGATCGTCGCCCTGGGCGGTAACCGGCCACGGTGGCTGGGCGCCGACATCGGGCAGCGGCAGTTCTACCGGGTGCTCGATACGGTGCTCGGCGCCGCCGACCAGTTCGAGAACACCACCGGCACCCTGGCGCCGCGCGCCGCCGTCCCCGTGGGGGCGATCGTCATCGCGTTCTCCACCATGCTCGACACCGAATTCGCACTGGCGCTGATCGATCTGCGCAAACGCGGCCACGTGGTGATCGCGGTCGACGTCCTCGGCGGCTCTCCGTTCGAGGGAGAGCGGGACCCCTTGGTGGATCGGCTCTGGGCGCTGCAACGCTCGGCCATGTACCGCGACATGGCGACTGTGGGCGTCGATATCGTTGCCTGGCAGGGCGATTCCGGTTTAGAGGAGGCGATGGGCGTGCTGCCGGACAGGCACCGTCGGATGCGGGGACGGCTGCGGAGGTGACGGTGGCACCGACGTGGGTGAAGGCGCGCGTGAGTCAGCAGGCCGTCGCGGCCGCATTCGCCCTGCCGATGGCGGGGTTTGCCGCCGCCGGGTTGCACGGGCCCGCAGTTGCCACGGGCGCCGCGGCACTGCTCGCCGCCTGCGTTGGAATCGTGTTCCGTCCGGCCGCCTCGTTGGCCGTCCTGCTGGTGGTCGCCACCGTCATGCTGGCAGGCCCCGAGCCTGTGTTCGTCGCGCTGTCCGGGCTGTGCGCCGCCGGGTACCTGGTCTGCCGCTATTCGCCCGGTCCGCTCACGATCAGCTGGCCGACAGTGATTGCCGCTGTGGGTTTCACGTTCGTAGGACTGGTGGCGACGGCGTTCCCGCTGCGGCTGCCGTGGTTGCCGCTTGCCGCGCCCCTGGCCGCACTGGCCATCTACGTTGTGGCTGCGCGCCCGTTCGTCCGCGCAAACACGGCGCCGTGAACATGACTCAGCGCAGCAGCTGCGTAGCCTGATCGGCGAGCTCGAGCACCGGTTGGGGGAAGATGCCCAGCACCACGGTGGCGAGCGCACACACCGCGATGGCGGCCTTGCTCAGAACGCCGGGCTCTACCACGTGCGGGGTGTTCACGGTCGGTGGGGAGAAGAACATCGACACGATAACCCGCACGTAGAAGTAGGCGGCGACCCCGCTGGCAACCACACCGACGACCACCAGCGGCACCGCACCGCCCTGGGCGGCGGCCTTGAACACGGCGAGCTTGCTGACAAATCCACTGGTGAGCGGGATCCCGGCGAACGCCAGCAGGAACATCGCGAACATCGCCCCGACAATCGGGTAGCGCTGCCCCAGCCCGGCCCAGTGCGACACGCTGGCGTCCTCGAGGCCGTCGGCGTTGCGGATCAGGCCGACAATGGCGAACCCGCCAATCGTGGAGAAGCTGTAGGCGAGCAGGTAGAACAGGGTGGCGGACACACCCGCCGGATTGTCGGCGATCACGCCGGTGAGCAGGAATCCGGCGTGCGCAACGGAGGAGTACGCCAGCATCCGCTTGACGTCGGGCTGGTTGACCGCCGTGACGGTGCCGACTGCCATGGTCACGATCGCGATGGCCCACAGGACGGGACGCCATTGCCCCTGCAGCGGCGGCAACGCGACGTAGACCACCCGCAACAGCGCGCCGAACGCGGCCACCTTGGTGGCCGCCGCCATGAACCCCGTGATCGGCGTGGGTGCGCCCTGGTACACGTCGGGAACCCAGGAGTGGAAGGGAACCGCACCGACTTTGAACAGCAGGCCGACGGACAGCAGTGCCACACCGGTCAACGCCAGCGAGGTGTCGCCGCGGGCAGCCAGCGCGTCTCGGATTCCGGGCAGCAGCAACGTGCCGGTCGCGCCGTAGAGCAACGCGACACCGTAGAGGAAGAACGCCGACGAGAACGCGCCCAGCAGGAAGTACTTCATCGCCGCTTCTTGCGACACCAGGCGGTGATGACGGGCCAGCCCGCACATCAGGTACAGAGGCAGCGACAGGACCTCCAGCGCAACGAACATCGTCAGAAGGTCGTTCGACGCCGGAAACACCAGCATCCCGCCGACGGACAGCATCGCCAGCGGGAAGAGTTCCGTCTGCGCCGATCCGGACCGAACCGCTTCGCGCTCGGCCTCGCTGCCCGGTATCGCGTAGGCCTGCGGGGTGAAGGAATCCAGGCCGACCGAGCCTGAGCCGACGCCCGCTCCGACGGCAGTCCTGATGTCGATGGGCGCGTGGGTCCTCTCGGCCATGAAGATCACCGCGAGTACTGCGACCAGCAGCACGGTCCCCTGCAGGAACAGCGCCGGCCGGTCGACGGCCACTGCTCCCAGCACCGCCGTGCGTCCCGGGCCGTGCAGCGAGCGGCTCACCGCGACGTCGGCGACGAACGCCGCGAGCAGGCCGCCGAGGGCGAGCGCCACCTGGGCGCCGTAGCGACTTCTCCTCGGCAGGAAGGCTTCGACGAGCACCCCGGCTACCGCAGCACCGAAGACGATGAGCATCGGCGACAGCAGGAAGTACTCGACGCTGGGGGTGGGAATGGGCATCAGTGCGGTCCTTCGGCTGTTGTCGGCGCTTGTGCCGGGGTACCCCGCGGCACAGTCGCGGCGGGATCATGCTGGCCGATGGTGGTCATGGTGTGCTCGACGGCGGGGTTGATGATGTCCAGGACCGGCTTGGGGTAGATGCCCAGGCCGAACATCAACGCGATCAGGGGTGCGACCACGGCCAACTCGCGGGCCCGTAGGTCGCCGATGCGTTCGTTGCCGCTCGCCACCGGGCCCGTCATCACCCGTTGGTACAGCCACAGCATGTAGACGGCGGACAGCACCAGGGCGGTGACGCCGAATGCGGCCGCCACCCAGTACCGGTTGAACGTTCCCAGCAGGACCAGGAATTCGCTGACGAAGGGAGCCAGCCCGGGCAGCGCCAGGGTGGCCATCGCCGAAACCAGGAAGGTGCCCGCCAGGACGGGTGCCACCTTCTGCACGCCGCCGTAGTCGGCGATGGAGCGACTGCCGTGACGCGACACCAGGAAGCCCGCGATCAGGAACACCGCCGCGGTGGCCAGTCCGTGGTTGAGCATGTACAGCGTTGACCCGCTCTGCCCCTGGGTCGTCATCACGAAGATACCCAGGATGATGAAGCCGAAGTGGGAGATAGAGGTGTAGGCGATGAGGCGCATCATGTCCGTCTGGCCGATCGCCACGAGCGCTCCGTAGATCACCCCGATCACGGCCAGCACGACGATCAGCGGGCGGAAATACGTTGAGGCGCCAGGGAACAGCTGCAGGCAGTAACGCAGCATGCCGAAGGTGCCGACCTTGTCCATCACCGCCATCATCAGCACCGCGGTCGCCGGCGTTGCCTCAACAGCGGCGTCGGGCAGCCAGCGGTGGAACGGCCACAGCGGGGCCTTGATCGCGAACGCGAACATGAAGCCCAGGAACAGGGCCTTGAACACCGCCGGGTGGGCGCCGTACTGGCCGGAGGCGACCCCGGCCACGATGGCGCGGAAGTCGAACGTGCCCGCACTGTGCTGAGACGTCATGACGTAGAGCCCGATGACGGCAGCCAGCATGATCAGCCCGCCGAACAGGTTGTAGAGCAGGAACTTCACCGCCGCACGCGACTTGCCGGAGCCCCCACCGAAGCCGCCGATCAGGAAGTACATGGGGACGAGCATGGCCTCGAAGAACACGTAGAACAGCAATACGTCCAGTGCGACCACCGAGACCAGCACCATCGACTCGATGGCGAGGGTGAGGGCGATGTAGGCCTGCGTGCCACGGGGCCTCTCGCCGCCATCGTTCCAGCCGGCTACCTGCAGGAGCGGGATCAGCACCGCGGTCAGCAGCACCATCACCACTGCGATCCCGTCCACGCCCAGCGTGTAGCCCGCGCCGAATGCCGGTATCCAGTGCTGGTATTCGACGAACTGGTACGCGGCACGCCCGGGGCCGGTCTGGAAGCCGGCGGTGATCACGAGCGCCACCGCCAGCGTTGCGACACCGAAGAAAAGACCCGTCCACTTGGCGAGCTGCCGTTGACCGGGGGGCAGCAGAATGGTCAGCACGGCACCCGCGAGCGGCACCAGCCACAGCACGCTCAGCCAGGGGAAGTAGAGGGTCTCGTTCACCACAGTTTCACCGCCAGCAGCGTCGCGACGACGAGGGTCGCGCCCGCCAGCATCGACAGCGCGTAGTTGCGGGCGAAGCCGGTCTGCAGTCCCCGCAGGCGATTCGAGGTGAGACTCACCAGTGCGGCGAGCGTGCTGACGGAGCCGTCCACCGCCACGTTGTCGACGTTGACCAGCGCCTGGGTCAGTTGCGCTCCGGGCCGCATGAACACCTCCTCGTTGAACGTGTCGCCGTAGAGGTCCCGGCGTGCGGCCGTCGTCAGCGGGTTGACCGCGAGCGGGGCGACCCGCGGGATCGCTGTGGTGGCGTACATCCGGTAGGCGACCGCGATGCCGACGGCGACCACACCCAGCGCCAGGCTGGTGCTGACCCACGCCGGCAGGGTGTGCGCGGTCTCCTCGTGGGTTCCGACAACGGGTTCCAGCCAGCGGCGCAGCGTGCCATGGTAGGCCAGCAGGCCACCGGAGAACACCGAGCCGACCGCGAGCAGGATCATCGGCCACGCCATCACCGCCGGCGCCTCGTGCGGGTGCGTGTCCGGCGCCCAGCGCTTCTGGCCGAA
>CAIYOH010000112.1 GCA_903927745.1 uncultured Mycobacteriaceae bacterium
GCCCCCACGACGACGACGTCATAGGTGTGGTCCACCACGTTGTAGGCGCCCGAAGAAGGCTTGGTGATCGCGTTCATATCAATCCGTCCGGTTCCGCCCGCGCCATCAACCTGCGAGAGCCAGCTTCAACACCGCCACCGCCGCCGTCAGGCCCAGGAAGCCGCAAAGCCCCTTGATCAGCAGCATCGAAATCAATCGGCGCGATTCGGTGCGGATGTAGTCCTCCATCACCGAACACACACCCATCTGGAAATGCGTAAACGTCGCCCAGATTAGCGCCAACAGGCTCGCCGCAACCAATGGGTTGTGTACCCAGGCCGCGACAGCCTGGCGCGGCAGGCCGATCATGTGGACCATCGACCAGACGAACCAAAGCGTCAGCGGGATCAGCGCCACCGAGGTCACCCGGTGCCACCACCAATGCTCGACCCCCGATTTTGCCGAGCCAAGTCCGCGCGCGCGGCCCAGCATCGAACGCATCACAGCCGCCTCGGCGTGTTTCATGTTGGACATGCTCTCGCCTCCTCTAAAGCGCCGCCAGGCCGAAGCCCCAGGTCAACATGGTCAGGATCGCCGTGCCCGCAAGCACCGCCTTGCCTGATGTCCGCAGCACCGAAAGCTCGTAGCCAACCCCGACGTCCCAGGCCATGTGCCGGATGCCGTTCAGGAAGTGGTACCAAAGCGTGGCGGTCCAACCCAACAGGCACAGGTAGCCGATCGGCGAACCAAGGAACCAGTTGACCGTGGCAAAGGCGCGGTCCGAGGTCGCGGCGGCCACCAGCCACCACACCAGAACCACAGTGCCCACCCCCACCGCCACACCAGTGATCCGGTGGAAGATCGATAGCGCGGAGGTAAGCCGCACCATCTGATAAGCCTGCAAATGCGGGGAGAGCGGTCGTTGGACGGGCTTGCCGTCCGACGTCCGGCCAACCATTAGCGAGTCGCGTACATCCGTCATCGGCCCTGACCTAGATTCGAAATCTACGCTGTTCCTTACGCCTGCCCGGACAGGGGGTCAACGCGACCAGGACGCATGACGCCGCACACGAAAACGGCCAGACCCGTCACCGGGCCTGGCCGTCAACGCAGCCTTACAGTTGCCGGTGTATCAGGCCGCCACTTTCTTGAAAGCGCCCTGCGCCACCAGCGTCTCGGCGATCTGCACCGCGTTCAGCGCCGCGCCCTTGCGCAGGTTGTCGGCCACGCACCAGAAGGCCAGGCCATGCGGCACCGTCGGGTCGCGCCGCAGCCGGCTGACATAGACCGCATCCTCCCCGGCGGCGTCGATCGGGGTGATGTAGCCGCCATCCTCCCGCTTATCGATCAGCTGGATGCCCGGCGCGTCGCGCAGCGCCTCGATCGCCTGCTCCACGCTGATCGCGCTCTCGAACTCCACATGCACCGCCTCGGCATGGCCGATGAAGACGGGGACGCGGACGCAGGTGGCGACCACGGCGATGTCGGGGTCGAGGATCTTCCGCGTCTCCACCGCCATCTTCCACTCCTCCTTCGTCGCGCCGTCGTCGAGGAAGTCGTCGATATGCGGGATGACGTTGAAGGCGATGGGCTTGGTGAACTGCTCGGGCACCGCGCTGTCGTTCACGTAGATGGCGCGGGTCTGGTTGAACAACTCGTCCATCGCCTCCTTCCCCGCGCCGGAGACCGACTGGTAGGTGGCGACCACCACCCGCTTGACGCGGGCGATGTCGTGCAGCGGCTTCAGCGCCACCACCATCTGAATGGTGGAGCAGTTCGGGTTGGCGATGATGTTGCGCCGCGCGAAATTCTTCAGCGCGCGGGCATTCACCTCCGGCACCACCAGCGGCACGTCGGGTTGCATGCGGAACTGGCTGGTATTGTCGATGACGACGCAGCCGGCCGCCGCCGCGCGCGGGGCATGCACGGCGGAGACCGCGGCGCCGGGGGAGAAGAAGGCGATCTCGGTGTCCTTGAAGTCGAAGCGCTCCAGCCCCTGGACCTTGAGCACGCTCTTCTCGCCGAAGGAAACCTCCTGCCCGACGGAGCGGCCGGAGGCGAGCGCCACCACCTCCCGCACCGGGAAGTCGCGCTCGGCGAGGGTCTTCAGGATTTCCCGCCCGACCGCGCCGGTGGCGC
>CAIYOH010000113.1 GCA_903927745.1 uncultured Mycobacteriaceae bacterium
GCAGCGCGATCACCCGGTCGCCGGGTTGGCCGCCCTTGAGGACGCCGACCACTCCGTGGCCCGCGATGCCGGTGCGGACCTCGTCCAACCCGAGGGATCCCAGCTGCTCGGTGATGAGTGCAGCGGTGTTGACCTCGCGGTTGGACAACTCGGGGTTACGGTGCAGATGCTGGCGCCACGCGATCACCTGGGCGGCGACCGCGTCTGCGGCGGCATCGAGCTGGCTGTAGACGGCACTGTCGGCCACGGTGACTCCTTGACGCAGGTGTTGGGAGGGGATGGTACGCGGCGGGGTTGACGGTTTCGGTGCGGCTGGGCCGGATCAGATGACGCCGTACCCCAGTCGTCTCGCCGCGGCAGCGATGTGGCTGACCAGGTCGGGATGATCGAGAGGCAGCGACAGCCGGGGGCGGGTCGGCATGGCGGTCTGCGCCGGCGGAAAGAGCGCCAGACACGGTCCGCCGGCGAAGCGATTGTTGTAGCGCAGACCGTCAAGATCCGGAAAAGCCGTGACGACGGTGCGGGCCCACCGCTGGGTCAGCGCGTGCGGACCGGTCGAGATCGCAAACGTGCCCCCGACGCGCGTCGCCCATGCCCCGACGCTGTCGGCGGCGACGTCGAGCACCGTCAACGGGCGGATGAACGACAATCCGGTGAGGTACGGGCGATCCAACGCGCGGTCGATAGTTCTGTCGACCTGAAACGCCTCACCGAGTGCAACATCCGGGGTTGACGCCGCGTACCAGACGCCACGGGCGGGGTCTTCGCCTCTCGGCGATGCGTGCGGGTCGAATCGCAACACCGGCCCGTAGCTGCGGAAAGCGTTCCACCCCAGCACAAAGGCACCCTCGGTGCGGTGGATGCGCCACCATACCTCGTCGACCCCGATGATGCGGGTCTCGTCGGGATCGATGCCGAGCGATTGCAGTACGTGCGGGGCAGGCGGGTCGGGCAGCGTCGACGCACCACTCACGTCACCGCCCATTGGCTGATATCGATCAGTTCGAGGACCGGTTGCACCGATTCGCCGTGCAGAAGCCAGTCCTTCACTGAGCGGGGTTGTCCGTTGATAGACAGCACGGGCTGCGGTGTCGTCACAAACCCGGCGACCGCTGCCGGATGCCTGCCCAGCGTGAGCAAGCGGGGGAGTACCTGGTCTAGGCCACGGATCTGCTTGAGCTTCGCCTGAGTGCGGCCGTTGTCGACGACCTCGAACTGCAGCGACGGATACACCCATGTCCCTGCGTCGTCGATGGCCCACAGCGTGTGGGCGAGTCGGCGCTGTCGCACTCGGGAATCGTTAACGCCCAAACCTTTCGCGACCTCTGCGGCGGAGTATGCGGTGTTGTAGAGGCGGCCCATGTGGGCGATGGCATCGACGGCGATCTCCGCGTAGGCGTCGGGGTCTTCGGTGAATCCGACGCCATCGAGAAGACGCGCGTCCGCCTCCGTCAGCGCCGCTGCCCACGGCCGCTGCGCCGGCAAGGCTTTGAGCGCCGCGATGACGTCTGCGCGGCCGAGATTGAAGCGGTCCATCAGCAGCTTGTCGAGTTCGTCCGTCGCCAAGGGACCTCTTCCGCCGCCAGCAGATTAACGATAATTAACAAAACAATCTTACCGTTAAAATCGACGGTCGCGCAACCACGGGTCGATGTCGGCGTCGTCGAGCGCTGCATCGAGTTCCGCCCGCTCAAGGGCGTACCGGACCGTGTCCCGCGGAGGAAGGTCGGCTGCGCCGGCGGCGATGTCCGCCACGGGGACGAAGCGCGCGGTGGGTCTGGACTTCTGTGTTGCCATGACGACCAGAGTGACACACAAGGACGACAGCCGTCTGCGGCCGGCGACTGCCCTGTGGAC
>CAIYOH010000114.1 GCA_903927745.1 uncultured Mycobacteriaceae bacterium
CGCGGCTGGATCGCCGTCCTGTCGCTGCGCCTGATCCCCGTCGTGCCGTTCTCGGCGATCAACTACGCCGCCGGCGCGTCGACCGTGCGCTGGCTGCCCTTTTCGCTGGCCACCCTGGTAGGCGTGCTGCCCGGCACCATCGCCGTGGTGGTTTTGGGTGACGCGCTGGCCGGTCACCCTGGCTCGCTGCTGTACCTGGTGTCGGCGTGCACGGCCACCCTGGGCATGGCCGGGCTGATCATCGAGATCCGCCACTTCCGCCGCCGGCACCGGGAGAGCGCGGAGGCGGCTGCGGCCGCATCCGCGGACAAGCCGCCGGTGGCCGACCTCATCGCCCGTGCCCGCGCGCGGGTGGACGCAACGGGGGCGCGTCTCGACACTGAGACCATCCTCGCCGCAAAAGACGCTGATCGCCGGTAGCCGAGCCTGTCGCAGCTGATACGACGGGCGCCCGGACTCACCTGTTCGGTGTCAGGCCCCCCGGGCGGCTGACGCAGCTCGATCCGGGCCCGCGGCAGTCATGGCGGCGAACAGTGCCAGAAACGCCACGGCCGGAACCGCGTTTGCCGCGGTGTCACGGGCACGGACGTGCGCGCCGATGGCCAGCACGAAATACAGCGTCAGCATCGCGGTCGTCAGGCGGGCCAGCGCGGGAAACCACCTGACCGAGGCGAGTCCCACCGCGGCGGCGGCCTTGACCACAGGAAACACCGGGCGCACTCCTTCGGGTACAGCCAGGCGGTCCAGGATTTCCTTGATGGGAGCCACCTGCGCAGCGCATGCCGCCGCGTCGGCGGCGTGGAAAGCGGCCAGCCCCAGGTAGGTCTTGTGCGACGTCAGGACACTCATCCGATCATCCTAGGGGCCTATCGACCCGTGTATTCACACCGACGACTCCGCACAGGATTCGCGCGTCACCCGCCCAAGCCGGGCCGAACAACTACACTGCGGAATCATGTGGTGCCCGAGCGTCTCGCTGTCTTTGTGGGCCAACGCCTGGCTCGCCGGTAAGGCCGCGCCCGACGACGTGCTGGACGCGCTATCACTGTGGGCGCCAAAGCAATCGGTCACCGCCTACGATGCCGTCTCCGCGGGCCACACCGGGCTGCCGTGGCCCGATATCCACGATGCCGGCACGGTCTGCCTGCTGCAGACCCTGCGCGCGGCGGTCGGCCGGCCGGCAGTGGCGGAGGCCGTCACCCCCGGGCGCCTGCGCGGGGCCATCAACGTGGTGACGCCGGTGCCCGGAGATGTGCGCGGGCTGGCCCCGGGGACGCAGTTCGCCCACGACGCGCTGGCGGCGGGGGAGGCGGTGGTGATCACCAACCCGGACAATCCCCGCTCCGCAGTCGGCCTGGTCCCCGAGTTCACCTACGACGACTGCGACGATGACGCCGACAGTGAGGACCGCGAGATCGCCGAGGGCTTGGAGTTCCCCGAATCGTGTGAGCTGTCCTGGACGGTGTACTCGCTGCCGGGCGCACCGATGTTCGACCACCACGAACTCGGCGACGCCGAGTACAGCCTGCGCTCGGCCGTGCGATTGGCCGCCGACGCGCTCGGCGAAATCGGCCTGGCCGCGGCCGCCGACATCGACGACCCGCGGGCACTCATCGAGCAGCTCTTGGAATCGGCGCGTCAGCACCGCATTCCCGACCACGCCCCGACCCGCGCGCTGCGGGTCCTGGAGAACGCCGCACACGTCGACGCCATCATCGCCGTCAGCGCCGGACTCAGCCGGCCGGCAGACTCCCCCGACCGTTTCACCGCGCCCCCGATCGCCGTGCCCGAACTCGTCGGAGCGCTATCGTCGGCGGACACCCGGATCGCCAACGATGCGTTGCGGCCGCTCACCGCGGTGGTGCGGTCGGCGCGGATGGCCGCGGTCACCGCGATCCTGCACTCA
>CAIYOH010000115.1 GCA_903927745.1 uncultured Mycobacteriaceae bacterium
GATTTCCGAAATCCAGAAAGTCGCGCCTGAGATCGCGCCGGCGCTCTCGCGCTGCAGCCTTCACGACCTGCCGTTCCTGGAGAAGCGCCCGCCGGACTGGAGTCCGTTTCCCCGCTACTTCTGAGCGGACTCGGCGGCGAGCGTCACCCCAGAGTGACGCTGGCCGCCGACCGTCACCCCAGCGCGACGGTCGGGGCCACAAGGTAGCGCCCGCCTAGACTTCCGGGGTGAGAAAAAGCCCGCGGCGCCGGATCACCGACCAGATTGCCCTGACGATCATGCGGCCGCCGGCCTCCCCGCAGGTGCTGCTCAACCGGCCCGCCGGCAAGCCCGTCGACCTGCGCGGCAAGCGCGTCCTGCTCACGGGGGCGTCGTCGGGCATCGGCGAGGCCGCGGCCGAACAGTTCGCGCGCGAGGGCGCCACCGTGGTGGTGGTCGCGCGCCGGGGCGAACTCCTCGACGCGCTGGCAGCGCGGGTCACGACGGCCGGAGGCGACGCCGTGGCGTTGCCGTGCGACTGCTCGGACATGGACGCCATCGACGCGTTAGTGGCCGATGTCGAGGGCCGCCTCGGCGGGATCGACATCCTGATCAACAACGCCGGCCGGTCCATCCGCCGACCGCTGGCCGAGTCACTGGAACGCTGGCACGACGTGGAGCGGACCATGACCCTCAACTACTACGCGCCGTTACGCCTGATCCGCGGGTTCGCGCCCGGCATGCTCGCGCGCGGCGACGGCCACATCATCAACGTCTCGACGTGGGGCGTGCTGGCGGAGGCCTCGCCGCTGTTCGCGGTGTACAACGCGTCCAAGGCAGCGTTGTCGATGGTGAGCCGGGTGGTCGAGACGGAGTGGGGCAGAAAAGGTGTGCATTCGACGACGCTGTACTACCCCCTGGTGGCCACCCCGATGATCGCGCCGACCAAAGCCTACGAGGGGATAGCGGCGCTGACATCGGAGGAGGCCGCCGAGTGGATGATCACGGCCGCCCGCACCCGCCCGGTCCGCATCGCCCCGCGGATGGCGATCGCGGCCAAGGCTCTGGACACCTTCGGCCCCCGCCTCGTCAACACGCTCATGGCGCGGCAGAGGATGCAGCCGAACCGCTCGGGCGGCGCGTGATAGACCAGACGCTATGGAGATCCTGTCCAGCCGGATGCTGCTGCGGCCTGTCGACTACGACACGTCGCTGAGTTTCTACCGCGACCGGATCGGCCTGGCTATCGCCCGCGAATACGGGGCGGGCATCGTCTTCTTCGCTGGACAGTCGCTACTGGAACTGGCAGGCTTCGGCGCCCCGGACCACTCTCGGGGCCCCTTTCCCGGCGCGCTGTGGCTCCAGGTCCGCGACGTCCGGGCCACCGAGGCCGAGCTGCGGGGCCGCGGCGTGACGATCACCCGGGAGGCGCGCCTCGAGCCGTGGGGCCTGCACGAGATGCACGTGACCGACCCCGACGGCGTCACGCTGATTTTCCTCGAGATTCCGGGGGACCACCCGCTGCGGCGCGACACCCGGGGGGACCTGGCCGAAACGCCCAGTTAATTGCTGGCTAACATTGGGTGTCGATCTGCAATTAGCCCGTTCGTGGATTCGACAACTCAATATCTCAACCACCAGAATCAGGCACCGTGAACATAGAACTGTTCTTGCTGGCCATCGTCATCATCACGGCACTGGGATTCGACTTCACCAACGGATTCCA
>CAIYOH010000116.1 GCA_903927745.1 uncultured Mycobacteriaceae bacterium
CGCATCCCGGGGAAACCTGGTGGTGATCGTCGTGTGGGCGCCATCGCGCAGCAGGCGTAGGGCGATGTACATGCCGATCTTTGCGCGGCCACCGGTCAGCAGTGCGCGCTTCCCGTGGAGATTGGTGCGAGCCTCCCGCTTAGCGTGGCTGACGATCGCGCACTGCGGGCCCAGCTGGTGATAGAACGCGTCGACCTGGGTGTAGTGGCTTTTGCAGATGTAGCAGGCCCGCGACTTGAGAAGGGTGCCAGCGCTGCGCGCGGTCGTCGACGTGGAGAGCGGGATGCCCCGGGTCTCGTCGTCGATCCGATCGGGGGCGCCGGTCGCGGTCGCGGCGACCACCGTGCGGTCGGCGTCAGCGATCGCCGCCCGCCGCTCGAGCCGGCGCGTTTTCTTGACCGACTTGAACATGCGTGCAGTCGCCCGGCGAACTGCGATGAAATCCGGATGTTCCTCGCCGAGCCGGTGCACCTCGGCCAGAACGGCGAGCGTCACCTGCAATCGCTCCGGCTCGATGCCGACCGGATCTTCTAACTGACCGTCGAAACCCACAGTGGATTCTAACGGGGGCTACTGGTGGTGAGGTGGTCGCTCGGCGCGCAGCCGAGCGTCGTTCGACTCCTGGCGTAGCTGATCCTCGTCGTCGAACCTCACTATGTCCTCGGACGTGACCGGCGTCGGCGTCGGCGTCGGTGTCGGCGCGGCGGGTGGCTGTGGCGTGGGTTCGGCGGGCATGGGGAGATTGTCTCTTGTTTGAGACCGCACTCCCCTCCACGCATGGCACTGGTGGCGGGTCGAGCTTTGGGGCGATCGCTACGAGGAACACCTTCTCCGGTGCGGGCCGCGCATAGCCGTACCTGAACTCGACATCACCGCAGGAATCTCTGAAGCCGAACGATGGCTTCGGCAAAGGATTAACCAGAGTTTTGCGGACAGCCCAACGGGCCGCGTCGCAAGTCTTGCCAGTCTGTTCGGCGTCCCCGAATCGGAGTCCGACGTCACATCGTGGGCCGTGACGAAAACGGCCGAGCGACCGACCGACGTGGAATGGGCACGCTTTGCAGCGGCCTGTGCGCGGGTGCGTGACCGAAGGCGGGCGGCATGAGGCGCCGATGTGCAATCCGGTCGGTGCGGCCCAAGAAGACGGAGCAGCAGCGCGGAGGCTGGTTGTTGCAGCGTCTCGCGGTGCTCAGGAGATACGTTTGCCGAGTACAGCGGGACGGGCGTGGCTTGCATTATGGAGCCAGTGGCGCCAGAATAGCGCCATGCCGAGCGTGCAGATCAAAGATGTTCCGGAGGAGACTCACAGGATCATGCGTGAGCGAGCCGCACGCGCGCATCAGTCGTTGCAGGAATACCTTCGCAGCCGCCTCATCGCCGATGCCCGACAACCGACATTGGATGAGGTTTTCGACCGCGTCGCTACTCGCCGCGGAGGAACAGTGACGTTCTCCGCGGCGGTGAATGAGGTTCGAAAAGACCGTGATTGTCGTTGACGCCAGCGTGCTGGCAGTAGCTCTCGGTGACGACGGGACAGACGGTCGCGGTGCCCGCGAGCGTTTGGTCAACGAAACGATGGCCGCACCCGAACTCATCGACGTCGAGGTCGCCTCTGTGTGGCGCCGTTTGGTTGCCACCAAGCGGATGGCTGCTCGACGAGCTGGCGTCGCGGTCGCCGATCTGGCGGATCTGCCGCTGCGGCGGGCGCCGCACCAACCGCTTCTCAGTCGGATCTGGGAGCTGCGCCACGCCGTGACGGCATACGACGCCGCTTACGTCGCCCTGGCTGAGGCCCTGGGTGTCCCGATGCTCACCGCTGATGCACGGTTGGCGCGGGCGCCAGGAATCAGGTGCGACATCGAGGTGATCGGCGGCACCGAGGGATGACGGATCACGCCGCGGAGTCGGGCGCGATCAGCTCGTCGAGGTCGGGCAGCGGCCGACGGCAGATCTCCGCGGCCTCGCCGCCGGGCACGCCGAACATGACGAGCACATTCTGGGTGACGTGATCGGCCGCCTGCGCGTCGTCGCGCTCCGGCTCGTCATGCAGTAGCTGGGCGAGCCCCATTAGCGCGCCGCCGGCCACCGACAACGCGAGCCGGGGATCGTCGACGGTGAGGCGGCCGGCACGCGAGCCAACACGGATGTCACGCAGAGCCCGCGGAGCCAGGCCGCGGTCGGCGGAAATCAACGTCAGCCCGGTGTTGAGCAGCACCTTGGACATCTCCGGTCGCTGCCTGAACAGCCGACCGACCAGGCGGAAACTTCGGGCGAACGTCTCCGCCGGGTCCTCGCCGTCGGGGGTGAGCTTGTCGAGCATCGCGCCGAGTTCGTCGAGCACGTCGTTGACGGCGGCCTGGAAAAGTTGTTCCTTGCTCTCGAAGTGGTTGTAAAAGGAGCCCATCCCGACGTCGGCAGCCTGCGTGATCTCCAGCACCGGCACGTTGAACTTCCCGGCCGCGATGAACGCCTGAGCGGCTCGAATAAGCGCTGCGCGGGTGCGCATCTTGCGTCGCGTCAAACGGTTGTCGACAGCTAGCTCCGCATCGCTCATGGTCCGATTTTAGCAGAAAGCATCAATGTTGAGATTTTCGTCAGAAATACTTGACGGCAGGGCCCTCAGTAAGTGACGATATCGTCAGCCAATCGAGGAGAAACCGTGACGACACCCGTGGATGCCCACAAGCACCTGCATAGCGAGCAGGGCGCCATGCGCGCCGAGCATCCGGGACGATCCCGCAATCCCGTGATCAAGGTTCGCGATCTCGCCTGGCTGGATGTGTTTTTCCAGACG
>CAIYOH010000117.1 GCA_903927745.1 uncultured Mycobacteriaceae bacterium
CCGCCTCGCGCCACGGTTATGGCGAGGGCCTCGCCCCTGAGGGGTGGGGCGAGTCCCTCGCCAGTGCGGCCCAGCGCGCTACCCGGCCTCGGTAAGCCGTTGCTTGAGCGCCTCGAACTCGTCCTTGACGCCGGTGGGCAGGCGCTCGCCGACGAACTCGAACCATTCCTCGATCAGAGGCAGTTCCTCGCGCCACTCGCCGGCGTCGACGGCCAGCGCCCGAGCCACGTCCTCGGCGGCGACGTCGAGGCCGGCCAGATCCAGGTCCTCGACGCCCGGCACGACACCGATCGGGCTGTCCTGTCCGCCGGCCCGGTGCTCGATGCGGTCGACAATCCACTTGAGCACCCGGCTGTTCTCACCGAAGCCCGGCCACAGGAATTTGCCGCCGTCCCCGCGGCGGAACCAGTTGACGAAGAACACCTTCGGCAGCTTGGACTCGTCGGCGTTCTTGCCCAGGTCCAGCCAGTGCTGGAAGTAGTCGCCGACGTGGTAGCCCAGGAACGGCAGCATCGCCATCGGGTCGCGGCGCACGGTGCCGACTTTGCCCTCGGCGGCGGCGGTCTGCTCGCTGCCCATCGTGGCCCCCATGAACACGCCGTGCTGCCAGTCGCGGGCCTCGGTCACCAGCGGCACCGTGGTCTTGCGGCGGGCGCCGAACAGGATGCCCGAGATGGGTACGCCCTGCGGGTCGTCCCATTCCGGCGCCAGGATCGGGCACTGCGACATCGGGGTGCAGTAACGCGAGTTCGGGTGCGCGGCATTGCTGTCCGTCTCGCGGTAATACCAGTCGCTGCCCTTCCAGTCGAGGAGGTGCTGCGGGTCGCCCTCCAGGCCCTCCCACCACACCTCGTTGTCGTCGGTCAGCGCGACGTTGGTGAAGACCGTGTTGCCGGCGGCGATGGTGCGCATGGCGTTCGGGTTGGATTTCCAGTTGGTGCCCGGCGCCACGCCGAAGAATCCGAACTCGGGGTTGACCGCGTACAGCCTGCCGTCCTTGCCGAACCGCAACCAGGCGATATCGTCGCCCAGTGTCTCGGCGCGCCAGCCCGGGATGGTCGGCGCCAGCATGGCGAGGTTGGTCTTGCCGCACGCCGACGGGAACGCCGCGGCGAAGTAGTACGCCTTGTTCTCCGGGGAGATCAGCTTCAGGATCAGCATGTGCTCGGCGAGCCAGCCCTCGTCATGGGCCATCGCCGACGCGATGCGCAGCGAGTAGCACTTCTTCCCGAGCAGGGCGTTGCCGCCGTAGCCCGACCCGTAGCTCCAGATCTCGCGAGTCTCCGGGAAGTGGGTGATGTACTTGGTGTCGTTGCACGGCCACGACACGTCCTGCTGGCCCGCCTCCAACGGGGCGCCCACGGAGTGCAGCGCCTTGACGAAGAACCCGTCGTCGCCGATCTTGTCCAGCGCGGCCTTGCCCATCCGGGTCATCACCTTCATCGAGACGACGACATAGGCGGAGTCGGTGATCTCCACGCCCAGCTTGGGGTCGTCGGCACCCAGTGGGCCCATGCAGAACGGCACCACCCACATGGTGCGGCCACGCATGCAACCCCGGTACAGGCCGGCCATGGTGGACCGCATCTCGGCCGGGGCCATCCAGTTGTTGGTCGGGCCGGCGTCGACCTCACGCTCAGAGCAGATGTACGTGCGGGACTCCACGCGCGCCACGTCGGAGGGGTCGGACAGAGCCAGGAACGAGTTGGGGTATTTCTCGGCTTTCAGCGGCGTGAAGGTGCCCGCCTCGACGAGTTGCGCGGTCAGCCGCTGCCACTCCTCGTCGGAGCCGTCGGCGAACACCACGTTGTCGGGTGTGGTCAGCTCGGCGACCTCCCGAACCCACGCCAGCAGCCCCTGATGGTTGGTGGGCGCGGTGTCTAAACCGGGAATGGTCGCTGAGGTCATCGAACTCTCCTGAATTCGTCTGCGCACGCGGGCTGGGATGTGTGGCGTGGGCGCTGGCCTGGGGTGTCCTACAGATTATCGTGGTCGCCCCGCCGAGGAACTCCCGGGCAGGTATCGGACTCCTCACATGTCTGCCGCGGGGATTCCGGCTGGGATTCCGGCAGTTCAGCGTGCACCGCCTGCAGTGCCGCCAGGATCGCGGGCAGCCGCCGTTGCCGTGCCGCCACGGCCCGCGCCGTATCGACCGCGTAGTCGCGCAGTTCGCCGTCGATGGCGCTGACCAGCGCAGTCACCTGCGCGTCCGCCGCCTCGTCGCGCGCCATCAGCGCGGCCCCCAGCGCCGTCTCGGCGGCCAGCACGCGGGTGGCGACGCGCTCCTCGACCACCGAGCGCAGCGACGCTGTCGCCTCGCCCACCCAGCGGTCCAGCAGCGCCCGGTCGTGCAGAAGCCCCCTCACGTGCACCACCACGACGGTGACCGCCAGACCGGCCACCACGCATGCCGCGGCGGCGGCGAGGGCCAGCCCGGGCGCCAGCCGGGAGACCAGGCCGCCGATCAGTCGGCTCAGCGTCACGGCCATGCCGACCCCGAACCCCGCGCCCAGGGTGGTCAGGAGCCAGTTCTCGTGCCGCCGCGATGTCAGGGGCGGGGGCGCGACGGAGACCTCCAGGGGAGGCTCCGCGGCCGGCTCCGCGGCCGGCTCCGCGGCCGGAAGAGTCCCGCAGATCCCCCGCGCCACCTCGGCCAGCCGGGTGTCGACGGCCTCGCACACCTCGGCGCCCACCGTCGCCAACCGGGCTCGGGCACGACCTTCGAAGCCGGGGATGTGCCGCCGCGACAGGCCCGCGGCGTGTTCTTGTAACTCGCTGCGCGCCGCCGCGCACCGGTTGCGGGCGACGAAGGACAACTGGACACGGGCCTGCTGGATCTGAGCGCGCAGTGCGGCGGCGCGCTCGGCCGTCTCCCGGCGCCGCTGCCGCATCGCGGTCGCGCGCCGTTCACGCAGCGCGTCAACCCGAGCCTGCCGGCCGGCGTCATCTGCGTCCATGTCAAGCCGGCGAGCTTCCTCCCGCAGCCGGGAATCCGATGCGCGCAACCTGTTTCGGCGCGCGAGGTCGGGATCGGCCAGCTGGTCGTGGACGGCCCGGACCAGATCGTCGAGGTCGGGCTCGCCGAGTTCGGCCAAGGCGGCCACGCCCACCCACGGCACCCGCGCATAGCGCGGCGCATGAGCGGCCAGCACTTCGCGGTTGGCCGCCACCACCCCGCGCCAGCCGCGATGCACGTCGATCTTCGACACCACGCCCACCACCGCATCGGTGGTCTCCGCGGCCGCGTCGAGCACCGCGCAGTCCGATCGGGTCAGGTGGGCGGCGGCCGACACCACGAAGACCACCGCCGTCGGCGAGTCCCCGGACGGAATCTCCGTCGGCTCGACGACCATGAGGCGGGGCAGGCGTTGGCGCAGCGCCGCGGCCACCGCGCTCACCCCCGCCAGCCACGGCCCCGTCACCAGCACGACGCTCACTCGCCGTCCCCCGGGATCCCGCACGCCCGCGACCACAGCAGCAGGGACCCTCTGGCGATGTCCGCCCCGCAGGCGCGGCGCACCTCGCCCGCCCCGCCCGGCCTCCCCTCGAGGTAGGCCTGCCAGCGTGCCGCCCGCGCGAGGTGCCTGCCCGGGTCGTCGTCGGGCGGGCCGGGCCCGGGGACCGGAGCGGGGCCGCAGTCGGCGGGATTCAGCCCGGCGGCCTCGGCCAACTCGGCCGCGGCTGCCATCCGCGCCAGCACGGTGTCGTCCCGGCGCAGGAAGGCGCCGATGCTCTCGGCCGCTTGGGTGCGGGGGACCGCGAGGGCCTCGAGGTCGGCGACGGCGTCCATGACGCGGCGGTAGCGCACCTCGGCGCCCGATGCAGCGACGCCGCGCACGACGGCATCCACCCCACTAAGCCGGCGCAAGATCATCCGGACCTGCGCCGGTGTCCGGCCCCGGCGCAGCGCAGCGATCCCGATGGCCACGCCGAACAGGTCCAGGGTGTCGAGCAGGCGCCGCCGCTCTCCGGCCGGTACCGGGGTGGGCACCGTCAGGAAATCGGCGTGGGAGCCGGCCAGGCACGCGGTTCCCCCGGCATGGGTGGCCAGCGTGCGCAGCGCCGCCCAGGAGGCACCGTCCAGGTCGCCCAGGGCGGCGACGGCAAGCGGGGCGATCATCGGCTCGAGGGGCACGCCGACGACGGCGGACAGTTCGGCGCAGCGCCGCCGTGCCGCCTCGACCGGCCCGCCCCGCATATCTGGGTCGCCCGCCAGGGAGCCGACCAGGTCGGCCTTGTTCAGCACCGCCACCACGCGGCGCGCGGCGCCAATCGCGTCGGTGTCCTCGGGCTTGACCACTTCCGCGGTGACGTAGACGACCACGTCCGCGGCGCCGCCGGGCTCCGTGCCGGTCACCGAGAAATTGGCTACCGAGAAATTGGCTACCGAGAAATTGGCTACTGAGAAATTCGCTGCAGGCCCCGCACAGTCCAGCGCCCGCGCCACCGTGGCGCGGCCTACTCCCCGCCGGCCGCGGACAACCACCCGCAGGGGCGCGGCGACCCGCGCGGCGATCGCGGTCACGCGCGGGTTGGCGTGGGCTACGGCAAAGCGCGTCAGCTCACCGGCGAAGCCGCCGTGACCACCCCGCTGCATGCCGGCGTGCATGCGCGCGATGGTGGCACCAACACCGCCGCGCCGCGAGTCACCGGAGGCAATTGTTGGGTATCGACGCCCCATGGGCCACCATGGACGGATGCACGCGAGCACCGGGGCGCCCAGCCATCCCGCGGGCTATCTGCCGGCGACCAGTGCCCGCTCGCGGCATTCCGCCCTATCGGCCGGCCAACGCGAGACCTGGGATCGGCTCTGGCCCCGTCTCGGCCTCTCGGTGGCCACGCCCGGCGCCGCCAGCGCCGCACCCCCCGCGCCGCTGGACGCGGCCGGCTGGTTCGGCCGCTGCGCCCCACTGGTGCTCGAGATCGGGTGCGGCAGTGGCACGTCGACGCTGGCGATGGCGACCGAGGAACCCGGCGTCGACGTGATCGCGGTCGAGGTCTACCGGCGGGGGCTCGCGCAGCTGCTGTGCGCGATGGATCGCGAGCAGGTCGGCAACATCCGGCTGGTGCGGGCCAACGCGTTCGTCGTCCTCGATCAGCTGCTGGGGTCGGGGTCGCTGACCGGGGTCCGCGTCTTCTTTCCGGATCCGTGGCCCAAGGCCCGCCACCATAAGCGCCGGTTCCTGCAGCCCGGCACGCTCGGTCTGATCGCCGACCGGCTCGTCCCCGGCGGTGTGCTGCACGTCGCGACCGACCACGCCGGCTACGCCGAGCACATCGCCGACGTGGGCGCCGGCGAGCCCCGACTGCGCCGCACCGCCGGTGGCGGCGACCTGCCGATCTCGATCGCGCGACCCGCCACCAAGTACGAGACGAAGGCCCGGCAGGCGGGCAGCCCCGTCACCGAGTTCATCTGGCAGAGACACTGACACCGACGATGGCCCTCGACGAGACCCTCACAGACCCGGCAGCGGTGCACGCCCCGGATGGACGCGTCCTGCTGGTGTGGGACGCCCCCAACCTGGACATGGGACTCGGCTCGATCCTGGGCCGTCGCCCGACCGCCCTGGAGCGACCGCGGTTCGACGCCCTGGGCCGATGGCTGCTGGCGCGGACAGCCGCGGTGAGCGCCGCCCGCCCGGGGGCCGTGATCGAACCCGAGGCGACCGTGTTCACCAACATCGTGCCCGGCAGCGCCGACCTGGTCCGCCCGTGGGTGGATGCGCTGCGCAACGTGGGTTTTGCGGTGTTCGCCAAGCCGAAGGTCGACGAGAACAGCGACGTCGACCGCGACATGCTCGCCCACATCGAACGGCGGTCCACCGAGGGGCTGGCGGAGCTGGTGGTCGCCTCCGCCGACGGCCAGGCGTTTCGGCAACCGCTGGAGGAGATCGCACGCACCGGGGTCGGGGTGCGCGTGATCGGATTTCGCGAACATGCCAGTTGGGCACTAACGTCGGATACCTTGGATTTTGTCGACCTGGAGGACATTCCGGGTGTCTTCCGGGAACCACTGCCGCGAATCGGCCTGGATTCGCTGCCGGAGCAAGGGGCGTGGCTGCAGCCGCTGCGCCCACTGACCTCCCTGTTGACTGCACGTGTGTGAGACTGGGAAACCAGTGCGCGGGCCGCTGTCGAGCCAGTGACCCAGTAAGGAGCTTGCGTGTTCGCCTGGTGGGGTCGAACGGTGTACCGGTACCGGTACATCGTCATCGGGGTGACGGTGGCTCTGTGTCTGGGTGGTGGCATCTTCGGCCTGAGTCTGGGCGAGCACGTCACGCAGAGCGGTTTCTACGACGACGGCAGCCAATCCGTGAAGGCGTCAATCCTCGGCGACAAGGTGTACGGCCGAGACCGCACGGGTCACATCGTCGCGATATTCAAGGCGCCGGAGGGCAAGACCGTCGACGACCCGGCGTGGTCGAAGAAGGTCACCGACGAGCTCAACACCTTCCAGAAGGACCACCCCAAAGAGGTCCTCGGCTGGGCCGGCTACCTGCGGGCGAAGCAGGCCACGGGCATGGCCACCGCCGACAAGAAGTACACCTTCGTGTCGATCCCGCTCAACGGCGACGACGACGACACCATCCTCAATTACTACAAGGCCGTCGCACCCGACCTGCAGAAGCTCGACGGCGGCACGGTGAAACTGGCCGGGCTGGAGCCGGTGGCCAACGCCCTCACCGGGACCATCGCCACCGATCAGAAGCGGATGGAAGTCCTGGCGCTGCCCCTGGTAGCCATTGTGTTGTTCCTGGTGTTCGGCGGCGTGATCGCGGCCGGCCTGCCGGTGGTGGTGGGCGGTTTGAGTATCGCCGGCGCAACGGGCATCCTGCGGCTCGTCGCGATGTTCGGGCCGGTGCACTTCTTCGCCCAACCGGTGGTCTCGTTGATCGGCCTGGGGATCGCCGTCGACTACGGGCTCTTCGTCGTGAGCCGGTTCCGGGAGGAGATCGCCGAGGGGTACGACACGGAGGCTGCGGTGCGCCGCACGGTGATGACCGCCGGGCGCACGGTCACGTTCTCGGCGGTGCTGATCATCGCGTCTGGGGCCAGCCTGCTGCTGCTGCCGCAGGGTTTCGTCAAGTCGCTGACCTACGCGCTCATCGCGGCCGTGGGGTTGGCGGCACTGCTGTCGATCACCCTGCTGCCCGCCTGCCTGGCGATCCTGGGCCACAACGTCGACGCGCTCGGGGTGCGGACTCTGTTCCGCGTGCCGTTCCTGCGCGACTGGAAGGTGTCCCGCGAGGGCCTCAACTGGCTCGCCGACCGATTGCAGAAGACGAAGACCCGCGAGGAGGTCGAGGCCGGATTCTGGGGCAAGCTGGTCAACGTCGTGATGAAGCGGCCGTTGGTGTTCGCCATCCCCATCGCGGTCGGCATGATCCTGTTGGTGATCCCGCTGGGCAATATCGCGCTGGGCGGCATGAGCGAGAAATACCTGCCGCCCAGTAACTCGGTGCGCCAGGCGCAGGAGGAGTTCGACAGGCTCTTCCCCGGCTACCGCACCAATCCGTTGACACTGGTCGTGCAGAGCGCCGGCAACCAGCCGATCTCCGACGCGCAACTCGCGGACGTGCGCGCCAAGGCGATGACCATCCCCGGCTTCATCGAGCCGGACAACGACCCGGCGAAGATGTGGCAGGAGCGACCGGAAGCACCCGGCGCCTCGAAGGACCCCTCGGTCCGGGTCCTGCAGAACGGGCTGACCAACCCGGGTGACGCCCCGAGGAAGATCGGCGACCTGCGGGCGATCACGGCGCCCAAGGGAATCCGGATCCTGGTGGGCGGCACGCCGGCCCTCGAACAGGACTCGATTCACAGCCTGTTCGCGAACATGCCGATGATGCTGATCGTTCTGCTGACAGCCACCATGCTGTTGATGTTCCTGGCGTTCGGGTCGGTGGTGCTACCGCTCAAGGCGGCGGTGATGAGCGCGTTGACGCTCGGGTCCACCATGGGCATCCTCACCTGGATCTTCGTCGACGGGCACTTCGCCACATGGCTGAATTTCACCCCGACCCCGTTGACCGCGCCGGTGATCGCGCTGGTGGTCGCGGTCGGCTACGGCCTGGCCACCGACTACGAGGTGTTCCTGGTGTCACGGATGGTCGAGGCCCGCGAGCGCGGCATGTCCACCGCGGAGGCGATCCGGATCGGAACCGCGACCACCGGGCGCATCATTACGGCGGCCGCGCTGGTTCTCGCCGTGGTCGCCGCGTCGTTCGTGTTCTCCGACCTGGTGATGATGAAGTACCTGGCGTTCGGCCTGATGGCGGCCCTGCTGCTGGACGCGACGGTGGTCCGGATGTTCCTGGTGCCGTCGGTGATGAAACTTCTCGGCGACGACTGCTGGTGGGCCCCGCGATGGGCCCGACGCCTGCAGAACACGATCGGGTTGGGCGAAATCGACCTGCCCGACGAACGCCGGCAGCCCACCGGCGGCGCGCGGTCCGCGCGGCCTCCGGTAGCCGCGGGCAGCTTGATCGCGGCCTCGGCGGCGTCCGTCCAGGTCGGTCAGTCCGCCCAGACCGCGCCCACCGTTGCGATCCAGCCGAGCCCGCCGCCGGAAGCCAAAACGTCGCGTCTGACGGTGCCCGACGGGCCCGACCGGACCCCGCCGCCGCCGTCCGACGATCGGACCCGGGCCATTGCGGTCCCGGGCGCCCAGGCCCTGCCGGTGGCCGACTCCGAGCCGGCCACCGAGAAACTCAACGCCCACGGCATGGCCGAAGACACCGAGAACGCCGATCCCACCCCCCCGCGCCGCCGCGCCGGAGGCGGCGTGTCCGCCCAGGATCTGCTGAGGCGCGAGGGACGGCTTTAGCCATCAGGCGGGCTCACCCCGGTCGGGCGCGAGGAGCGCCTGGATTGCGGTGTTGACAAACGCCGTCGTCGGAACGGCGAGCAGCGCGCCCACGATCCCGGCGAGCACACCCCCGGTGGAGATGGCGAGCACCACCCCGAGCGGGTGGATCGACACGGCGCGGCCCATCACCAGGGGCTGCAGCAGATGCGCCTCGAGCTGATTCACCGCGATCAGCACCCCCAGCGTGATCAGCCCGTACACGATGCCCTTCGCCAGCAGCGCCACGACGACGGCCAGGATCCCGGCGATCACGGCGCCGACCAGCGGGATGAAGGCGCCGAGAAACACCAGCGAGGCCAGCGGCAGCGCGAGCGGGATGTGCATGATCGCCAGCCCCGCGCCGACTCCGGCCGCGTCGGTGAGGGCGACCAGAAACGTCGCCCGCACGTACCCGATCAGGGAGCGGTATCCGGCGTTACCCGCCTCGTGCACCCTGTCGCGGACACCCGCGGGGAAGATCTTCACCACATACCGCCAGATCTCGCGCCCGCCGTAGAGGAAGAAGATCAACGTGAACAGCACCAGGAAGGCGCCCGTGACCAGTTCGGTGACGGTGGCCGCGGTGGACAGCGCGCCGCTTCCCACTTTGGCCTGATTGTTGCGCAACGCCTCGATGGCGGCGTTGCGCGCGCCGTCGATCTGCTCTCCGCGCAGGTGCGCCGGCCCGTTGATCAACCATCCGCGGGTGGACTCGATGCTCAGTGTCACCTGTTCGGTGAGGGCGGGCACACCGGCGATGAACTTGGCGATCACGAACGCGAGGATGCCTCCCAGGATCGCGAAACCGCCCACCATCACGAGCGCCACCGCACCGCCACGCGGCACACCCCGTGCGTCCAGCCAGTCGACCACCGGCACCAGCAGCGCGCTCACCAGCAACGCCACCAACACCGGGACGACGATGATTTCGAGCTTCTTGAACAGCCACATCGACGCGACCAGGGCCGCCAACAGAATCAACAGGCGCCACGCCCAGGCTGCGGCCTTGCGGACCAGGGGGTCGACAGACGCGTCATCGACGTGTGCGTCGTCGAAGTCTGCCGCCATGCGCCAAGACTAAGCCGTGTCGGCGTCGCGGGTCTTGCGTCCGCCCCGTGGGGCTGGCACGATCCGATTACGACCCCGACACAGTCATCACTGCGTCCCGGCCAGCCCGCACCTGCACCGTTACCCTAAAACACGTGTCCCACGACGCACCGCTCCGCAAACTCCGCCTGCCACGCGAGCAGTCCACGCGCGGCAGGTACTGGTGGGTCAGGTGGGTCATCCTCGCCATCGTCGGGGTCGTTCTCGCCGTCGAGGTCTCGTTGGGCTTCCACCAGTTGACCAAAGCCTGGATGAGCCTGTACGAGGCGAACTGGTGGTGGTTACTGGCCGCGGTGGCCGCAGCCGCCGCGTCGATGCACAGCTTCGCCCAGATCCAGCGCACCCTGCTGAGGTCGGCCGGGGTGCAGGTTGGACAACTGCGGTCGGAAGCGACCGTCTACGCCGCCAACTCGCTGAGCACGACGCTGCCGGGCGGGCCGGTGCTGTCGGCCACGTTCCTGCTGCGCCAGCAGCGGCTCTGGGGTGCCTCGACCGTGGTCGCGTCGTGGCAGCTGGTGATGGCGGGGGTGCTGCAGGCCGTCGGCCTGGCTCTGCTCGGGCTGGGCGGGGCGTTCTTTCTGGGCGCCAAGAACAACCCGTTCTCGCTGCTATTCACGCTCGGCGGGTTCGTCGCGTTGCTGATCCTTGCCCAGGCCGTGGTGTCGCGTCCCGAACTGCTCGACGGCATCGGCAGCCGAATCCTGGAGCGGGTCAACGCGATCCGCGGAAAGCCGGCGGAGACCGGCCTGGACAGATGGCGCGAGACTCTGATGCAACTGGAGTCGGTCAGCCTGGGCAGGCGCGACCTGGGCGTGGCGTTCGGTTGGTCGATGGTCAACTGGATAGCGGACGTGGCGTGCCTGGGCTTCGCCGCGTACGCGGCGGGCGACCATGCGTCGGTCGCGGGACTGACGGTTGCCTACGCGGCCGCCCGGGCGGTCGGGACGATACCGCTGATGCCCGGTGGGCTGCTGATCGTCGAGGCGGTACTGGTGCCCGGCCTGGTCTCCAGCGGGATGTCGTTGGCCAACGCCATCTCGGCGATGCTCATCTACCGGCTGACCAGCTGGCTGCTGATCGCCGCAGTCGGCTGGGTCGTGTTCTTCTTCGTGTTCCGCACCGAGAACGTCACCGTCCCCGACGACGTCCCCGACGACGTCCCCGACGACGTCCCCGACGACGTGGACAACGACGTGGACAACGACGTGGACAACGACGTGGACAACCACCCGGACCGCCCGGATGCGTGGGAGAGCGGAGCCGCTTAGCCTCGGGGAAGAATAGGCGTTGCCGCAGCTCAGCAACGCCGCCACGCCATCAGCCACAGCCCGCTGCGGTATCCTCGCCTGCACGCGTCGCGCACGACACCGGGGGAGACCACAATCCAGCAGTTGATGATGCGCCTGAGCCGCAGCCTGCGTCGGCACCGCTGGTGGGTCTTCGCATGCTGGTTGCTTGCGCTCATCCCGGCGGTCTACCTGGCGGCGACGCAGTCCGGCAATCTCACCGGGGGCGGCTTCGAGGTCGCCGGCTCGCAGTCGCTGCTGGTGCACGACCAACTCGAGGATGCCTACCACGACCAGGGGGCGTCGTCGTTGGCGCTGGTCGCCGCGCCGCGACCGGACGCCAGCTACGAGGATATGAACGGCGCGGTCACGCTCCTGCGCCAGATCGCCGCCGAGTTCCCCGGCATCTCGGAGGCGCCCAACCCGGCGCAGCAGTCGCCGGAGCCCGACCGGCCCTATGTGGTGTCGCTGCGGCTGGATGCCCGCAACGCCGGCGCCAGTGACCTCGCCAAGCAGCTGGGGCGCCGAGTCGGCGTCAACGGCGACCAATCGGGTCAGACCGCCGGCGGGCGGGTTCGCCTCTACGTGATCGGGCAGGGCGCCCTGAGCGCCGCCGCCGCCGAGCACACCAAGCACGACGTCGCCGCCGCGGAACGCTGGAACCTGCCGATGATCCTGATCGTCTTACTGGCGGTGTTCGGCTCGCTGGCGGCCACGGCGATCCCACTCGCGCTGGGCATCTGCACAGTCGTGGTCACCATGGGCCTGGTCTACCTGCTGTCGGAGGTCACCACCATGTCGGTGTTCGTGACGCCGACGGTGTCGATGTTCGGGATCGCGCTCGCTGTCGACTACTCGCTGTTCATTCTGATGCGCTTCCGCGAGGAACTGCGCACCGGCCGTCGACACCGCGACGCCATCGACGCCGCGATGGCCACCTCGGGGCTGGCGGTCGTGCTGTCCGGGATGACCGTCGTGGCCTCGCTCACGGGGATCTACCTGATCAATACACCCGCCCTGAAGTCCATGGCCACCGGAGCGATCCTGGCGGTGACGGTGGCGATGCTGACGTCGACGACGCTGACGCCCGCGGTGCTGGCGACGTTCGGCCGGGCGGCCGCCAAGAGGTCGCCGCTGCTGCACTTCTCACGCCGGCCGGAGGCCACCCAGTCCCCATTCTGGAACCGCTGGATCCGGTGGGTGATGCGCCGGCCCTGGATCTCGGCGCTGACGGCAGCGGCGATCCTGCTCGTCATGGCCGCGCCGGCGTCGTCGATGGTGCTCGGCAACAGCCTGCTGCGCCAGTTCGACTCGTCGCACGAAATCCGCGCCGGGGTGGCCGCGGCGGCCGAGGCGCTCGGGCCCGGCGCGCTGGGCCCGGTTCGGGTGCTGATCACCTTTCCGGGCGGCGCCGCCGCCTCACCCGAGCACGCACGCGCGATCACCGCGATCCGCCAGCGCGTCACCGAGGCCCCCGACATCGCGTCGGTGTCGCCACCAGAGTTCGCCGAGGACAACGGCAGCGCGCTGCTGACCGCGGTCTTGTCGGTCGATCCCGAGGACTTGGGCGCGCGGCGGACGGTCGGCTGGCTGCGCACCGAGCTGCCCAGAGTTCTCGATGCCGGTACGGCGCGGGTGGACATCGGCGGCCCGACCGCGCTGATCAAGGACTTCGATGAACGGGTGGCGCACACCGCGCCCATGGTGCTGTTCTTCGTCGCGTTCATCGCGTTCGTGATGCTGCTCATTTCGATCCACTCGGTGTTCCTGGCCCTTAAGGGCGTGCTGATGACGTTGCTGTCGGTCGCCGCCGCGTACGGGAGCCTGGTGGTGGTGTTCCAGTGGGGCTGGTTGCAGGATCTCGGTTTCACCCAGATCGGCTCGATCGACAGCACGGTTCCCCCACTCGTGCTGGCGATGACCTTCGGGCTGTCGATGGACTACGAGATATTCCTCCTCAGCCGCATCCGGGAGCGGTTCCTGCGTACCCAGTACACCCCCGATGCGGTCGCCTACGGCGTGAGCACCAGCGCCCGCACGATCACCAGCGCGGCGCTGATCATGATCGCCGTCTTCGTCGGTTTCGCGTTCGCCGGCATGCCCCTGGTCGCCGAGATCGGGGTGGCGTGCGCTGTGGCGATCGCGGTCGACGCGACCGTGGTGCGGCTCGTGCTGGTGCCGGCGCTGATGGCGATGTTCGCGGAGTGGAACTGGTGGATGCCGATGTGGCTGGCACGGGTGCTGCCGTCGGTCGACTTCGACAAGCCCTTGCCCGGCGGCGTGGTCGGTGACGTCGTGCTGATCCCCGATGGTCTCCCGCCGCTCGCCGGGTCTACGGCCGACTTGCGGATGGTGCGCAAGTCGGCGACGAAGCTGCGGAAGCTGGCGCCCGACGCCGTGTGCGTGGCCGACCCGCTCGCGTTGCCTGAGCGGAGTGCGGCCGGCGGGGTGGGGCGGGGAGTTCACCCGGTGACGTTGTGGCGGGGGCGGCTGGCGGTGGCCCTCGACGCGCTGCAGACCGGCCCCACAGACGGCGACCGCCAGCCCGACGAGCCCCAGTACGAGCGGCGCGGCCCCGTGGAGACCACCCGCGTTCAACTGCCCACGGGCGACCGTCTGCTGATCCCGACAGGCGCCGAGGCGCTGCGGCTCAAGGGATACCTGATCCTGAGACGTAACAGTCGACGCGATTACGCCGACCTCGCCGACATGGCGGACACGGTGGAGCCTGAAACCGCTGCGCTCACGCTGTCCGGTATGGACAGGTACTACTCTTGTCAATCGTCAGAGCAGGACTGGATGGCCAGTCAACTACTCCGCCGGCTCGCAGATCCCCATCCGTCCGATCTGTCCGACGATAGGGGGTCCGAAGCCGGCGGCGAGGCAGACTGGGAAGGGGTCACGCGGCGCTGTCTGTCCGTGGCCGTGGCGATGCTTCAGGAGGCGAGGTGACGTTGGTATCCGACGGGTCACCCGCAGCACCAACCCAGCCGATCGCCGCGGCGCCCGATGGCGCGGGCCGCGGTGGCGAGTCTCTGCACGACCAGCCGGTGGAGTTCTGGCCGACCGCCGCGATCCGCTCGGCGCTGCGCGCCGGGGACATCGCGACATGGAAGCTCATCGCCACCGCGCTCAAGCGCGACCCGTACGGGCGGACCGCCCGCCAGGTCGAAGAAACTCTCGGGGGCATCGGGCCGCACGGCGTCGCCAAAGCCCTGTGGGAAGTGCTCGACCGCGCCCGCGCCGACCTGGCGGCCAACGAGCGGGCCGAGGTGGCCCGCCACGCGCGACTGTTGATCGAGCGCTCCGGTCTGGGCCTGCAGGAGTTCGCATCCCGCATAGGGGCGACTCCCGACGAGCTTGCCTCCTATCTCGACGGAAGCACCACCCCGACGGCGGCGCGGATGCTTCGCATGCGCCGGTTGTCGGACCGGTTCGTCAAGGAGAACTCCGCGCGGCCAACCGAATCTTACTGAGCCCACTCGGAATTCACGCCCAGTCGGAATTCGCGCCCAGTAGGAATTCACGCCCAGCGCACATGAGCTATCAGCGGGAATTGATCGGCAGCGCCCCGGACACCAGCCAGTCGTTGCCGCGCTTGGCCAGCACCATCCTCAGCGCGGGCGCCGTCTGACTGGCCGGCTGGCCGGGCGAGGTCTGGGTTATCCGCAGTATCACCACCACGCTCGCGGCCGATGGGCCGAGGGCCTCCACGCCGGCCGAGAGCGCGACGGCCTCGGCGGTGACGTTGCGCCGGGCGAGCTCGGCACCGTTTTTCTTGTACTGCTCGCGGAACCCGTCCGCCTGCTCGGGCACCCACTTCGCTGCGGTCGAGTCGAGGGAGTTCGTGGTGGCGTGTGGGGTGAACGACGCCATCGCTTCCGCGAGCCCGGCGGCCACCTGGACCACCTCTCGGGAGTCCCGTGTGAAGTCGCGGTCCGGCCGCGTCCACTGCTGGTAGCCGGTGAGCGTCGCCGCCGACACGGCGCACGCGCACAGCGCGGCGATGGCCGTCCGCAGCCGCGGCGCATCGTCGTCGGTCCCGACGCTCACCGAATCGCGACGCAGCAGCCAGAAATCGACCGCCATACCTTCGACGATCAGCAGGACCAACACCGAGCAGGCCGACACCCACCACAGCGGCCAGGCCAGGACCACGCCGACCGCGAGCAGCGCGCCGATCGCGCCCAGCGGGGCGACGACGTCGAAGGCAAGCAGCCGCAGGATGTTTCGCGTCTTCACGTGACTCTCATATGACTGTCATTTCACCGATGCCAGTGCGGCGATCATCAGCTTGCCCTCCACGTCGCAGACGTCGAGGCGGAGGTTCCAGTGCACCGTGGTGGGCTGGGCGCCGGCGTTCTCGCTGACCGACGTCGCGACCACCAGCACCACGTCCGTCCGGGTGGCGAACGGCGGCAACTTGGCGGCGACGACATCCGCCTGCTGGGGCTCGGCGGGCTGAGCGTTCGGGGCCGCCGGGCCCGGGTCGTGGTGCGCCGTCTCGATAGCCACCGCCTCGATCCGGCCGGTGCTCTTCGCCTGGAGTTTCTGCACCACCTGGCGGTAGGGCGCCAGCGCGGCGCCGAAATCGGAGTTCAGTTGACCGACCGTCCCGTCGTGCAGCCGCTGCAGGCTGGTGTCGATGTTGCCGCTGTTCATGTTGATCAGCACGTTTGTCCAGTCCGCGGCGGCCCCCATGACGCGGGTCAGATGGTCACGTTCGCCGGTGCTGTCGTGATGGGTCGACCAGATCACGGCTCCGATCACCACGGCCACCACCGACAACACGCCGAGGACGGCCGATGCGACACCGTAGCGGGACAACGTCGCGCGCTCTTCGCTGCCGGTGGCGGGCTCGGACCCCGCTTCGTCGTCGGACCCCGCTTCGTCGTCGTACATGGGCAGATCGTCGCACACGGGGATGCGACGATGGCGGGGTGACAGTAGAGGCCAGCCGCTCGGGCATCGACCTGAGCCACGTCGATGTACGCGTCCGTCCCCAGGATGACCTGTTCGGTCATGTCAACGGCCGGTGGCTCGCCGACTATGCCATGCCGGCCGACCGGGCG
>CAIYOH010000118.1 GCA_903927745.1 uncultured Mycobacteriaceae bacterium
ACACGACTCGACCCGGAGTCGCCGTAACGGCGACTCCGGGTCGACGTCGTGGGTGAACGACGCCTACGCTGGAAGAGTGAACCTCGTCGTGTACGTAATGGGGGCCCTGCAATTGGCCGTCCTGGTGACGACCGCCTACGCGTTCGTGCACGCGGCGATGCAGCGGCCCGACGCCTACACCGCCGCCGACAAGTTGACCAAGCCGGTGTGGCTGGCGATCCTCGGCGTAGCCGCCCTGCTCACAGTCATTTTCCCGACGTTCGGCGCGGTGATGGCCGCCTGCGCCGCCGGCGTTTACATCGTCGACGTACGGCCCAAACTCCTCGAGATCCAAGGGAAGTCGCGCTAGCCGAATGAAGGCCCTGCTGGCAGCGCCGGTCGCGGCGCTCCTCGTCCTTCCGTCGACAGCCACCGGGTACGCCGACCCGTCCACTGTGTCGCCGCCCTATATCGATCACACGCTCTGGGCTCAATGGCACGGCCTCGCCAGCCTATGGGTGTTTCCGACCCCGTCCGGCCGGACGGCATCCAGACAGGCCGGGACGGCGACCGCCGAAACCGCTCAGGCTCCGGCGAACGAAGCCTGGGCCGAGGTGCTCGAGCTGTCACCGACCGCCGACACGCCGGGCATGCGAGCGCAGTTCATCTGCCACTGGGAGTTCGCGGAGATGGCGCAACCCGGGAAGGCCAGCTGGGACTTGGAGCCGTGGCGACCGGTGGTCGACGACACGACGATGGTGGCATCACGATGTAATCCCGGCGGTTCGGAGGAGGGGTCTGGGTGACCGCCCGACCGACCAGGGCGGAGTTGGCGGCGCTGGTCGACCACACCCTGCTCAAGCCGGAGGCCACCGCCGACGACGTGGTGGCGCTCGTCGCCGAAGCTGCCGAGTTGGGCGTCTACGCGGTCTGCGTCTCGCCGTCAATGGTGCCCATCGCGTGTCGGGCCGCTGATGGTGCCGCAGCGTTGCGGGTGGCGGCCGTGGCGGGCTTCCCCTCGGGCAAGCACGTCGCGGAGGTGACGGCGCACGAGGCCGCACTCGCCGTGAAAACGGGTGCCGATGAGATCGACATGGTCATCGATGTCGGCGCCGCGCTGGCCGGTGACATCGCCGCCGTGCGCTCCAGCATCGAGGCGGTGCGGGGCGCCGCGGGCGCCGCCGTGCTCAAGGTGATCGTCGAGTCGGCGGTGCTGTTGGCCCATGCCGACGAGGCGACGCTGGTGGCCGTCTGCCGCGCCGCCGAAGAGGCTGGAGCCGACTTCGTCAAGACCTCCACCGGGTTTCATCCCGCGGGTGGCGCGTCGGTGCGGGCGGTCACTGTGATGGCCCGGGCCGTCGGCGGTCGGCTGGGGGTGAAGGCCAGCGGGGGCATCCGCACTACCGCGGATGCGCTCGCGATGCTCGACGCGGGCGCGACCCGGCTGGGCCTGTCGGGCACGCGGGCCGTGCTTGACGGGCTCGCGTAGAGCCGAAGAACTTGTCGGACCCCCGGTTTAGTATCGAATCTATGTTCGAATCTCTTGCGGTACTCGACCCGGCGGCCGGCGAGGCGGCACTGGTCGAGCGCATCGCGCAGTTGGAGCGCGCCAAGTCCGCGGCCGCGGCCGGGCAGGCCCGCGCCGCCGCCGCCCTGGACGCG
>CAIYOH010000119.1 GCA_903927745.1 uncultured Mycobacteriaceae bacterium
GTCGGCGAACATGGTGTCGCGACTCCATCCGCGGGACTCGACGATGATTCGCTTGGTGGCGGCCACCGCGAGTGGCCCGTTCGCCGCGATCCTCTCCGCCAGCGCTAGTGCCGCATCCAGCGCCGTCCCCGGCTCGACCAGCACGTTGACCAGGCCGAGTTCGTGGGCCCGGGCGGCCGGCAAGCTGTCGCCGGTCAGCGCCAGTTCCATGGCGATGGCGTACGGGATGCGCTCGGGCAGCCGCAGCAGGCCCCCGCCGCCGGCCACCAGGCCGCGCTTGACTTCCGGGATGCCGAACGCCGACTCCGTCGACGCCACGATGAGGTCGGTGGCCAACGCCAACTCCGTGCCCCCCGCCAGCGCGAATCCCTCCACCGCGGCAATGAGCGGCTTGGCCGGCGGGCGCTCGGTGAACCCCATGCCGCGGCCCGGGACGACGGGCACCTCGCCGCGCGCGAATGCCTTGAGATCCATTCCCGCGCAGAATGATCCGCCCGCACCGGTCAGGATTCCCACCGACAGGCCCGGATCGCCGTCGAGGCGGTCCATGGCGTCGGCCAGGCCCTGAGCGACCGCGGCGTTCACCGCGTTCTTGGCCTTCGGCCGGTTGATGGTGATGATCAGGATGCGATCCCGTTGCTCGACGAGGACCTCGGGTTCGGTCTCTTCGTTCCCAGTACTTTTCTCAGCTCTCATAGCGCTGATCAACTCCTTGTGAGCAGTGTCGGTTGTCCGAGGCGATCGTAACGGCGTCATACTTGGCCGATGCCGACCGCCGACTTTCACCCCGAACTGCGCCGCGTGGCCCGCTTCACCCCCCGGCAGGCGGTGAGCCCCCGGACGTTGCCGATGATTCGCGCGCTGTTCGGGCTCCAGCGAGGTCGCGGGGACGCGGACGTCGAAGTGATCACGCTGAGTTCGGGCACCGGTGTGCGGCTGTTCCGGCCCGCGAGCGCAGCCGAGCCGACGCCCGCGCTGGTGTGGATCCACGGCGGTGGGTACGTGATGGGCTCCGCCGCTCAGGACGACGCGCTCTGCCGCCGGTTCAGCACGCGCCTCGGTGTGACCGTCGCGTCGGTGGACTACCGGCTGGCTCCCGAGCATCCGTATCCGGCGCCGTTGGAGGACTGCTACGCGGCGCTGACCTGGTTGGCGGGTCTGAACTCGGTCGATTCGCGGCGGGTGGCGATCGGCGGTGCCAGCGCCGGCGGCGGGCTGGCGGCGGCGCTGGCGCAGCTGGCCCACGACCGCGCCGAGGTCATCCCGGCGTTCCAGCTGCTGGTGTATCCGATGCTCGACGACCGCAGTGCCGCGACCGCGGATAACCCGGGCTACCGGCTGTGGAACCCGCGCAGCAACCGTTTCGGCTGGGACGCCTACCTCGGTGATGCCGATCGGTCGGTCGCCGTGCCGGGGCGTCGCGCCGACCTGAGCGGGCTACCGCCGGCGTGGATCGGCGTCGGCACCAACGACCTCTTCCACGACGAGGACCTGGCCTACGCCGACCGCCTGCGCGCCGCGGGAGTGCCGTGCGATGTCGACGTCGTCCCGGGCGCGTTCCACGGTTTTGACGCGTGGACGCCGAAAGCCGCCGTGTCGCGGCGGTTCGTGGAGGCGCAGTGCGATGCGTTGCGGGCGGCGCTCACCGCCTGAGGAGGCGGGTGATCAGCATGAACGGCGGGCTCTCTCACCGACGATGCGCCGGACGGCGTCATTGTCGGCGCCCAGTTCAGCCGCCGCCCCGGACACCCGCGCCGGCGCCGGTGGCGGTGCCGGGCAGTCCGCACCCGATGGCACCGTCGGCAGCGCGGCGTAGGTCGCGGCGATCGCGGCCATCGACACGCTGAGCAGTTCGCCGCCGCCCCGGGCCAGCGATTCGGTGACCGCCGCGGCGGCTTCCAGTCCGCTCAGGGGATCGGCGATGGCGTCCCCGCAGAACACCGGGCCCGCCGCGCTGGTTCCCACCAATCCGCCAGCCACCGCGGCGTCGTCGCCGAAGGCCGGCCGGGCGCTGTCATATCCGTTGATGCGCAACCAGATCCGGCCGGGACGTGGTGCGGTGTCGTCCGGACCGAGCCGCCGCCGCGCGAGCGCCGCGGGGCGCGACCCGTCGATGACGATGTCCGCGACGGCGAGCAACCCGCGCAGCTCATCGGCGCCGGCGTCGAAATCGACACAGTAGGAAAGCTTGTCACCGTTGATCCAGTCGAAGAAGGTGCGGTCGCCCCGGCGGGTGCCATCCGGGCGGCGGGGGCTTTCGACTTTGACGACGGTCGCCCCGGCGCGCACCAGCAGCTGCCCGCACAGCGGCCCCGCCCACATCGACGACAGGTCGGCCACCACCAGGCCGGCCACCCCGCGCGCCGGCGCCTGCGGGCCGATGCGCAGGATCCGCGGCGCCGCGGCGGTCACCTCGCCCAGTCCTGCCGCCGGGATGTCGAGCAGGGCCGCCCGTTCGGTGACCGCGGACATCTCACCTGCCGCGACCCAGCGGGTGACCGCCGGCCACGGGTCGTCCGGGACGGCGTCGGCCTGCAGCAGGGCAGGTATGGCGGCGACGTCGTCGGGGCGGGCCACCGTGATAGCGCACCACCCGTCCCGGGCGGGGAGTAGCCGGGTGGCGCCGCCGGCCGACACCTGGCCGCGGCGGGTCAGCCCGAGCAGTCCGGCGCGCCCGGCGAGCAGTTCGGCCGCATCGATGGCATCGATGGCCATGCCCAGGCGGCTTCCGACGGCCGCGGCGACGCGCTGCGCGCGGTCCAGCACGGCGGCGCGGGAGAAGTCCGGCGCACACTCGGGCCAGCCGGTGAGGTGGGCAAGGCCGCTGCCGCCCCACTCGCCGACCACTGCAGGCATCGATCCCTCCGGCTCAGAAGTGCAGCGCGTGGAAGCGCCAGTCCAGGACCGGGCGGTCGGCCTCACCAGCGGTGTGACCGGCGGCGTAGACCAGCGACCGCAACCCCAGCACCCCGCCGTGGGCAGCCGGCTCGGCGGACTCGATGTGCACGTCGCTGTACAGGGTGTCGCCCTCGTACACCGGGCCGGTGTGGTCGCAGGACTGCCAACCCAACACGGTCGCCATGTTGGGGAGCAGCCTGGTGGCCTGAGCGAGGGCGAGCCCTATCGTGTGGCCGCCGTACACCAGACGGCGTCCGCCGGCTCTCGAATCATGATGCGTGGCAGCGATGTTGAGCGTCAACCGCGCCAGCTCCGGCGCGCTGCTGACCACGTCGGCGGTGCTGCGCAGCA
>CAIYOH010000120.1 GCA_903927745.1 uncultured Mycobacteriaceae bacterium
GCGGCCTACGACAGCCCCCACGTGGTGTGGGTTGCCGCGGGCGGCGGGTGGGCCAACGACTCGGTCAGCTGCCCGCGCAGTGGCGAGGTGATCGTCCGCGAGAACGGCCACTGGCGGTCCACCGGCGCCGACTTCGCCCGGCCCAGCCCGCAGTGGTGGGTCGACGACGACACCCTGCACGGTCCCGACGGGCTGGCCCTACCGATGCGGCTGGCGCTGCCGGGCGCGGTGAACCGCGGCAACGCCGCTCAGGCCGTCGCCGCCGCGGCGGCCCTCGGTGCCGACCCGGCGTCGGCCGTCGCGGCGGTCTCCGCTGTCGACGAGGTCGCCGGGCGCTACCGGACCGTGCCCGTCGGCGCGCACCAGGCGCGAATCCTGTTGGCCAAGAACCCCGCCGGCTGGCAGGAGGCGCTGTCGATGGTGGACAAGACCGCGGCCGGGGTGGTCATCTCGGTCAACGGCCAGGTGCCCGACGGGGAGGACCTGTCGTGGCTGTGGGACGTGCGGTTCGAGCACTTCGAGAACACCGCGGTGGTCGCCGCCGGCGAACGCGGCACCGACCTGGCGGTCCGCCTGGGGTACGCAGGCGTGCCACACACCCTGGTGCACGACACCATGGCCGCCATCGCGTCGTGCCCGCCCGGGCGCGTGGAGGTGGTCGCCAACTACACCGCGTTCCTGCAGCTGCAACGAGCGCTGGCGCGCCATGGCTGAGGCCGTGCGGATCGGGCTGGTGCTGCCCGACGTGATGGGCACCTACGGCGACGGCGGCAACGCGGTGGTGCTGCGCCAACGGCTGCGCCTGCGCGGCATCCCCGCCGAGATAGTCGAGATCACCCTCGCCGACCCGGTGCCCGAATCGTTGGACCTCTACACCCTCGGCGGGGCGGAGGACTACGCGCAGCGGCTGGCCACCCGCCACCTGCTGCGGTATCCCGGGCTGCAGCGCGCGGCGGCGCGGGGCGCGCCGGTGCTGGCGATCTGCGCGGCCGTGCAGGTACTCGGGCATTGGTATGAGACGTCGGCCGGCGAGCGCGTCGACGGCGTGGGCCTGCTCGACGCGACCACCTCACCGCAACCGGTGCGCACCATCGGCGAGGTGGTCAGCCGGCCGCTGGTGGCCCGGTTGACGCAGCCCTTGACGGGCTTCGAAAACCACCGCGGCGGCACCGTTCTGGGTCCCGCGGCCTCACCCCTGGGCACAGTGGTCAAGGGTGCCGGAAACCGGGCCGACCCCCCCGGCAACGGCGTCGACGGCGCGGTGCAGGGCTCCGTCGTCGCGACCTACATGCACGGGCCGTGCCTGGCCCGCAACCCCGAACTGGCCGACCTGCTGCTCAGTTCGGTGGTCGGCGAGATGGCACCGCTGGAGCTGCCCGAGGTGGAATTGCTGCGCCGCGAGCGGCTGGCGCGGGCGATATGATGTCGCCCGAGATGACCGAGATGGCCGAGACCGTGAGTACCCGAGCCCGTACGGCGCCCCGCTTCGCCGGGTTGGCCGCGGCGTCCTGCATGGTGATCGCGTCGGCGATCGGACTCGCTGGTGCGGCCGCCGCGACCCAGGGCGGGATGCACGGCGACCCGGCCGCCGCCGCGCCCTTTTGGCGCTACCAGGACCAAAGCCAGGACTGCGCCGAGATGGCGGTGGCGGATGTAGTCGGCCAGATCACCGGCGACGAGCCCACCGAGTACGAGGTCGACGCCACGGCCGGCACGATCCCGAGCGTCAGCCATGCCGGATCGATCTACCGCCCGGACACCCCGACCGACAACGTCGACCTGCCGGTGCTCTTGAGGCACTACGACATCCGGGCCTCCAGCACCCACACCAATCTCGACGCCCTGACGCAGGCTCTCGACGAGGGGCGCAAGGTGATCGCGGGAGTCAACGACAAAGCCCTTCGCAGTCAACCCGGCAACAACTCGAAGGAGAACCACTTCGTGGTCGTCACCGGCATCGACACCACGGCCGGGGTCGTGCACGTCAACGACAGCAGCAGCCACGCCGGCCGCGACGCACAGGTTTCCCTCGCCACCTTCGAGAACGCGTGGGGCACCAGCAGGAACTTCACCGTCCTGGCCGGCTGACTCGGCGAGTCGGGCGCGTCGGGCGCGTTAGGCCATCGCGCGCCGGCCGGTGAGCGCCCGGCCCAGGGTCAACTCGTCGGCGAACTCCAAGTCACCGCCCATCGGCAGGCCCGACGCGATCCGCGTCACGGTCAGGCCCGGGATGTCGCGCAGCATTCGAACCAGGTAGGTGGCGGTTGCCTCGCCTTCGGTGTTGGGGTCGGTGGCGATGATCACCTCGGTGATGTCGACGTCGTCGACGCGGTCCCCGATGCGGGTCAGCAACTCTCGGATCCGCAGTTGATCGGGTCCCACCCCGGACAGCGGGTCCAGCGCGCCGCCGAGCACGTGGTAGCGGCCCCGGAATTCCCGGGTGCGCTCGACGGCCTGGATATCCTTCGGCTCCTCCACCACGCACACCACGGAACCGTCGCGGCGGGGATCCCCGCAGATGCGGCACCGCTCGTCGTCGGAGACGTTGCCGCACACCGCGCAGAACCGCACGCCGTCGCGGACCTTGGCGAGCACCGCGCTCAACCGGTCGATCTCCGCGGGCTCCACCGAGAGCAGATGAAAGGCGATGCGCTGGGCGCTCTTTGGTCCGATGCCCGGCAGCTTGCCGAGCTCATCGATCAGATCCTGGACAGGTCCCTCAAACATGCGGGTGCGTCTACAGGCCCAGCACCTGGGTCGGTGGGGCCGGCGGTGGGGCCTGCGGCGGTGGCGACGGCGGTGGGGCCGTCTGGCCGCCGAGGCCGCCAGCCAGCGCGCCCAGCCGCTCCTGCGCCATCTTGGTCACCTGCTTGGACGCATCGGACATGGCGCCGACGATCAGGTCCTGCAACGTCTCGACGTCCCCGGGATCGACCACCGTGGGATCGATCTTCACCGCGGTCAATTCGCCGCTGCCCTTGACGACGACTTCGACTAAACCCCCGCCGGCCCGACCGTGCACCTCGGCGTTCGCGAGATGCTGCTGAGCCTCCAGTAACCGTTGCTGCATCTGCTGCGCCTGGGCGAGCAGCGCCGACATATCGCCTCCGGGTTGCATGACAGTCCCCTCGCATCTCGGTCTCGACTTGGTTTCGCCTGTGCATCACGGGCGATTCCGAACCCCCAGCCTAGCCGCGCGCGGTTACCGTGGCGTCGTGGACCTGGAAGTGAGCAAGCGTGTCGGGATCACAGCGGTGGCCGTCGCGCTGGTGGCCGCGTCGAGTGCGATCTCGTCGCCCACGACCCCGACAGCGGCGGCGGCCCCCGCCAGCATCGCCGGCATGGTCGTCTTCATCGATCCCGGCCACAACGGCGCCAACGACGCCTCCATCAACCGCCAGGTGCCCACCGGCCGCGGCGGCACCAAGGACTGCCAGACCAGCGGAACGTCAACCGACAGCGGCTACCCCGAGCACACCTTCACCTGGGACACCGCGCTACGGGTCCGGGCCGAATTGAACGCGCTGGGCGTGCGGACGGCGCTGTCCCGCGCCAACGACACCGGGCTGGGCCCCTGCGTTGACGAACGCATCAACGCGGCCAACGCGCTGCACCCGAACGCGATCCTGAGTATCCACGCCGACGGCGGCCCGCCGTCGGGCCGCGGGTTCCACGTCAACTACTCGGCCCCGCCGCTGAACCAGGCGCAGGCCGGGCCGGCACTGCAGTACGCCACCATCATGCGCGACCAGATGCAGGCCTCGGGGATCCCGCCGGCCACCTACATCGGCCAGAATGGCCTGAACGGTCGCGCGGATCTCACCGGGCTGAACTTGGCGCAGTACCCGGCGGTTCTGGTCGAGTGCGGCAACATGAAGAACCCGGGCGACGCGGCGCTGATGGAGTCTGCGGACGGCCGCCAGAAGTACGCCGACGCCCTGGTCCGCGGAGTCACGGGTTTCCTGTCCGCCCAGACCCAGGCGCGCTAGCAGCGCTCCAGCGGGGCTTCGTCGAGATTGACGTGAGTGCGAAGAATCGCGGGTGCGGAGCGCATTGGCGTCGATCTCGCTGACCGAACCCGGCTAGCCGCGCTCCAGTTCGTTCTTCAGGTTGGCCAGGACTTCGCCCTGGATCCTTTTCAATCCCACTGGTGCAAAGATCTTTTCGAAGAATCCCTTGACACCGCCGGCGCCGTTCCAGGCGGTCTTCACGGTGACGCTGGACCCGGACCCGGCGGGGGCCACCGTCCAGTTGGTGACCATGGACGAGTTCGCGTCCTTCTCGATCACGGTGTGGCCGGCGACGTCGACGTCGATGTGAACGTCGCGCACGCGTGACTTGGTGGCCTGCAGCCGCCAGGTCGCGACCGTCCCCGCGCCCTGCCCGCCCCGCACCACCTGGTAGCCGCTGTACTGCGGGGACAAGATTCTCGGGCGGACGTCCCGGTAGTCGGAAACCGCGGCGAGGGTGGCTGCGGGCTCGGCGTTGATCAGAATCGTGCTGACTGCGCTGACCTGTCCCACGGCTCCAAGACTACGGTCTAGTCGCTGTCGATGCGACGCGCCCCCAACTCGGTCTGCAGCAATTCCAGCGCCGCCTCCTCGGGGTCCCGCCGGGGCTCCGACGGGTCGCTGCGCCCCGCCTCGGCGAGCATGCGTTCCTCGTCGTCGCGCTGTTCGCTGTCGTCGTCGCCGTGTTCGTTGCCGTGTTCGTTGCGGTGTTCATCGCTGTGTTCGTTGGGGTGTTCGTTGGGGTGTTCACGTTCGTACCGCTTGGCGACGTCGGGCGGGGGCTCCTCGACGTCACGAACCGGTGGGGATGCATCGGCCGGCGGTGGTCCGCCCGCGTCGCAGCGCACCCGCCAGTTGACGCCGAGTGCGTCCCTGAGGGCTTCGGCGATCACGTCGGCGTTGCGCTGTTCGGACAGCCGCTTGGCCAGCGGCGCCGACGCATGCGTCAGCACCAGCGTGTCGCCCTCAACCGCGCGGACCGTGGCGCCGGCCAGCATGACCTCGGTGGTGCGGCTGCGCTGGCGCACCTTGTCCCGCACCGTCGGCCACATCGTGCGCACCGCGGCAGCGTTGAGCTCGCCGGGCGCGTGGGCCGGTTCGGCGGCCTGCAGCGTCGGCGCGGACGTGGGATCGGGCTCGGGCTCGGGCGTCGGATCGGGCACAAGCGCGGGCGCGGGCGCGGGCTCGGCCCGGGGCTCATGCCGGGGCGCGGCACGTTCGGCGGGCCTGGCCCGACGCGGCGGTGCTGCCTGGGGCGCCGCGGGCGCCGCGTGAGCGTCCTGCGGGATGGACAAGTCCAGGCGGGTCTCGATCCGCTCAACGCGTTGCACCAGTGCCGATTCGGCGTCGCTGGCCGAGGGCAGCAGCAGGCGCGCGCAGACGACCTCCAGCAGCAGCCGCGGCGCCGTCGCCCCGCGCATCTCCCCCAGCCCGGCCTGCACCACCTCGGCGTAGCGGGTCAGGGTCGCCGGCCCGATCCGCGCCGCCTGCTCGCGCATCCGGTCCAGCACGTCCTCCGGGGCATCCACCAGACCGCGGCTCGCGGCGTCCGGAACGGCCTGCATCAGGATGAGGTCGCGGAACCGCTCCAGGAGATCGATGGCGAACCGCCGCGGGTCGTGGCCGGCGTCGATCACTGATTCGACTGCGCCGAACACCGCGGCGGCATCGGCGGCGGCCAGCGCGTCGACGGCGTCGTCGATCAGGGCGACGTCGGTGGCGCCCAACAGTCCCATGGCCCGCTGGTAGGTCACGTGCTGGTCCTCGGCCCCCGCCACCAACTGGTCGAGCACCGAGAGCGTGTCGCGGGGCGAGCCGCCGCCGGCCCGGATCACCAGCGGGTACACCGCGTCGTCGACGACGACGTTCTCCTGCTCGCAGATGCGGCCGATCAGCGTGCGCATGGTCTTCGGCGGCAGCAGCCGGAAGGGGTAATGGTGGGTGCGGGAGCGGATCGTCGGCAGCACCTTCTCCGGTTCGGTGGTGGCGAAGATGAAGATGAGGTGTTCGGGCGGTTCCTCCACGATCTTGAGCAGCGCGTTGAAGCCCGCCGTGGTCACCATGTGCGCCTCGTCAATGATGAACACCCGATAGCGGGACTGCGCCGGCGCGTAGAACGCGCGGTCGCGCAGCTCACGGGTGTCGTCGACGCCGCCGTGGCTGGCGGCGTCGAGCTCGACGACGTCGATACCGCCGGACGCATTCGGCGCCAGCGCCGCGCAGGAGTCGCACACCCCGCACGGAGTGGCCGTCGGGCCCTGGGCGCAATTCAGCGACCGGGCGAGGATGCGCGCCGACGAGGTCTTACCGCAACCGCGCGGCCCCGAGAACAGGTATGCGTGGTTGATGCGGCCGGCCTCCAGCGCGACCGACAGGGGCTCGGTGACGTGCTCCTGCCCCACCACCTCGGCGAAGGTCGCCGGTCGGTACTTGCGGTAGAGGGCCACGGTCAGCAGGCTACCGGCGCCGCTGCTCCGACGCCGCCAGCAGCGCACACGTCGCCAGCCCGTCGACCGCGTCGCGCAGATCCGGCAGCGACGGGAACGTGGGCGCGATCCGGATGTTCGTGTCGTCGGGATCTTTGCCGTACGGGAACGCCGCGCCCGCCTGGGTCACCGCGATGCCGGCGTCCTTGGCCAGGGCGATGGTGCGCCGTGCCGTGCCGGGCACCACGTTGAGGCTGATGAAGTAGCCGCCCCCGGGTCGCGTCCAGGAGGCGATGTTGGAATCGCCGAGCCGGCTCTCCAGGATTTCCAGCGTCAGCGCGAACTTGGGCGCCAGGATCTGCTGGTGGCGCAGCATGTGCAGGCGCACCCCGTCGGCGTCGCCGAAGAACCGCAGGTGGCGCAACTGGTTGATCTTGTCGGGCCCGATCGACTTCTTCCCCGCGTGCTGCAGATACCACGCGATGTTGCCCAGCGACCCGCCGACGAAGCTGACACCGGCGCCCGCGAAGGTGATCTTCGAGGTGGACGCGAACACATGGGGCCGGTTCGGGTTGCCGGCCGCAGCCGCCAGACCCAGCACGTCGACCTGCGGGGCGAACTCGTTCGTCAGCGTGTGCACCGCGTACGCGTTGTCCCAGAACACCCGGAAATCGGTTGCCGCCGTGCGCATCTGGACGAGCCGGCGCACCGTTTCCCAGGAGTAGACGACCCCGGTGGGGTTGCCGTACATCGGCACCGCCCACAGGCCTTTGATGGCCGGGTCTGCCGCCACCAGCTCTTCGATCAGGTCGACGTCGGGCCCATCCGGCAGCAGCGGGACGGGGATCATCTCGATGCCCATCGCTTCGGTGATCGCGAAGTGCCGGTCGTAGCCGGGAACGGGGCACAGGAACTTGACGGCCGGTTCGTCCTTCCAGGGGCGCTGCGAGTCCACGCCCCCGTACAGCA
>CAIYOH010000121.1 GCA_903927745.1 uncultured Mycobacteriaceae bacterium
GGAATAGGACTGGGCATCATCGTGGCCGGAGCCCGGCTGCTCACCGGTGCGATGCTGCACGCCGCCGCCAAGGCCGTGGCGCAGGAATCACACCCGAGCAGCAGCGGGGGCTCGCTGTTGCCGGACATGCGGAATCTGCAGGCCATTTCGCGGACGGTAGCCGAGGCGGTGTACCACGCCGCCGTCGATGACGGGGTCGCCACCAGGACGCACGGGGACGTCCGGCAAGTCGTCCTGGACACGATGTGGCGGCCCGTCTACGACTGAGCAGATACCATGTGGTCGCATGCGCGTTGCGATCGTCGGGGGTGGAGCTGCGGGCGTGCTTGCCGCAGTGCATCTGCGCCGGAACAGACCCGACGCGCAGATCACGGTGATCGACGCATCCGGTCGTCCCGGCACCGGCGCGGCATACGGCACCGACGATCCGACCCTGCTGTTGAACGTTCCCGCGCAGCGCATGTCCGCCTGGCCGGACGATCCCGATCACTTCTGCCGCTGGCTCGACGACCACGCCGTCACGCCGGCCGAAGGCTTCGCGCCGCGTCTTGCATACGGCCGTTACCTGCAAGAACTGCTCATGGTCGCCGACGTGCGGATCGAGGCCGCCGAAGTCGTGAGGGTGGTGCCGGGTTCGCCAGTGGGCTTGGTGCTCAACGATGGACGTGCGTTGTCGGCCGACGCGGTGGTGCTCGCATCCGGGCGCCCGGAGGGCGGCATGCCCGAATCGCTCGATCGCGCCTTCGCCCCGGTGTTGGCCGCCGGCACCGACGGCAAGGTGGTGGTGGATCCCTGGGCGCCCGGCGCACTCACGGCCCTCGCGGCGCGTCGGCCCGCAACCGTGCTGGTAGTCGGTTCGGGACTCACCGGCATCGACGTCGCGCTGCATCTCATGGCACGTGGCGCCACCGTCACGCTGCTGTCGCGGCACGGCGAGCTCCCCCGCCGATTCCGCGCCACCGGCGAGCCCGCCGAGTTGCCTCACCTCGATGCGCTCGCCGCCGAGGTCTCGCTCGAGCAAGTGCGAGCCGCACTCGCCACGGATCTCGCGCACGCGTGCGAAGCCGGCCTGGACTGGCGACAGGTGATCGACGCCATGCGGCCGAGGACAGCCCGACTGTGGCGGTCGTTGGGGTGGGAAGACCAGCGTCGATTCCTGCGTGAGGACCTGCGGCAGTGGGAGATCCGGCGGCACCGAATGCCGCCCACGATCGCCGATAAGATTACCGCCGCGATCGACGATGGCCGGTTGATCGTCGAGGCGGGTGAAGTCGCCGACGTGGCGCTGCGTGGCGACGGCATTGAGCTTGTTGTGACGACGAATGACGGATCGGTGCGCCGGCGCAGCGACGCGGTCGTGGTCGCCGCCGGCACCGTGTGGGACCGGCGGTCCCTGCAAAGCTCCACGCTCTGGGCGAACCTGTTAGCCACAGGTGTCGCCTCGATGCACCCGTGCGGACTGGGCGTGCGACTCGATGCGGACGGCCACCTGATCGACCAGACCGGGGCCGTGGTCCCGGGCATCGTGTGCATCGGTTCCATCCGCCAGGGCGAACTGTGGGAGACCACCGCGATTCCCGAAATCCGCACCCAGGCGGCGTCCATTGCGGCGTTGCTTGCCGACGACGCCCGCGATCGTCCGGTGCCGGCGCCGAGTCTCATCAGGACCGAACCGGCACTGATGGGCGCGCCGGCGTCCTACACCGAGGGGGTGCGTCGCCTGCTCGCCGTCCAGGACGGCGCGGCCGATGCCTTCGCCGTCGCGGTCGCGGAGAATCCGGACCACGCGCGTGCGCACGTCGCGCTCGCGATGATCGCCACGGAACGGCCCGACCGCGCGGGCGGCCCCGACGCGGTCGCCGGCCACCTCGCCCGCGCCCGCGCGGCGCTACCACGGGGGAGCGACGACGACCGCAGCCACGTCGAGGCCATCGCGACGTGGTGCGAAAAGGGAAACGCAGCAGGCACCGGCGCGCTCATCGACCATCTCGAGCGTGCACCGGACGATGCAGTCGCCTTGCTGGTGCTCGCGCCGTCGATAGCGTTCGCAGGGGCCGGCGACGCGTTGCCGGACGCCTGGCGTTACGTCGAGCAATTCACCAGCGTGCACGGCGAGGCGCCCTGGTATCTGGGCTTGCGTGCCTACGGCCGCACGGAGCAGGGCCTCTGGTACGACGCAGCCGACCTGGCCGACGCCGCAATGCAACTCGATCCGGGCAATGGCAATGCGGCGCATGCCCTGTCACACGTGCACTACGAGACCGATGCCCATGGAGCCGGGCTGAAATGGTTGGAGGACTGGATCCCGGGCGACGGCAGCACGCAGCGTTACCTCCCGCACTTTCAGTGGCACGCCGCACTGCACGAGCTCGCGATGGGCGACGCGGCCGCCGCGGCGCGCCGCTACACCGCGTCTCTCGCACCGCCCCACTCGAGGGACGTGCGCTGTCTCGTTGATGCCGGTTCGCTCGCATGGCGGGCGCGCCTGCATCCGGATTGGGTGACCCCACCTGATCCGATACCGGTACTCGCCGAGGCCGGCTCGCTGGCGTACGCGCCGCAAACGCCGTTCATCGCGTTCCACGCGCTCCTGGTGCTAGCGGCCGCGCATGATCCCGCCGCGATCCGTGCGATCACTGTTCCGGACGCGACCGACGAGCAGGCGACGACGCTGCGTCTCATCGGCGAAGGCCTGATCGCGTTGACCGACGGTCAGCCGCGCCTCGCGCTCGACTATCTCCTCGAGTCGCTCGCCGGGCTCGCGTCGATCGGCGGCAGTCGTGTGCAACAAGAAGTGGTCCTCGAAACGGCATTGGCCGCGATGCTCCAACTCGGGGCGCCTGGGCAGGCGTCGCGCCTCTTGTCGCGGCATCGCGCCGCACCTGGGCCGCAGGTGACACGCGGCGCAGTGAACTGACTTACGACCACTGTGCTCCCCCGCCTGGACTCGAACCAGGAACATTTCGGTTAACAGCCGAACGCTCTGCCAATTGAGCTACGGGGGAAAAACCCGAACGCGGGACGACTTTAGCGTACCGACGCGCCCGAAGCCCAGCGAACCGGACCCGATGAGGCAGGATGGATCTGGCGGTCAATCGGGAGATCGTCGGGGAGATCGTCGGGAGGAACACCGTGATCGGATATGTCCTGGTCCTCGGAGCGGGCTACGTCATGGGCACGAAAGCCGGACGTCGCCGCTACGAGCAGATCGCCGGCACCTATCGCGCGCTGACCAGCAGCCCCGTGGCCAGATCGGTGATCGAAGGCGGCCGCCGCAAGATCGCCGAGCGGATATCGCCGGACAACCGCTTCGTCACCCTCACCGAAATCGACGACGAGACAGTGGTCATCGAGGGGCCCGCCGACCTGGTCGTCAAGCCGACAGATCGTCGCCACTAGCCTGCTCCAGCAGGCTGCGCCGGTAGGCCTCCATGGCGACCAGGTCGCCGAACAACGCGTGGTATTCGTCGCCCTGGTCGATCGGCGACATGCGCTGCAGCTTCGACTTGACCTCGGCGATCTGCCGGCCCATCCACACCTCCTGCAGCCGGGCCAGCACGCCGGCGATGTAGCGCGGCAGCTTCTCGTCGTCGACGGTGATGACCTCTACCCCAAGCTCGTTGATCAGGCCCGAGGTGAGGTCCGACGTCGCGTGCTGGCGGACCGCGTCGATCCACTGGGCTCCGCTCACGCCGGTCGAGAGGCCGCCGGCCGCCTCAATGGCGGCCCGCACGGCGGCATACCCGGGATTCGTGAAGCTCTCGACGGTCAGCGTGTCGAACACCGGGCCCGCGACGGCCGGGTACTGCAGCGCCGACTTGAGCGCCTCGCGCTGCGCCCACAGCGTCGGATCGCGGGGGTCCGGACGGCTGGCTTCCGGGCGGGCGGGCACAGTCGTATCAGTGGCCCCCGGGGCATCGGTAGTACTGGGTTCGGCCGCAGCGGCGTCCCCGCGCTGCCGGGCGGGGCGGCTTGCCGCGGCGGATGCGGCGCGGGCAGGGGCCTTCGAGTTCTTGGCGTGGTCGCGCACCCGGCCGATCACCTGGGCGACGTCGGCCCAGCCGACCCAGCCCGCGAGCTGGCGGGCGTATTCGTCGCGCAACGTGGGCTCCTTGATCCGCCCGACCATCGGGACACAGCGGCGCAACGCAGCCACCCTGCCCTCGGCAGTCTCGAGATCCACCTCCGCGATCGCGGTGCGAATCGCAAACTCGAACAGCGGGGTCCGCCGCGCCACCAGATCGCGCAGCGCGGCATCGCCGGACTTCAGGCGCAGGTCGCACGGGTCCATGCCGTCGGGGGCCACCGCGACGTAGGACTGCCCCGTCAGGTTCTGCTCGCCATCGAAGGCCTTGATCGCGGCGGCGCGGCCGGCGGCGTCGCCGTCGAACACGTAGATCAGCTCGCCGCGGAAGAAATTGTCGTCCATCATCAGCCGGCGGAGCATCGACAGGTGCTCGTCGCCGAACGCGGTCCCGCATGACGCCACGGCGGTGGTGACACCGGCCTGGTGCATCGCCATCACGTCGGTGTAGCCCTCGACGACCACCGCCTGATGCCCCCGGGCGATGTCACGTTTGGCCAGATCGATCCCGAACAGCACCGACGACTTCTTGTACAGCAGGGTTTCGGGCGTGTTGATGTACTTGGCTTCCATCGGGTCGTCGTCGAACAGCCGCCTGGCTCCGAAACCGATCACCTCGCCCGACGAGCTGCGGATCGGCCACAACAGCCGCCGGTGGAAGCGGTCCATCGGGCCGCGGCGGCCCTCCCGCGACAGGCCGGCTGCTTCCAGCTCCTTGAACTCGAAA
>CAIYOH010000122.1 GCA_903927745.1 uncultured Mycobacteriaceae bacterium
CCAAGAACCGGGCCGATTTCTGGTTCGATCCGCTGTGCCCGTGGGCCTGGATCACCTCCCGGTGGATCCTCGAGGTCGAGAAGGTGCGTGACATCGAGGTGAACTTTCACGTCATGAGCCTCGCGGTGCTCAACGAAGGTCGCGAGGGCCTCTCGGACCATTACCGCGACCTGATGTCGAAGGCGTGGGGTCCGGTGCGCGTGGCGATCGCGGCCGAGCAGGCCCACGGTGCCGGCGTGTTGGCCCCGCTGTACACGGCGATGGGCACCAGGATTCACAACGAGGGCAACTTCGAACTCGACCAGGTGATCGCCGGGTCGCTCGCCGACGCCGGCCTGCCCGCTGAGTTGGCCGACGCGGCGACCAGTGAGCGCTACGACGACGCGCTGCGCACAAGCCACCACGCCGGGATGGACGCGGTGGGGCCCGACGTCGGCACACCCACCATCCACGTCAACGGCGTGGCGTTCTTCGGTCCCGTGATCTCCAAGATCCCGCGGGGCGAGGAGGCGGGCACGCTGTGGGACGCCTCGGTGGCCTTCGCGGCTTACCCGCACTTCTTCGAACTCAAGCGGACCCGCACCGAACGCCCCGCGTTCGACTAGGCGTGTTCGAATGCACCCGATCGACTAAGCAAGGATGACTGGCATGCGCGTCTACCTCGGCTCCGACCACGCCGGATTCGAATTCAAACAGCAGATCATCGAGCACCTCAGGGCATCCGGGCACGAGCCGATCGACTGCGGTGCCTACAGCTACGAGGCCGACGACGACTACCCCGTGTTCTGCATCGCCGCCGCGACGCGCACGGTGGCCGATCCGGGCAGCCTGGGTATCGTGCTGGGCGGATCGGGTAACGGCGAGCAGATCGCCGCGAACAAGGTCCCGGGCGTCCGGTGCGCGCTGGCGTGGAGCGTGGAGACCGCGACGCTGGCCCGCGAACACAACAACGCGCAATTGATCGGTATCGGCGGGCGCATGCACACCTCGGCCGAGATGCTGGCCATCGTGGACGCCTTCCTCGCCGCCGAGTGGTCGAAAGCCGAACGCCACCAACGGCGTATCGACATCCTCACCGAGTACGAACGCACCCACCAGGCGCCGCCTGTGCCCGGCGCTCCGGCCTAGACACACCACATGCCCGAGGGTCATCACCTGCACCGGCTGGCCCGGCAGCACCGGCGCCGGTTCGCCGGAGCGCCTGTCGCGGTGTCGAGTCCGCAGGGGCGGTTCGCCGGCGAGGCGGCCGCTGTGGACGGCCGGGTGCTGCTGAGCACCAGCGCCTGGGGCAAACACCTGTTCCACCACTACGACGGCGGGCAGATCGTCCATGTGCACCTTGGTCTCTACGGAAAGTTCACCGAGTGGCCGGTGCCATCGGGTCCGCCCGGTTCCACTGGTTCCCCCGCCGCGGTGCTGCCGGAACCGGTCGGCCAGGTGCGGATGCGGATGGTCGGCGCCGACCACGGCGCCGACTTGCGCGGCCCGACGGTCTGCGAGGTGATCGACGAGGCCCAGGCCGACTACGTCGTCGCCCAACTGGGTCCCGACCCGTTGCGGGGCGACGCCGACCCGTCGTCGGCCTGGGCCCGGATCGCGAAGTCACGCAGGCCGATCGGTGCGCTGCTGATGGACCAGACCGTCATCGCCGGCGTGGGCAATGTCTACCGCAGCGAGTTGCTGTTCCGTCACCACATCGACCCGTACCGGCCCGGCCGGGACGTCGGCGAGTCGGAGTTCGACGCGGCGTGGACCGACCTGGTGGAGCTGATGAAGGTCGGCGTGCGCCGCGGCAGGATCATCACCATCCGGCCCGAGCACGACCACGGCTCGGCGCCGTCCTACGGCCCCCGGCGCCCGCGCATGTACGTGTACCGGCGCACCGGCGAGGCGTGCCGGGTGTGCGAAGGTCCGGTCAGCGCGGCGGTGCTGGAGGGCCGCAACCTGTTCTGGTGCGCGGAGTGCCAGCAATGATGCGGTCGTGACATGGCGGCCCCGCCGGAGTTAGGTGATGTGGTGAACGATCTGAAAATATGTCGGCGACTGGCAGCAACGACGATTGCGGCACTGATTGCGCTGGGCCTGGCTGTTCTGGAAGACCCGGCGCAGGCGCAGGCCCGGCCCGGGCCTTTCCCGCAGTGGTGTCCGGGCGACTTCTGGGATTCCGGCTGGGGCGACAACTGGGATCCAATTGAATGCCACGCCGACGGGCCGGCCGCGGCGCAGGGTTCTTACACGAGTGACCCCGATGCGCTACCGGCGCAGAGTTCGGACCCGGCCGACACCGGTGGGCTACCGTCGCAGAGTTCGGACCCGGCCGACACCGGTGGGCTACCGTCGCAGAGTTCGGACCCGGCCGACACCGGCGAGTTGCCTCCGCAGGGTGGGTACCCGGGCGGAGTGCAGGGGTCGGGACCGGGCGGCATCGGGGAGCCACCGCCGCTGTAGACCCCGTGAACGCACGCCGAGCGTGCCTCTGCGGCGGCCAGTGTGCAACCAGGGCGACGACACGCCGATGACCGTCGCCGTGAGTGCACACTCAACAATCGCGCCGAGGCGTCAGCGGGATGCGCGGTTACGGAGACGACCGTTCGATGACGCCCAGGGCTTCGTACACCTGGTTGCTCAGGACGACGCTGCGCGGGTCCGCGTTGGCGTTGGTGGCGTCGAACCGGTTTGGCACGTAGGCGTACCCGATCCGGTGCTCCAGGTCGACGAACCCGAACGAGCCGCCCAGCCCGCCATGGCCGAAGATGAGCGGGTTGGGCCCGTTGACGCGCCGCTGGTTGAGCATGTAGCCCAAGCCCCATCCGTGGTCGGCCACGCGGGGACCAAGAACCAGGTCGGTCTCGAGACCGCCCTGGCAGGTGCGGACCAGGTCCATGTGCTCGCGGCTGAGCAGCTTCTCCAGGGCGAGCGCGTTGTAGAACGTCGCCAGGCCCAGGGCGGACACCTGCCCGTTCGTGCCGGGGAATTCCAGGCGGCGCCACAGTTCCAGATCGTGGGAGCCGAGTTCGTCGTCGGGCGCGAAGCCCATCGAGATCGACAGCCCGGCCTTGGGGTGCTCGGTCAGGGTGCTGGGGTAACCGGGGGCCTTCGCGTCGGCCAGCAGGTCCCGGGCGTGAGGCTTGCCCACCCTGTCGGCGCAGCGGCGCTGGTCGGCGGCAGACAGCCCGATGTGGACGTCGGCGCCGAGCGGCTCGGCGATCTCGGTGCGCAGGTAGTGGCCGACCGTGCGTCCCGTGACCCGGCGGAACACCTCCCCAACGATGAATCCGAACGTGGTCATGTGGTAGCCCTGCGCAGTGCCCGGCGTCCACCTGGGCTCTGCGGCGGCCAATTGCTCGCAGACGAAATCCCAGTCGGCGACGTCCTCCCAGCGCATCCGGGTGCGGGGCCCGATCACCCCCGAGCGGTGGCTCAGCACCATCGCCAGGGTGATATCGCCCTTACCCGCCCGCCCGAACTCCGGCCAGTAGCGGGCGACCGGCGCATGCAGGTCCACCTCGCCGCGGTCGGCCAGTTGGTGGACGCAGGTGGCGGTCAGGGCCTTGGTGCCGGACAGGATCGTGGACAGGGTGTTCTGCCGCCAGGGGCGGGTGCCGGCCGCGTCGGCGGAGCCGCCCCACAGGTTGACGACGAGCGCGCCGTCCACCCACACTGCGACGGCCGCGCCGACCTCGTGACCCATCGCGAAGTTGCGCTCGAATGCGTCGCGTACCCCAGCAAAATCAGACGAACACGAACCGTGGATGACGGCGTGCGTCTCAGGATCGGTCATGCTCGCTCGTGGCGCCTTTCTGCACGTGGATACCCTGCAGATTCCCAGCCCGTGTGCCAGCCCCGGAGCGGGCGACGGGAATCGAACCCGCGTAGCTAGTTTGGAAGACTAGGGCTCTACCATTGAGCTACGCCCGCATGCGTCAGTCGAGCGTGACTGTAGCTGGCGATGCGAATCAAATCTAATCGACGCGGTCCTGTGACCGCCCTGTGAGGCGGCGAAGCCGGTGCGGGACCCGGTGGGGTTGGGCCGTAGGATCGCGAGGTCAGCGCGGGGTGTAGCGCAGCTTGGTAGCGCATCCGCTTTGGGAGCGGAAGGCCGCAGGTTCAAATCCTGTCACCCCGACAGGAACCGACCGCCCGGTGCCGCCCGCGCGGCCCAACCGACCACGAGAAACGACGATCGAGGAGCACAGCAGTGAAGAGCAGCGTCGAGCAGTTGAGCCCCACCCGGGTGCGTATCAACGTTGAGGTGCCGTTCACCGAGCTCGAGCCCGACTTCCAGCGGGCCTACAAGCAGCTCGCCCACCAGGTGCGGCTGCCGGGCTTTCGCCCCGGGAAGGCGCCCGCGAAGTTGCTGGAAGCCCGCGTCGGCCGGCAGGCGGTGCTCGACCAGGTGGTCAGCGAGGCTCTCCCCGCCCGGTACGGGCAGGCGGTGGCCGAGTCGGAGGTGCACCCGCTCGGTCAGCCCAACATCGAGGTCACCAGCAAGGAGTACGGCCAGGAACTCGCCTTCACTGCCGAGGTCGATGTCCGCCCGCAGATCACGCTTCCCGAACTGGGCGCGGTGCAGATCACCGTCGACCCGGTCGAGGTCTCCGACGACGACGTCGAGGCCGAGTTGACGTCGCTGCGGACCCGGTTCGGCGCCCTGGTCGATGTAGACCGGCCGGTGGCCGAGGGCGACTTCGTCACGATCGACCTGGCGGCCGCCGTCGACGGTGAGGAGGTGCCGGGCGCGGCTGCGGAAGGACTGTCCTACGAGGTCGGCTCGGGCCGGCTGATCGCGGGCCTCGACGAGGCGGTACAGGGTCTGGCGATCGACGAGTCGAAGGAGTTCACCGCGACGCTGGCGGCCGGGGAGCACTCAGGTCAGGACGCCGCAGTCACCGTGACGGTCAAGGGAGTGAAGGAACGCGAACTGCCCGAGCCCGACGACGAATTCGCCCAGCTCGCCAGCGAGTTCGACACGATCGACGAGCTGCGGGCCAGCATCGGCGACCGTGTCGCGCGGCTCACGCGGGCCCGGCAGGCTGAGCAGATTCGTGACGCGGTGCTGGAGGCTCTCCTCGGGCAGGTGGAGGTGCCGCTGCCCGAATCGATCGTCGCGGCCCAGGTGGACAGCATCGTGCACAATGCTCTGCACGGACTCGACCACAACGATGCCAAGCTCGACGAGGCGCTCGCCGAACAGGGCCAGACGCGCCAGGAGTTCGAAACGGAGGCCCGCACGACGGCCGAGACGGACGTCAAGAGGCAGCTGTTATTGGACACACTGGCCGACGAGCTGCAGGTCCAGGTCGGCCAGGACGACCTGACGGAACGACTGGTGATGACGGCCCGGCAGTACGGCATCGATCCGCAGCAGCTTTTCGCCTACCTGCAGGAGAACAACCAGCTGTCGGTTCTCTACGCCGACGTGCGGCGCGGTTTGGCCCTGGCCCAGGCTGTCGAGGCCGCGACGGTCACCGACACCGCCGGGAACGCCATCGACACCAGCGAGTTCTTCGGCAGGAGCGGGGGAGCCGGCGGGGAGGCCGACGGGGACGCCGACGGCGAGGAAGAATGACCGTGACGGCGGGTGGGCGTGACGCTGTCAGCGAACGCACCCGCCCCACGGGGCGGCAAGGCCGCCACACGGTGGCGCGGTTCGTTAGGGTCGTGGCAGAGAAGAACTCAAGAAAGCAGGTATCCCGGTCGTGACTGACATGCGTTCGCCCTCGCAGGGTCTCAACCTCACGGACTCGGTTTATGAGCGCTTGCTCTCCGAGCGCATCATCTTCCTCGGCTCCGAGGTCAACGACGAGGTCGCCAACCGGCTGTGCGCGCAGATTCTTCTGCTCGCGGCCGAGGACGGGGAAAAGGACATCTCGCTGTACATCAATTCGCCCGGTGGATCCATCAGCGCCGGGATGGCGATCTACGACACCATGGTGCTGGCGCCGTGCGACGTCGCCACCTACGCGATGGGCATGGCCGCCTCGATGGGCGAGTTCCTCCTGGCCGCCGGCGCGAAGGGCAAGCGCTACGCGCTGCCGCACGCCCGCATCCTGATGCACCAACCGCTGGGCGGCGTGACCGGCAGCGCGTCCGACATCGCCATCCAGGCCGAGCAGTTCGCCGTGATCAAAAAGGAGATGTTCCGGCTCAACGCCGAGTTCACCGGCCAGCCGCTCGAACGCATCGAAGCCGACTCCGACCGCGACCGCTGGTTCACCGCCCCGGAGGCCTTGGAGTACGGATTCGTCGACCACATCATCACCCGCGCCAGCCACATCGTTAACGGAGAAGCCCAGTGAATCCTCTGCACCCACAGCCCCAGGCGCGCTACATCCTGCCGTCCTTCATCGAGCACTCCAGCTTCGGCGTCAAGGAGTCAAACCCCTACAACAAGCTGTTCGAGGAGCGCATCATCTTCCTCGGCGTGCAGGTGGACGACGCGTCGGCGAATGACATCATGGCGCAGCTGCTGGTGCTGGAGTCGCTGGACCCCGACCGCGACATCACCATGTACATCAACTCGCCCGGAGGCGGTTTCACGTCGCTGATGGCGATCTACGACACCATGCAGTACGTGCGTGCCGATATCCAGACGGTGTGCCTGGGCCAGGCTGCCTCGGCAGCCGCCGTGCTGCTGGCCGCGGGGACGCCGGGCAAGCGGATGGCGCTGCCCAACGCGCGGGTGCTCATCCACCAGCCGTCGCTGTCGGGCGTGATCCAGGGCCAGTTCTCCGACCTGGAGATCCAGGCCGCTGAGATCGAGCGGATGCGCGCACTGATGGAGTCCACGCTGGCCCACCACACCGGCAAGGACGCCGGGACGATCCGCAAGGACACCGACCGCGACAAGATCCTGACCGCCGCCGAGGCCAAGGACTACGGGATCATCGACACCGTCCTGGAATACCGCAAGCTCTCCGCCCAGACGGCGTAACGAGCATCCGCTGGGCGTCCGCGTGCGGCGGGTGGCCTCGATTGCGTAACGACCGCGACACGCCACAGCCTCCCTCAGCGCGTCGTACGCGCGCGGCGGGCGCCGTGTGGCTATATCTTCTGTCGGAGGCACGCACGGGTTCCCGACACGATCGCCGACGCGATTCGCATTATGTGTCGCGTCGGATCCGTCGGAACGGGTAGCGTCGGAAGATACATGCGGCACGGCACGACCAACGGCGACCAGGAAGTAGGCCCTGAAGCAACATGGCGCGCATCGGAGATGGCGGTGACCTGCTGAAGTGCTCTTTCTGCGGGAAAAGCCAGAAGCAGGTCAAGAAGCTGATTGCCGGCCCGGGTGTCTACATCTGCGATGAATGCATCGACCTCTGCAACGAGATCATCGAGGAGGAACTCGCCGACGCCGACGACGTCAAGCTCGACGAGCTGCCCAAGCCCGTCGAGATCCGCGAATTCCTCGAGGGATACGTGATCGGGCAGGACACCGCCAAGAGGACGCTGGCCGTCGCCGTCTACAACCACTACAAGCGGATTCAGGCCGGCGAGAAGAATCGCGACTCCCGGCACGAGCCGGTCGAGCTGACCAAGTCCAACATCCTGATGCTGGGCCCGACCGGCTGCGGCAAGACCTACCTGGCCCAGACGCTCGCCAAGATGCTCAACGTGCCGTTCGCCATCGCCGACGCCACCGCCCTGACCGAGGCCGGATACGTCGGTGAAGACGTGGAGAACATCCTGCTCAAGCTCATCCAGGCTGCCGACTACGACGTCAAGCGCGCCGAGACCGGCATCATCTACATCGACGAGGTCGACAAGATCGCCCGCAAGAGCGAGAACCCCTCGATCACCCGGGACGTCTCCGGTGAGGGCGTGCAGCAGGCTCTGTTGAAGATCCTCGAAGGCACGCAGGCGTCTGTGCCCCCGCAAGGCGGCCGCAAGCACCCGCACCAGGAGTTCATCCAGATCGACACCACCAACGTGCTGTTCATCGTGGCGGGTGCGTTCGCCGGGCTGGAAAAGATCATCTACGAACGCGTCGGCAAGCGCGGCCTGGGCTTCGGTGCCGAGGTCCGCTCCAAGACCGAGATCGACACCAGCGACCAGTTCGCCGAGGTCATGCCCGAGGATCTGATCAAGTTCGGCCTCATCCCCGAGTTCATCGGCCGGCTGCCGGTGGTGGCCTCCGTGACCAACCTGGACAAGGAATCCCTGGTCAAGATCCTCTCAGAGCCCAAGAACGCGCTGGTCAAGCAGTACACCCGGCTCTTCGAAATGGACAACGTCGAGCTGGAGTTCACTGAAGATGCCCTGGATTCGATCGCCGACCAGGCGATCCACCGCGGCACCGGGGCCCGTGGTCTTCGGGCCATCATGGAAGAGGTCCTGCTGCCCGTCATGTACGACATCCCGAGCCGCGACGACGTCGCCAAGGTCGTGGTGACGAAGGAGACGGTGGAGGACAACGTCCTGCCGACGATCGTGCCACGCAAGCCGTCGCGCGCCGAGCGCCGCGACAAGACTGCGTGACCAACGCCACAGTTATGCGGACTGCTCGTCGGTAAACATCGCTGAGCGCGGCTTTTGATCGCGGACTCACCGACCCGAAGCCCGTCAAGATGCCGATGCTTACTAAGAAAAAGTGCCATAATCGGTCCGCCGGTGACATCGGTGACACGTCGACGGCAGCAACCTGCAACGACGCGAAAGTGCTGTCCGGTGAGTCATGGAGGGCTAGACGTGGATCCGAACGGCGGTGTGCCCGCCCGTCAACGCCTGGAGCAGGTGGTCATCCGATTCGCAGGGGACTCCGGGGACGGAATGCAGCTCACCGGGGACCGGTTCACCTCGGACGCCGCGATTCTCGGCAACGACCTGGCGACCCAGCCGAACTATCCTGCTGAGATCCGGGCCCCGGCGGGCACCCTGCCCGGGGTCTCCTCCTTTCAGATCCAGATCGCCGATCACGACATCTTGACCGCCGGCGACAGGCCTGACGTGCTCGTCGCGATGAATCCGGCGGCGCTGAAGTCCAACATCGGCGACCTGCCGCGGGGCGGCATGGTGATCGCCAACTCCGATGAGTTCACCAAGCGCAACCTCACGAAGGTCGGCTACGTCACCAACCCGTTGGAGTCCGACGAATTGTCCGACTACGTCGTGCATTCCGTCGCGATGACCACGCTGACGCTCGGGGCGGTCGAGGCGGCCGGCGCCTCGAAGAAAGACGGCCAGCGCGCCAAGAACATGTTCGCTCTGGGCCTGTTGTCGTGGATGTACGGGCGCCCGATCGACGCCAGCGAGAGATCCATCAGGGAGAAGTTCGCCCGCAAGCCCGACGTCGCGGAGGCCAACGCGCAGGCGCTCAAGGCGGGCTGGAACTACGGCGAGACGACCGAGGCTTTCGGTACCACCTATGAGGTCACGCGGGCGACGCTGCCGGCGGGCGACTACCGGCAGATCTCGGGTAACACCGCGCTGGCGTACGGGATCGTCGCCGCGGGCCAACTGGCCGGCATCCAGGTGGTGCTGGGCAGTTACCCGATCACCCCGGCGTCGGACATCTTGCACGAGCTGTCTAAGTACAAGAACTTCAACGTGATCACCTTCCAAGCCGAAGACGAGATCAGCGGCATCTGCGCGGCCCTCGGGGCCTCCTACGGCGGCGCGTTGGGTGTCACCAGCACGTCCGGGCCGGGCGTGTCGCTGAAGTCCGAAGCGCTTGGCCTCGGCGTGATGACGGAACTGCCGCTGCTGGTCATCGACGTTCAGCGGGGCGGACCCTCCACCGGACTGCCCACCAAAACCGAGCAGGCCGACCTGATGCAGGCGCTGTACGGCCGCAACGGAGAGTCGCCGGTGGCGGTGCTGGCGCCGCGGTCGCCGGCGGACTGCTTTGACACCGCCCTGGAGGCGGTCCGCATCGCGATCACCTACAACACCCCGGTGATCCTGTTGTCCGACGGCGCGATCGCCAACGGCTCCGAGCCGTGGCGGATCCCGGACGTCAGCACGCTCACGCCCACTACGCATACCCTCGCCAAGCCCGACGAACCCTTCGAGCCGTACGCCCGCGACCCCGCCACGCTGTCTCGGCAGTTCGCGATCCCGGGCACGCCCGGCCTGGAGCACCGCATCGGTGGCCTGGAATCCGCGAACGGCTCGGGGGAGATCTCCTACGAGCCCGTCAATCACGACCTCATGGTGCGGCTCCGGCAGGCCAAGATCGACGGCATCTCCGTTCCCGATCTGGAAGTCGACGACCCCACCGGGGACGCCGAGCTGTTGCTGATCGGCTGGGGCAGCTCGTATGGCCCCATCGGCGAGGCATGCCGGCGGGCGCGGCGCAAGGGCACCCATGTCGCCCACGCCCACCTGCGCCACCTGAGCCCGTTCCCGGCGAACCTGGGCGACGTGCTGCGCCGTTACCCGAAGGTGGTGGCGCCGGAGATGAACCTCGGTCAGCTGGCGCTGCTGCTTCGCGGCAAGTACCTGGTTGACGTGCAGTCGGTCACGAAGGTCCAGGGTGTGGCGTTCCTCGCCGACGAGATCGTGCGGGTCATCCGCGCCGCGCTGGCCGGAACGCTGGCCGAGATCGAACAGGACAAAACCACGGTCGCCAGGATGCAGGCGGCAACGGTCCAAGTGGGAGGCGGCGCACGTGACTGACCTGATCGGCGCTGTGACGGCCGCGGACCTCGGGCTGTCTCCCATATCCAAGAATGCCGCGGTGCCCGCCGCGGACCAGCCGCAGAATGCGAAGGACTTCACCAGTGACCAGGAGGTCCGGTGGTGCCCGGGGTGCGGCGACTACGTCATCCTCAACACCATTCGCAACTTCCTTCCCGAACTCGGCCTGCGTCGCGAGAACATCGTGTTCATCAGCGGGATCGGGTGCTCCAGCCGGTTTCCCTACTACCTGGAGACCTACGGGTTCCACTCGATCCACGGCCGCGCGCCGGCCATCGCGACCGGTTTGGCGCTGGCGCGCGAGGACCTGTCGGTGTGGGTGGTCACCGGCGACGGGGACGCGCTCTCGATCGGCGGCAATCATCTGATCCACGCGCTGCGCCGCAACGTCAACATCACGATCCTGCTGTTCAACAACCGCATCTACGGCCTGACCAAAGGCCAATACTCGCCGACATCGGAGGTCGGCAAGGTCACCAAGTCGACACCGATGGGATCGCTGGACCACCCGTTCAACCCGGTGTCGCTGGCGCTGGGCGCGGAGGCGACCTTCGTCGGCCGCGCACTGGATTCCGACCGCGCCGGCCTGTCGGACGTGCTGCGCGCCGCGGCCGCGCACCGCGGCGCCGCGCTGGTCGAGATCCTGCAGGACTGCCCGATCTTCAACGACGGCTCGTTCGACGCTCTGCGCAAGGAGGGCGCCGACGCGCGGGTGATCACCATCCGTCACGCGGAACCGATCATCTTCGGCGACGGTGGCGAATTCTGCGTGGTCCGATCGGGTTTCGGCCTGGAGGTCGCGAAAACCGCGGACGTGGCCGCCGACGAGATCGTGGTGCATGACGCGCACGCCGACGACCCGGCCTACGCCTTCGCGTTGTCGCGCCTGTCGGATCAGAACCTCGACCACACCGTGCTGGGGGTCTTCCGCAACGTCGGCCGTCCCGTGTACGACGACGAGGTGCGCGCGCAGGTGCGCGCAGCACGAGAGTCCCACGCCGGTGACGGAGCCGCCCTGCAATCATTGCTGCGTGGGCGCGATACCTGGACCGTCGATTAAGGTGGCTGAGTTGACGCCCAACGCAGTGTCACTGGCCGGAGCGGTGCTGGTCGGTGGTGCGTCGCGGCGCATGGGGCGCGACAAGGCCGGCCTGCCGATCCCCGGATCGGCGGGCGCTTCCCCACCGACCCTGGTCGAGCGGATGGTCGGCATCCTCGGGCAGCGCTGCAACCCGGTCCTGGTGATGGCCGCCCGGGGGCAGCCGCTGCCCCCGCTGCCGGCCCGGGTCATCCGCGACGACCAGGGCGGCCTGGGGCCGTTGCCGGCGACGGGGTGGGCGTTGCGCGCGGCCGCGGAAGCGGGAGCCCGTTGGGTGTTCGTCTGCGCCGTCGACATGCCGTTCCTGGCCGTGGAGATCATCGACGATCTCACCCGCATGGCGGTCGAGACCGGCGCAGAGGTGGTGCTGCCGTGGGACGGCCAGGATCACTACTTGGCCGCGGTGTACCGGGCCGATCTGGCAGACCGCGTCGACGCACTGGTGGCTGCGGGGGAGCGGACGATGCGCGCCCTGGTGGACAGTTCAGACACCCAACGCATCGTGACGCTGGATCCCGGGCATTCGAAGGCCCTGACGAACGTCAACACCGAGGCTGACCTGAGCGCGTGGGTCAGAGCCTGACCGGCGGTGCATGAATGACTCATTCCGGCGTCAATAACGGTCCGATAAATTCGGCTCTCTCGACGCAAATAGAACTCATTTGCCACATTCGTAACACTGGTATCGGCCGGATGCGCTTTTCCGTTTGTTGCCCGCCGTGCCTCCGCGGTTCTGCTTTGCCCCAATCGTCGCTCTGAGGAGGGCGCATCGGGTGTCGACCGGCGGGGAGACGCATGGGGCAGGTGTTGCTGATGCGACGCGAAACCCTACGTATGGGATGTCTGGATACGACGAATAGCTTTGTGCGCGTTGATGTTTCGCAGACTATAGGTAAGACTATAGGCAATCGGCGCCGGTGCTCCGGCCGGCGGCTCACCCGCGTCCGCGCCCCAGTGGCGCAGCTCACAAAAACTGTGTGATCTGGGTCATAGTCGAGCCGCGGTCATCCCGACTGTACGCAGGCGGAGTATTTCTTCCTGACCTGCACGGACCCCTGCGCGATCGCGTCGTGATCGGCCCGTTATACAACCGAGATATTCGCGACACGCGCATGCGGGCTGTCCCACAGTCTCGTACGGTCGGTGGTATCCCTAAGTGGGTAAACGAAAAGCAACACGAAAATTGAATCCAGGAGATCCCGGAGAATCCGGGCGAATCCCAAATCCGCGTGTGAGCGGCGTCGCGGGCGGCAGTAGTCCGTCCGTGGGCGGTGGGTGAGAGACCCGCCGGGCATCAGGCCAGCCGCTGTCGTGCCGCCAACGGCACGTCCCGAAGCACCACTGCGCAAGCAAGATCACTACCCGACCCGCCCCCGCGGGTCAGCTTCGGCGCGCGCACCGCGAAAGGACACATGGTGAACAACATCCGTAAAGCACTCATGCTCGCCGCGATCGCCGGCACGCTCGTCGCGGCGCCGTCCGCGATCGCCAACGCGGAGCCAGTCGGGTACGACCCGAACGTGGCCCCCGCCGCCCCCGCCCCGGACGCTCCGGCGCCGGACGCCCCGGCCCCGGCCGACGCGGCGGCTCCTGCAGCTCCGGCGGGCCTTGACGCCAACGTGGCGCCCTCGGTGCCCGACGCGCCGGCGCCTGCACCCCAGGCGGCGGAAACCCCGGCGGCTCCGCCTGCCCGCACGACCTACAGCGTGAATTGGGACGCCATCGCGCAGTGCGAGTCGGGCGGTAACTGGGGCATCAACACCGGTAACGGCTACCTGGGCGGTCTGCAGTTCACGTCGGGCACCTGGCACGCCAATGGCGGTTCGGGCTCGCCGGCTGGAGCGAGCCGCGAGGAGCAGATCCGGGTGGCCGAGAACGTATTGCGCACGCAGGGCATCGGCGCCTGGCCGGTCTGCGGTCGCCGCGGCTGAGCTGGCTCCACAGCTGACGAAGCTGAGTTCAACGAAACCGAGTTCAACGAAGCTGAGTTCAACGAAGCTGAGTTCAACGGAGCCGAGTCCAACGAAATCGAGTCCCATCACGTCGAGGAGTGCCGGGCCTGCGGGCCCGGCACTCCTTGTTTTCTGCGGCCCGGGCTCGCGACGAGTCCGGTAGCGTCAGGCCTATGACCGCCACGCCACGTGAATTCGACATCGTGCTGTACGGGGCGACCGGCTTCGTCGGGAAGCTCACCGCCCAATATCTGGCGAAAGCCGCGGGCGACGCAAGAATCGCGCTCGCCGGCAGGTCACCCGAACGACTGAGTGCCATTCGCGACGGTCTCGGCGAGGCCGCGCGATCCTGGCAGTTGGTGACCGCCGATGCCGCCACGCCGTCGACGCTGGACGATATGGCGGCCCGCACCCGCGTCGTCATCACGACGGTCGGGCCCTATACGCGGTACGGGCTGCCGCTGGTGTCGGCGTGCGCGACAGCCGGTACCGACTACGCCGACCTGACGGGTGAAGCGCCCTTCATCCGCGACAGCATCGACTCCTACCACAAACTGGCCGCCGACACTGGCGCCCGGATCGTGCATTCCTGCGGTTTCGACTCCGTGCCGTCGGATCTGAGCGTCTACGCGCTATTCCAGGCTGCCCGCGACGACCATGCCGGCGACCTGCTAGCCACCGACTTCGTGGTGCGTGCTTTCTCTGGTGGGGTGTCCGGCGGCACCATCGCCTCGATGCTGGAAGTGCTCGCCGCCGCCTCCGGCGACCGGGACGTGCGCCGCCAGCTCAACGACCCCTACACATTGAGCACCGATCGGGACGCCGAACCGGAGCTGGGCCGCCAGCCCGACATGCCGCTGCGCCGCGGTCGCCGGATCGCCCCGGAACTGGCCGGTGTGTGGACAGCGGGATTCATGATGGCGCCCGTCAACACGCGCATCGTGCGCCGCAGCAACGCGCTCCTCGACTGGGCCTACGGCCGGACGTTCCGCTACACCGAAAGCATGAGCATGGGCTCGTCACCGCTGGCGCCGCTGGCATCCGCCGTGGTCGGCGGAGTCGGCAGCGCGACCGTCGGACTGGGCGGCCGTTTCTTCGGTCTGCTCCCGCGCCGGCTGGTGGAGCGCGTGGTCCCCAAGCCGGGCACCGGGCCCAGCGAGGCGGCCCGCGACC
>CAIYOH010000123.1 GCA_903927745.1 uncultured Mycobacteriaceae bacterium
ACCTCGGGGCCGACGTCCTGGAGGCCAAGCTCCCCGACATCACCGAGTTCGCCCGGACCTATCTGGGTGTGGACCCGGTGACTGAGCTTGTCCCGGTGTACCCGACGTGCCACTACCTCATGGGCGGTATCCCGACGACCGTCAACGCGCAGGTGCTGCGCGACAACACGTCGATCGTGCCGGGCCTGTACGCGGCCGGCGAGTGCGCGTGCGTGTCGGTGCACGGAGCCAACCGGCTGGGCACCAACTCCCTGCTGGACATCAACGTCTTCGGCCGCCGGGCCGGCATCGCGGCCGCCGATTATGCGCTCGGCCACGACTTCGTTGACATGCCGCAGGACCCGGCCGCGATGGTCGTCGGCTGGGTGGGCCATGTCCTGTCCGAGCACGGCAACGAACGCGTCGCCGACATCCGCGGCGAGTTGCAGCAGTCGATGGATAACAACGCCGCGGTGTTCCGCACCGAGGAGACGCTGAAGCAGGCCATGGCCGACATCCAGGATCTCAAGGACAGGTATTCACAGATCACCGTGCAGGACAAGGGCAAACGTTTCAACACCGACCTACTGGAGGCGATCGAGCTCGGTTTCTTGTTGGAGCTGGCCGAGGTGACCGTGGCGGGGGCCCTCAACCGCAAAGAGACCCGGGGCGGGCACGCCCGCGAGGACTATCCCGTCCGCGACGACGTCAACTACATGCGCCACACGATGGCCTACAAGCAGGGCACCGAACTTCTCAGCGACATCCTGCTGGACTTCAAGCCCGTCGTGCAGACCCGCTATGAACCCATGGAACGGAAGTACTGATGACCGCCGACTCTCAGGTCGACGCGGGCACGGCGCGGCAGCCACCCCTGCCGCCCGTTCCCCCGGGCGCGGTGATGGTGACGCTCAAGATCGCCCGCTACAACCCCGACAACCCCGACGCCTTCGGGGAGACGGCGGGGTGGCAGAGCTTCCGGGTTCCCTGCCTGCCCAGCGACCGGTTGCTCAACCTGCTGATGTACATCAAAAATTACCTTGACGGCACCCTGACCTTCCGGCGATCCTGCGCCCACGGGGTGTGCGGCTCCGACGCCATGCGGATCAACGGCGTGAACCGGCTGGCGTGCAAGGTGCTGATGCGTGACCTGCTGCCCGATAAGCCCGGTAAGCCGCTGACGGTCACGGTCGAACCGATCCGCGGGCTGCCCGTGGAGAAGGACCTCATCGTCGACATGGAGCCCTTCTTCGACTCCTACCGCGCCGTGATGCCCTATCTGGTGACCACCGGAAACCCTCCCACGCGGGAACGCATCCAGAGCCAGGCCGACCGTGCCCGCTACGAAGACACCACCAAATGCATCCTGTGCGCGGCCTGCACCACCAGTTGCCCCGTGTTCTGGAGCGAGGGCAGCTACTACGGCCCGGCCGCGATCGTCAACGCGCACCGCTTCATCTTCGACAGCCGCGACGAGGCCGCCGCCGAACGCCTGGACATCCTCAACGAGGTCGACGGGGTGTGGCGGTGTCGGACGACGTTCAACTGCACCGAGGCCTGCCCGCGCGGAATACAGGTCACCAAGGCGATCCAAGAGGTCAAGCGCGCGCAGATCTTCTCGCGCTGAGCCTGGCGCCTAAGCGAGCCCCGTCGCACCAAGCCGTGCCCCGACTCGCCGAACGTGAATCCAGTTTCACGTTCGGCGCCGGGCGTGAATCCAGTTTCACGTTCGCGGGGTACGTCGCGCAGCAAAAAACGGTCACAAGTTAACTTCAGCCCCACCAGTCACAGCGCGGCTCCCCGTAATCGGCGCCAAGATCGCCTACCCTGCACAGACGATGATCCTTTCACGGACCCTCCCGCGTTCCGCATCGTGCCTGGCAGCGGCGGTTTTCATGGTCGCCGCGCCGGTGCTGGCGCCGACCGCTGGCGCCGAGCCCAATCCAGGCCCCAACGCGGCGGCAGCAGCAGCAGCGGCGAATTGCCCGTTCAAGGTCAACACCCCGCCCGCGGTGGACACCTCCGAAGTCCCGCAGGCCGGCGACCCGCCGATACCCCTGGCAGTCCCGACAAAGCCTGTCGGCGGCGACGCGCTCGGCGGCTGCGGAGTGATCACCGCGCCCGACACGGCGCCACCACCGGCCGACGTCGCCGCCGATTCCTGGCTGGTGGCCGACCTGGACAGCGGCGCGGTGATCGCCGCCAAGGATCCCCACGGCCGGCACCGCCCGGCGAGCGTCATCAAGGTCCTGGTCGCGATGGCCGCCATCAACTCGCTTCCCCTCACCAAGGCCATCCCCGGCACCGACGACGACGCGGCCGCCGAGGGCACCAAGGTCGGCGTCGAGGAGGGCGGCATGTTCACCGTCAACCAGCTGCTGCACGGGCTGCTGATGCACTCCGGCAACGACGCCGCGCACGCGCTGTCCATGCAACTCGGCGGAGCGGCGCCGGCGCTGGAGAAGATCAACGTGCTGGCCACCAAGCTCGGCGGCCGCGACACCCGGGTTGCGACGCCGTCGGGACTCGACGGCCCCGGCATGAGCAGCTCGGCCTACGACATCGGCCTGTTCTACCGCTACGCGTGGCAGAACCCCACGTTCGCGGACATCGTCGCGACGCGGACCTTCGAATTCCCTGGCCACGGAGACCATCCCGGCTACGAACTGGAGAACGACAACCAGCTGCTCTACAAGTATCCCGGCGCCCTGGGCGGCAAAACCGGCTACACCGACGACGCCGGCCAGACCTTCGTCGGCGCGGCCAACCGCAACGGGCGACGGCTGATCGCGGTGCTGCTGCACGGAACGCGACAACCGATCGCGCCCTGGGAGCAGACCGCGCATCTGCTCGACTACGGGTTCGCCACCCCGCAGGGCACGCGCATCGGCACACTGATCGACCCTGACCCGGCGCTGCAGACAGCCAAGCGCGGCGACGGGCAGCGCATCGCCGCCCAGGCCGCTGCGTTCCTGCCGTCGGCGGACGCGCTGCCGGTGCGGGTGGGGGTGGCCGTCGTCGGCACGATCGTCGTGTTTAGCTTGATCATGGCCGCACGCTCGACGAACCGCCGACCCCAACACCGTTGAGATCGCGGCCCACCCGACTGCGGGGCGCGTTAGTCGGACTCGCCGCGGCCAGCGTCGGGCTCATCTTCGGGTACGACCTGTCGATCATCGCCGGCGTGCAACTCTTCGTGACCGAGGACTTCGGGCTCACGACACGCCAGCAGGAGCTGCTGACGACGATGGTGGTGATCGGCGAGATCCCGGGGGCCTTTGGCGCGGGCGCCCTGGTTAATGCGATCGGCCGCAAGAAGTCGTTGGTGCTGGTCCTCATCGCCTACGGGTCGTTCGCCCTGCTGGGTGCCTTCGCGGTGTCGCTGCCGATGCTGCTGGCGGCGCGGTCTCTGGTAGGTCTGGCCCTCGGCGTGTCCATGGTGGCCGTCCCGGTGTACGTGGCGGAATCGGCCCCGGCGGCGGTGCGCGGGTCGCTGCTGGCTGCCTATCAGCTGGCCACCGTCACCGGGCTCATCGTCGGCTACCTGACCGGCTATCTGCTCGCCGGCGCGCACAGTTGGCGGTGGATGCTCGGGCTGGCCACGGTGCCCGCGGTGCTGCTGCTTCCGCTGATCCTCCGAATCCCCGACACCGCCCGCTGGTACGTGCTCAAGGGCCGCATCGACGACGCCCGCGCGGCGCTGCTGCGTGTCGAGCCGACCGCCGACGTCGACGTCGAGCTCGACGCCATCGGCCGCGCGCTGAGCGAAGGCGGTGACGGCGGCGGCGGGATCTCCGAGATGCTGCGGCCGCCGTACCTGCGGGCGACCGCCTTCGTGATGACGCTCGGCTTCCTGATCCAGATGAGCGGCATCAACGCGATCATCTACTACAGCCCGCGGATCTTCGAAGCCATGGGCTTCACCGGAAATTTCGCGCTGCTCGCCCTCCCCGCTCTGGTTCAGGTCGCCGGTGTGGGCGCCGTCGTGACGTCGCTGCTGCTGGTCGACCGGCTGGGCCGGCGCCCGATTCTGATCTGCGGCATCGCCATCATGATCGCCGCCGACGTCATGCTCATGGTCGTTTTCTCCCGTGGGCTCGGCGGGGGCGGGCTGGTGTTCGGCTTCGCCGGCGTGCTGCTGTTCATCATCGGGTTCACCATGGGCTTCGGGACCCTGGGCTGGGTGTACGCGAGCGAGAGCTTCCCGTCGCGGCTGCGTTCCCTGGGTTCGAGCGCCATGCTCACCTCCAGCCTGCTGGGCAATACGATCATCGCAGCCTCCTTTCTGACCATGCTCCATTCACTGGGCGGCGCGGGCACTTTCGCAATGTTCACCGTGGTCGCCGTAGTAGCCTTCGGCTTCGTCTACCGGTATGCGCCCGAGACGAAGGGCCGCCAACTGGAGGACATCCGGCACTTCTGGGAAAACGGTGGACGCTGGGAGAAGCGTTGACGCTGATCACCGCGGCGACGATGATCCTCGAGGGGCGGGTCTGCCGGCCCGGGTGGCTGGAGACCTCGGGACATCGCATCCTCGCCTGCGGCCCGGGCCCTACACCGAAGTCGGCCGACGCGGACTTCTCCGCGGCCACTGTGGTGGCGGGCTTTGTCGATATGCACGTGCATGGCGGCGGCGGCGCGTCGTACACCGAGCCTCGCGACATCGGGCGAGCGGCCGACTTCCACCGCAGACACGGCACCACGACCACGCTCGCCAGCCTGGTCACCGTATCCCCCGCGGAGCTGATCGCCGGCGCCCGCGCGCTCGCCGCGGCCACCCGGGACGGCATCGTCGCGGGCATTCACCTGGAGGGGCCGTGGCTGAGCCGGGCGCACTGTGGCGCGCACGACCCCGCACAGTTGCGCGCCCCCGACCTCGCCGAGATCGACGCCGTGCTGGTGGCCGGCGGCGACGCGATCCGGATGGTCACCCTTGCCCCCGAGCTCCCCGGCGCCGACGCCGCGATTCGTCGCTTCATCGACGCGGGAGTTGTTGTGGCCATTGGTCACACGGGCGCAACCTACGACCAGACCCGCGCAGCGATCGCCGCGGGCGCCACGGTGGCCACCCACCTGTTCAACGCGATGCCGCCGCTGCACCATCGTGAACCCGGCCCGGTGCTCGCTCTGCTGCGCGATCCGAGGGTGACGTGCGAGCTGATTGCCGACGGCGTGCACGTGCATCCGGCGGTGACGGCCGCAGTGATCGACGCGGCGGGACCCGAACGGGTCTCGGCGATCACCGACGCGATTGCTGCCGCCGGATGCGACGACGGTCCCTATCACCTGGGTGCTGTGCCGATCGACGTGGTCTCGGGAGTTGCGCGGGTGCGCGGCGCGCAGACGATCGCGGGCAGCACGGCCACCATGGCGCAGATCTTTCGCAACGTCTGCGCCCTCGCCGGGCCGGTGGCGGCGGTGCAGCTGACCGCGACGACCCCCGCGCGCGCCCTGGGCCTGCAGCGCGTGGGCGACCTGCGCGCGGGCTACGACGCGAATCTTGTTGTACTGGGACCGGATTTGCGGGTCACCGCCGTCATGGCCCGCGGCGAGTGGCTGCGCGGGCCAGCCGAGACAACGCCATAGCGCCGGCGGCTCCCAACGCCGCCGCACCAAGCCTCTGACGGCCGCTCAGTCCGTCATCGAGCGGCGCCCGGGCGGCGATCATCACCGGCGGCGGCGGTGTGACGGGACGCCGGCGCGGATCCGCCTGGGCGTTGGACGCTGTCGCGGCCCACGCAGTGCAGAACAGAACGAGATACGCGGTGACATAAGCGAACACCATGATTCCGAGTAACGGCCCGAAGGTGATGCCCGCCGGGCTGCGCAGCACATTCTCCAGGTAGACCGAGCCCAGTTCCTTGAAAAGTTCAAAGCCCGCGGCCGCCATCAGCCCGGCCCACACCGAGTTGACCAGACTGACCTTCTCCCGGGGCAGCCGGGCGATCATCCACGTGAACAGCAGCCACGCCACCAGGAACGACACGACGATCGGGATACCGCGGAAGACCCACTCGGATGCCGACGACGCAGGAATACCGAGCCGCCTGCGGATCGCCGCCGTCGGCGCCGCGTGCGCGAGGGCGGTCAAGGCGATGGTGGCCACGCTCACCGCGAACGTCCCCACCATCGCCAGCAGGTCGGAAAACTTGGTTCGCAGGAAACCCGGCGACGCGATGCGGTGCTCCCACCAGATCTCCGTCAGGGCCTGCCGCAGGCGCGACATCCAGTTCAGCCCCACCCCGGCCGCGACGAGCACACCGATGACTCCGACAGAGATCCGCGCGTCGATCGCCGAGGTGATCAGGCTCTGCAGCTCAGTGGCCAGGGGGCCGGAGACCTGGGAACGGATGTAATCGTCGATCGCGCTGAGCCTCCGGGGATTGCGCGCAAGGACGAACCCGAACACCGAAAAACCCACCATCAGCACGGGAAACAGCGCCAGGGTCGTGTAGTAGGTGAGCCCGGCGGCCAGGAACCCGCCGTTGCCGGTATCGAATCGCTGATAGGCGCGCACGAGGTGGTCGAACCAGCCGAATCGGGCTCTCAGCCGATCCACCACGCCCGGCTTGACCGACTTGCCCATCGTGGACCCTAACCCCGCGGCGGAACGAAACCCAGCCGGTCGTAGACCCGCCGGACGGTTTTGCCGGCGACGTCCTCGGCGCGCTGCGCCCCGGCGTGCAGCACCGACTCCAATTCGGCGCGGTCCGCCAACAACTCGTCGACCCGAGCCTTGATTGGGCCGACGAACTCGACCACCGCGTCGGCGGTGTCCTTCTTCAAATCACCGTAGCCGTGCCCGGCGTAGCCGTCGACGAGCTTGTCGACGTCGACTCCCGTCACGGCCGACTGGATGGTTAGCAGATTCGACACGCCCGGCTTGGCGTCCAGGTCGTAGCGGATCTCGCGGTCGCTGTCGGTGACGGCCGAACGAATCTTCTTGGCAGACAGGGCAGGATCGTCGAGCAGGTTGATCAGCCCGGTATCGGTGGCCGCGGACTTACTCATCTTCGACGTCGGGTCGGCCAGGTCGTAGATCTTGGCGGTGGCCTTGGGGATGAGCACGTCGGGGACCACGAACGTATCCGGAAAGCGGCTGTTGAAGCGCTGGGCGACGTCTCGCGCGAGCTCCAGATGCTGGCGTTGATCCTCGCCCACGGGCACCAGGTCGCTGTCGTAGGCGAGGACGTCGGCGGCCTGCAGCACCGGGTAGGTGAACAGGCCGACGGTGGCCGCATCGCTGCCGTGCCGGATCGACTTGTCCTTGAACTGCGTCATCCGCGACGCCTGGCCGAATCCGGTGAAGCAGCCCAAGACCCAGGCCAGCTGGGTGTGGGCGGGCACGTGGCTTTGCACGAAAACGGTGCTGCGGGTGGGGTCGATGCCCAGCGCCAGGTACTGGGCGGCGGTGACCAGGGTGCGCCGCAGCAGCGCCCCGGGGTCCTGCGGCACGGTGATGGCGTGCAGGTCGACGACGCAGAAGAAGGCATCGTGGTCGGCCTGTAGCGCGACCCACTGCGTGATGGCGCCCAGCGCGTTGCCGAGGTGAAGCGAATCGGAGGTGGGCTGCACGCCGGAAAATATCCGGCGGGGTGCGGTGGCGGTGCTCACGGTGCCTAGTCGGCCTCGATCAACCTTTTGTCCAGGTTTTCGGCGATGGAGTTCAGGAACTGCTCGCTTTGCTGCCATTCCTGCTTGGGGCCGATGAGGGTGGCGAGGTCCTTGGTCATCTTCCCGCTCTCGACCGTGCCGATGACGACCTGCTCCAGCTTCTCGGCGAAGTCGATCACCTCCGGGGTGCCGTCCAGTTTGCCGCGGTGTTGCAGCCCCCGGGTCCAGGCGAAGATCGACGCGATCGGGTTGGTGGAGGTCGGCTTGCCGGCCTGGTACTGCCGGTAGTGCCGGGTGACGGTGCCGTGCGCGGCCTCGGCCTCGACGGTCCTGCCGTCGGCGGTCATCAGCACCGACGTCATGAGCCCCAGCGAGCCGTAGCCCTGCGCCACGGTGTCCGACTGGACGTCACCGTCGTAGTTCTTGCAGGCCCACACGTAGCCGCCCTCCCACTTGAGGCACGCGGCGACCATGTCGTCGATCAGCCGGTGCTCGTAGGTCAGCCCCTCGGCCTCGAACTGCTCCTTGAACTCCTCGTCGTAGATGCGCTGGAACTCATCTTTGAACATGCCGTCGTAGGCCTTGAGGATGGTGTTTTTAGTGGACAGGTACACCGGCCACTTGGCGTTGAGGCCGTAGGTGAACGAGGCGCGGGCGAAATCCTGGATGGACGCCTTGAAGTTGTACATCCCCATCACGACGCCGCCGTCCTCGGGGATGGTCACCATCTCGTGCACCATCGGTTCGCTGCCGTCGGCGGGCGTGAAGGTCAGCGTGACAGTGCCCGGCTTGTCGACTTTGAAGTTCGTCGCCCGGTACTGGTCGCCGAACGCGTGACGGCCGATGACGATCGGCTTGGTCCAGCCCGGAACCAGCCGGGGCACGTTCGAGATGACGATGGGCTGACGGAAGATCGTGCCGCCGAGAATGTTGCGGATCGTGCCGTTCGGCGACAGCCACATCTTCTTCAGGTTGAATTCCTGGAGACGGGCCTCGTCGGGGGTGATGGTCGCGCACTTGACGCCGACCCCGTGCTTCTTGATCGCGTACGCGGCGTCGATCGTCACCTGGTCGTTGGTGCGGTCCCGACTTTCGATGCCCAGGTCGTAGTACTCCAGATCGATGTCGAGGTGCGGCAGGATCAGCATGTCCTTGATCAGCGTCCAGATGACGCGGGTCATCTCGTCGCCGTCGAGCTCGACGACCGGGCCCTTGACCTTGATCTTGCCTTCATGGGACATCTGCGTCCGACCTCCAGCATCTGCGCGGCGAGCGGGTGCTCGCCCAGGCAAGCCTACAAGGAGCCCGCAGCGACCGGCGGGGGCGGTGAGGGCAGGAAAGCCCCCGTCAGCGGGGTCCCAGCCAACGGGACTGGCATGTTGACGGCGCCATGCGTTAATCTGTAGTTCGGTCATGAGCGTCAGCGTCAAGCCCCGGCTCGCTGGCCGGCAACCCTCCAACCGCGGTGGGGTGCCCCGGGTGATGACCAGGTCTAGTAGCCCAGTTGGCTGCGCGGCAAGCGCGGGTCCGTCATGACGGACCCCTGACGAGAGGGGATATTTGATGCGCCTCTGTCCACCCCGAACGGACGTTTCGGCCGAGTCGGACCCCACGATGTGTCGAATCGCGCCCTGCTGTTAGCGGGCGACCGCCGCAAGACGTCAGCAGCGATCGGCCAGCGGGCCACACTCATGGCCAGCCTTCAGGCGACCGAGAGCCAACTCGTCACCAGCCGATAATCGACGTCCCGGTCGGTCGCCGCGAGCACCCGCATCGTCCCTTTTCCGCAGAATACCCAGAAAGCAGACTTCCATGAGCTCCGACAACACCTCCGACGCAGACCCGACCGCGAACTGGTCCTTCGAGACCAAGCAGATCCACGCCGGACAGCACCCGGACACCGCCACCACCGCCCGCGCTCTGCCGATCTACCAGACCACGTCGTACGTCTTCGACGACACCGCCCACGCTGCCGCCCTGTTCGGGCTCGAGGTCCCGGGCAACATCTACACACGGATCGGCAACCCGACCACCGACGCCGTCGAGCAACGCGTCGCCGCGCTCGAGGGCGGCGTCGCCGCGCTGTTCCTCAGTTCGGGCCAGGCCGCCGAGACGTTCGCCATCTTGAACCTCGCGGGCGCCGGGGACCACATCGTCTCCAGCCCGCGCCTCTACGGCGGCACGTACAACCTGTTCCACTACTCGCTGGCCAAGCTCGGTATCGAGGTCAGCTTCGTTGAGGATCCCGACGACCTCGATTCCTGGCAGTCCGCGGTGCGACCCAACACCAAGGCGTTCTTCGGTGAGACGATCTCCAACCCGAAGATCGACATCCTGGACATCCCCGGGGTGGCGGGGGTCGCCCACGCCAACGGGGTGCCGCTGATCGTCGACAACACCGTGGCCACGCCCTACCTGATCCAGCCGTTCGCCCACGGCGCCGACGTCGTGGTGCACTCGGCCACCAAGTACCTCGGCGGGCACGGCACCGCGATCGCCGGCGTGATCGTCGACGGCGGCACGTTCGACTGGACCCAGGGGCGCTTCCCCGGGTTCACCACACCCGACCCGAGCTACCACGGCGTGGTCTACGCGGAGCTGGGGCCGCCGGCGTTCGCGCTCAAGGCCCGCGTGCAGCTGCTGCGCGACCTCGGTTCGGCAGCGTCGCCGTTCAACGCATTCCTGGTGGCTCAGGGTATCGAGACGCTCAGCCTGCGGATGGAGCGTCACGTCGCCAACGCGCAGCGGGTCGCCGAGTTCCTGGCCGCCCGCCAGGCCGACAAACAGGACGTGGTCTCGGTGAACTACGCGGGGCTGCCGACCTCGCCCTGGCATGAGCGGGCCACCAAGCTGGCACCCAAGGGCACCGGCGCCGTCCTGTCGTTCGAGCTGGCTGGCGGGCTCGGGGCGGGGAGGGCGTTCGTCGACGCGCTGAAGCTGCACAGCCATGTCGCCAACATCGGCGACGTGCGCTCGCTGGTGATCCACCCCGCGTCGACCACCCACGCCCAGCTGTCGCCCGCTGAGCAGCTGACCACCGGCGTCAGCCCGGGGCTGGTGCGGCTGGCGGTCGGCCTCGAGGGAATCGACGACATCCTGGCCGACCTGGAGCTCGGCTTCGCGGCGGCCAGCAAGTTCGGGGCCGACGCGTCCGGCGCGCGGGTCGTGGCGGCGTCCTGAGGGTCCCACGTGACGATCTTCGAGATGCCGACCCACACCCTGCCCGCTGAGGGCGAGCTGGGCTTTGTTCACATCGGCTCGCTGACCACTGAACGCGGCGCGGTCATCGACGATGTCTGCATCGCCGTCCAACGCTGGGGGGAGTTATCGCCGGCACGCGACAACGTGGTCGTCGTGCTGCACGCCCTCACCGGCGATTCGCACATCACCGGGCCCACCGGACCCGGACACCCCACGCCTGGCTGGTGGGACGGGGTGGCCGGGCCGGGTGCGCCGATCGACACCGACCGCTGGTGCGCGGTGGCCACCAATGTGCTGGGCGGTTGCCGCGGCTCCACCGGCCCCAGCTCGCTGGCCCGCGACGGGAAACCCTGGGGGTCTCGGTTTCCGGCGATCACGGTGCGCGACCAGGTGGCGGCCGACATCGCCGCCCTCGCCGCCCTGGGGATCCACCGCGTCGCCGCCGTCGTCGGCGGATCAATGGGGGGCGCGCGGGCGTTGGAGTGGATGGTCGGCCACCCCGACCGGGTCCGGGCCGGGCTGGTGCTCGCGGTCGGTGCGCGCGCCACCGCCGACCAGATCGGCACCCAGACCACGCAGGTCGCGGCCATCAAGGCCGACCCGAACTGGCAGGGCGGCGACTACCACCACACCGGCCGCACACCGAACGCCGGTATGGCGATCGCGCGCCGCTTCGCGCACCTGACCTATCGCGGCGAGGTCGAGCTCGACACCCGGTTCGGCAATTCCACCCAGGGCGACCCGCAGGGCGACGCGGACCCTGCCAGCGGCGGACGCTATGCGGTGCAGAGGTACCTGGAGCACCACGGCGACAAGCTCGTGGCCCGATTCGACGCGGGGACCTACGTGGCGCTGACCGATGCGCTGACGACCCACGACGTCGGTCGTGGGCGCGGCGGTGTGGGCGACGCGCTGCGCGGGTGCCCGGTCCCGGCCGTGGTGGCCGGGATCACCTCCGACCGTCTCTATCCACTGCGCCTGCAGGAGGAGCTGGCCGAGCTGCTGCCGGGCTGCACCGAATTGCAGGTGGTCGAGTCGGCCTGCGGTCATGACGGCTTCCTGGTGGAGTCCGACGCGGTGGGCGATCTGATCCGCACGACGCTAGACGTGGCCGACGCGGCCGGGGACGAAGGCGCGTGTCGTCGGTGACACATCCCGGGCGCGACCGCTCCTTGTCTTTCGGCTCGGCGGCCGGCGCCTATGAGCGTGGCCGCCCGTCCTATCCGCCGGAGGCGATCGACTGGCTGTTGCCCCGCGGTGCGCGACAGGTCCTCGACCTGGGGGCGGGCACCGGGAAGCTGACGGCCCGGCTCGTTCAACGAGGCTTGGACGTGGTGGCTGTCGACCCGATTCCCGACATGCTCGAGGTGCTGCGAGCAGCGCTGCCCCACACCCGCGCCCTGCTCGGAACCGCCGAGGACATTCCCCTGCCCGACAACAGCGTTGACACCGTCCTGGTCGCGCAGGCATGGCACTGGGTGGACCCCGAACGCGCGATCCCGGAGGTGGCCCGCGTGCTGCGGCCCGGCGGACGACTGGGCCTGGTGTGGAACACCCGCGACGAACGGCTCGGCTGGGTGCGTGAACTCGGCGAGATCATCGGGTCCGACGGCGACCGGGACCGCTTCGACGTGACCCTGCCTACGTCGTTCACCGAACCGGAGCGCCATCAGGTCGAGTGGACCAGTTACCTGACGCCGCAGGCTCTGATCGACCTGGTCTCGTCGCGCAGCTACTGCATCGCCTCGCCGACCGAGGTGCGCAGTCAGACCCTCGACCGGGTGCGTGAACTCTTGGCGACCCATCCGGCGCTGGCGAATTCGAGCGGCCTCGCAATGCCCTATGTCACGGTGTGCATCCGGGCGGAGCTTGCGGCGTAACGCCGCCGTCAGAGGTTCAGGGCCGTCAGAGGTTCAGGGCCGTCAGAGGTTCAGGGCCGTCAGAAGTTCAGGCCGGAGAACATCACCCGGTTGGGGTCGTACTGCTGCCGGACGGTGATGAGCCGGGACAGGTTCCCACCGAAGAAACGCGACGCCGAGGTGTTCGCCTCCAGGTAGTTGACGTATCCCCCCATCGAATACTGTTGCACCGCTTGATGCGCAGACGCCACCCACTTGTTGGCCGAGGCCACCTCGTTGCTGGCCGGCTCGACGTACCATTCCAGGATCGCCGACTCCGTGCGCCACGGGAATGCGGTGTCACCCGAGGCCACGTCGCCGACCGCACCACCCAGCGGTTTGACGATCACTGACGCCTTCCCCGCGCCCGACGCGGGCCACTGCCCGATTGCAGTCGCAATCGCATGCGCGGCAGACGAATTCAGGGTGCCGATGACATCCGAACCGGCAACGAAGGCGCGCGGTGAACTTGCCGGGCTGCCCTCCGCCAGGTAGGCCATCAGGTCGGCGTGGCTCAGCGTCTTGTTCTCGGTCGAACTGGGCGACAGCCCGATCGTGGATTTGATGGAATTGACCACACCCGAGCCGGCGCCCGCAGGGCACGTGGCCTGCACGCGGCAGTTCGCCTGGGCTGAACCGACCGAGAGATCCACCATCGCCCAGGAGTTCCGGTCGGCCGACGCCAGCCACGACTGCCAGCCCGCCAGCACCTGCATCGCCGACGACGGCGGGAAGTCGAGCCAAACGAGGTCGCTGCTGCCGGTCTCGAAGGTCGAGAACGTCATCGAGGTCGTGACCCCGAAGTTGCCGCCGCCGCCGCCGCGCAGCGCCCAGAACAGATCCGGATGGTCGGTGGCCGACGCGGTGACCACGTCGCCGCCGGGCAGCACCACCTGCGCCCACTGCAGCGCATCGCACGTCAGGCCTGCGCGCCGAGCGTCGGCTCCGATGCCGCCGCCCAGAGCCGCGCCCGCGATACCGACCGTGGCGCCGCTTCCGGTGGGCAAAGCCCGCCCGGCCGCGGTCACTGCCTGTTGCACCGCCTGCACACTGGTCGCGGGGGCAACGGTCACGTTGCCGCTGCCAGTGTCGAAGGTGGCCCCGCCGGGGAGCCCGCGCAGGTCGAGCACCAGGGCACCGCTGGCCGTGGACGCGCCCACATACGAATGCCCGCCGCCGCGCGGGGCGACCTTGAGATTATTGGCCTTGGCGAAGGTGACGGCCCTCTGGACATCTGACAGCGACGCAACGGCGACGACCGCAGCCGGAGTCGAGCTGTTGTAGAACGAGTTGAAAACCTCTTTACTGGCGGTGTACTGGGCCCCGCTGGAGGGCAGCAGCACATGGCCCCCGATGGAGGACGCCAGATTGCTCCAGCCGATCCCCTGGTCCGCAGCGGCGCGGGGGGTACCGAAGACGGCGCCCGTCGCCAACGCCGACACGGCGCCGCGGAGAAACGTCTGACGCGATATTGCGTGGGGACGCGGACGGCTCTGATTCGTCGTCATGAGCCGGATTCTGGTTCATTTCGCACCCGGATGTCCCGCCCTGTAGCCCGTGTCGGGTCACAGTGTGGCCTCGATCGTGCCGTTCGGGGCACGAGGCCCGTATGCGCGGGATCGGCCCCCCTAATCGATGCCTCGGCCGGCCTGTCCTTACAAAACACTTCTTGGGGAAAGCTTGATCCCACCGTGTCGCAAACGTGACCCGTGTCAAGCAGAGTGCGGTGAGTGATGTGTGGGTGCGCCTCGTGCACTCCTCGACGGCTGCGGAGGCTGGCATGAATGCACTGGCACGGGCACGAGAGTGGGTCTGGCTGATTCGTCACCAACCCCTGACCGTGCGCCTGATGGCGGGGGCCGCGGGCCTGCTCGCCGTGGTGGGGACATTCGCGGCGCCGGCCGGGGCGGACTCGACCGACGACAACTTCATCGACGCGCTCAATCACGCCGGCGTCAACTTCGGCGAACCCGGCAACGCGATGGCGGTCGGCCAATCCATCTGCCCGATGCTGGCCACGCCGGGGGGCAACTTCGCCGCGGCCGTGGCCGGTGTCGCGCACAAAGGCATGTCGCCACGGATGGCCCAGACGTTCACCATCATCGCCATTCAGATGTACTGCCCCCAGGATTTGGCGAGCCTGGCCAGCGGAACCCTACCCAGTCTGCCGGCCGGTACGACGCCAGCACCTAAAACCTTTGGCGTGCCGGCGATCCCGGGGACTTAAAGCGTGCCGAGCGGGTCGATCGTCGAGGCGATGTACATCATCGCCGCCCCGACCGTCGCGGTCGTGGCGAAGTCGGCGGCCTTGCCCCTCACCACCAACAGCCCGGCCCGTTCCTCGGACAACGCCAGCCGCAGTGCCGCCGCGACGCCGACACCGATACCGATCAGCAGGGAGCCGCGCCGCCAGAAGTTGGCCGCCGCCAACAGGAACGCCGTGGCGAAGGTCAGCCCGACCAGCAGGATCGGCCACTGGGACCGCAGCACAGCGCGGGCGTTCATCCGCGTTCGTCCAGTTCGACCACGTTGGTCAGCAGGAACGCCCGTGTCAGCGGGCCGACGCCGCCGGGATTGGGGGATACATGACCCGCCACCTCCCAGACCTGCGGGTGCACGTCGCCGACGAGCCCGTCCTCGGTGCGGCTGACCCCCACGTCGACGACGGCGGCGCCGGGACGCACCATATCGGCGGTGAGCATGTGGGGCACCCCGACAGCCGCCACAATGATGTCCGCCTGCCGGGTGAATGCAGCCAGGTCGCGGGTTCCGGTGTGGCACAACGTCACGGTGGCGTTCTCGGAGCGCCGGGTCAGCAGCAGCCCCAGCGGCCGGCCGACCGTCACGCCGCGGCCGATGACGACGACGTGCGCCCCCGCGATCGGGATGTCGTAGCGGCGCAGCAGATGCACGATGCCGCGCGGAGTGCACGGCAGCGGCGCCGCAACGCCGAGTACCAACCGGCCCAGATTGGTCGGGTGCAGGCCGTCGGCATCCTTGGCGGGGTCGACACGCTCCAGAGCCGCGTTCTCGTCCAGATGCCCCGGCAGCGGTAATTGCACGATGTAGCCGGTGCAGTCGGGGTTGGCGTTGAGTTCGTCGATGGTGTCGTTGAGCGTGGCTGCGTGGACGTCGGCGGGCAGGTCGCGGCGGATCGAGGTGATGCCAACCTTGGCGCAGTCGGAGTGCTTCCCTCTGACGTAGGCCTGGGACCCTGGGTCATCGCCCACCAGGATCGTGCCCAGGCCCGGCGTGCGGCCGGCCGCCGTCAACGCCGCCACGCGCTGTGTGAGGTCGACGAAGATCTCGTCGCGGGTGGCTTTGCCGTCCAGGGTGATTGCGCCCACGTCTGACAGTCTCGCACGGAGATTGCGCCGCGACGCCCCTGCGCCCGGGTAGGTCACTGGGACCGCGGTTACGATTTCGTCATGCCTGCTGCTCCGGACGTGTTCGCGCCGGCCAAGCTCGGCCCGGTGACGCTGCGTAACCGCGTCATCAAGGCCGCGACGTTCGAGGCGCGCACGCCCGACGCCCTGGTGACTGACGACCTGATCGAGTACCACCGGCTCCCGGCCGCCGGCGGTGTCGGCATGACCACCGTCGCCTACTGCGCCGTCTCCCCCGGCGGCCGCACCGGCGGCAATCAAATCTGGATGCGGCCCGAGGCGCTGCCCGGGCTGCGCCGGCTCACCGAGGCGATCCACGCCGAGGGCGCGGCGATCAGCGCACAGATCGGTCACGCCGGCCCGGTGGCCGACGCCCGCTCGAACAAGGCCACCGCGCTGGCGCCGGTGCGGTTCTTCAATCCGATTGCGATGCGGTTCGCCCGCAAGGCAACCCGCAGCGACATCGACGACGTGACCGCGGCGCACGCAGCAGCCGCCGTGCTGGCGATCGACGCCGGCTTCGACGCGATCGAAGTCCACCTCGGCCACAACTACCTGGCGAGCTCTTTCCTGTCGCCGCTGATCAACCGCCGCGACGATGAGTTCGGCGGCTCCCTGGAGAACCGGGCCAAAGTGGCCCGGGGAATCGTGCTGGCCGTCCGCCGCGCCGTCGAGAGGCGGGGGGCGGGACGCGTGGCGGTCACCGCGAAGCTCAATATGGCCGACGGTGTCCGTGGCGGCATCGGCACCGACGAGTCCCTGACGACGGCGAGGTGGCTGCAGGACGACGGCGCACTGGATGCGATCGCACTCACCGCCGGCAGTTCGCTGGTCAATCCGATGTATCTATTCCGGGGTGACGCCCCCATCAAGGAGTTCGCCGGCGCATTCACACCCCCGCTGCGCTGGGGCATGCGCATGACGGGAAAGAAATTCCTGCGCGAGTACCCCTATCGCGACGCCTACCTCTTGCGCGACGCCGCGCTGTTCCGTGCCGAGCTGACGATGCCGCTGATTCTGCTCGGCGGGATCACCAACCGGGCAACGATGGACCTGGCGATGGCGGAGGGGTTCCAATTCGTCGCGATGGCGCGCGCCCTGCTGGCCGAGCCCGACCTGATCAATCGAATCGCCGCCGACGGCGACGCCGTGCGGTCGGTGTGTGACCACTGCAACCAGTGCATGCCGACGATCTACAGCCGCACCCGCTGCGTCGTGACCGGCGCACCCGATACACGGTGACGACGATTGAGCCAGGTCTGAGCCCGCAATGACAACGACCCTCATCCCACGCGGCCTTGTCGCGATCGGCCTGGCGGTGACACTGGCAGTGACCCTGGCGGTGGCATTCGGCGGCGCCGGTGACGCCGCGGCCGACGTCCCGGTCGGCCCCGGCCCCACGTATTACACGGTGCAGTCGCAGCCTGCACCGGGGATCTGCCACTACCGCACGGCCGCCGACGGGCAGACCCTCCCCGACCCCGACTGCACACCCGGCGCGGTCAACCCGAAGGTCACCCAGGACACGCTGGGCACGACGATCTGCCGTGCCGGTGGCGGCTACACCAAGTCGATCCGGCCACCGGCCTCCATCACCGAGAACGAAAAGCGCGACAACGCGGAGTCCTACGGGTACAACGGATCGTTGAAAGCCGTCGAGTACGACCACCTGGTGCCCCTCGAGGTCGGCGGCGACCCGAACGATCCCCGCAACCTGTGGATCGAACCGGGCGCCTCCCCGAACCAGAAGGACGGGGTCGAATCCAGGCTGCGTGAGCTTGTCTGCTCTGGCAGGGTGCCGCTCGCCGCGGCGCAGGAGGCCATCGCCACCGACTGGACCACGGCGCTCGATCACGTCCTCGGCGGAGGCTGACCGGCGCGAACCGACCGGACTCCCGGCCGGGCGATCACCCCGCCAGGCTCTGCAATGCGTACTCGCTGACCGCGATCAGCGCGTCCGTCGCCGACCGGCGATCGCGGGCATCCACCGACATCACCGGGACGTGCGGCGGCAGGTTCAGCGCCTCACGCACCTCGCCGGCACGGTAGCGCGGGGCGCCCTCGAACTCGTTCACCGCGATCAGGAACGGCAGGTTGCGGTGCTCGAAGAAGTCGACCGCGGCAAAGCTGTCCTGCAGGCGCCGGCAGTCGACCAGGACGATGGCGCCGATGGCGCCGCGCACCAGGTCGTCCCACATGAACCAGAACCGGCGCTGGCCCGGGGTGCCGAAGAGGTGAAGCACCAGTTCGTCGTCGAGGGTGATCCGGCCGAAGTCCATCGCGACCGTGGTGGTCCGCTTATCGGGGGTGGCCTCGAGCGCATCGACGCCCGCGGAGGCGTCGGTGAGCATGGCCTCGGTGCGCAGCGGCGCAATCTCCGACACCGTTCCGACAAACGTGGTCTTGCCGGCGCCGAAGCCACCCGCGATGACGATCTTCGTCGATGCGTGGGCTCTACCCTCAGAGAGCTTTGAGGCCACGCAGGGTCCTTCCGATGAGTTCGTGCCGCTCCTCGCGCGTCGACCCCTCGGTCAACGTCGCATGCACCCGAAGGTAACCGGAGCGCACCAGATCCCCGATCAGGACGCGCGCGACACCGACGGGCAAATCCAACCGGGCCGAGACCTCCACAACCGACGGGCAGCTCACGCACAGCCCGACGATCCTGCTACGCGCATCGTCGGGCGGCCACCGGTGGGCCGGGGCTGGATCGGTCACGATCGTCTGGATCGGGGCCTCCAGGGGAAGGTCGACATCGGTGTCGGTGCGTCCGGCCGTCCACGTGTAGGGGCGAACCAGACGCGCCTCGCGTCCGTCTGCATATTCGTCCATCGGCGGCAAGTCACGAACGCGGACGGGAGCGCCGCGCGGACGCCACCACGCCACCCACCCGTTCGGCGAGAAGAGCCATCTCGTAACCGACCTGCCCGATATCGCACGAGGTGGAGGCCAGGACGGCCAGGTTCGAACCGTCGCCCACACGCATCAGCACCAGGTAGCCGTTTTGCAACTCCACCACCGACTGCAGCACCTGACCACCGTCGAACAGTTGCGCCGCGCCGGACGCCAGGCTCGCCAGCCCAGAGGCCACTGCGGCCAGTTGGTCGGCCCGCTCGCGTTGCAGATGCTCGCTGACCGCGACCGGCAGGCCATCCACGGACACCAGCAGAGCGTGCGCCACACCCGGCACCTCGCGAACGAATCGCGTGACCAACCAGTCCAGCGACTCCGGCGCGCCGGGAAAGGCCGGGAAGTCTGACGCCGATGTCACTACTGGTCTTCCGCGTCAGCGGCATCGCGGACGTGCGAGCGGCCCGCGTGCACCCCGCCGAAATGGCGGCTGATGGAGGCGCGCACCGCTTCTGGGTCGCGCACGGCGACACCCGTGCCGTTGCCCCCGCCGGGTACTAGCCGCTCGCCCGGTTGGCGAATCGGCAGCCCGCTCTGCGCAGTGTGCGACTCGACGGGCTTGTCGTCGGCCTCGGCGGCCAGCGTCCAGCCGTTCTCCCACACCGACTGCCAATCCAGGTCAGGGGTATCGACGAGGTCGTGCGGGTCGCCCTGCATCTCCGAGAGCATCCGGCGGTAGATCACGTCGTCGTCGTCCGGGGAACCCGGTTGGTGCGCAACGACCGCGGAGGACTGAGTGGGCTCGGGGTCCGCGGTGATGCCGCTCGAACCCGGATCGCGGCGCGGCAACGCGATGACCGGCGATGCGGTTTCCGCCGAGCCGTTCCGCTGCACCGGTGCGGGAGGGCGCCACTCGGCGGCCGCGGCGACCGGGGCGACCGCGGGGACCGCGGGCGCGATGCCCGTCTGGAAAACCGTTGACGGCAGGTAGATTTCGGCGGTCGTTCCGGAGCCGGCCGCCTCGGCCGCGGCGCCGTGCAACTCCACCCGGATGCCGTGCCGGGCGGCGATACGGCCGACCACGAACAGGCCCATGTGGCGGGCATTGTCGGGGCTGGGGTCCCCGCCAACCTCGCCGCCGTCCTGCAGCCGCATGTTGGCGATGCGCCGGTCGGCGTCGCCCATGCCCAGCCCCGAGTCGGAGACCCGCAGCAGGACTCCCCCACCGAGCTCCCCGGCGTTCCCGTCCCAGGACGCCGAAACGCCCACGGTGGTCGCCGGCGGCGAGTACTGCAAGGCGTTGTCGATCAACTCGGCGACCAGCTGGATGACGCCGCCGGCCGCCGCGCCCGCCAGCGTGCAGTCGGGTAGCTCGGCGACGTCCACACGGCGGTAGTCCTCGACCTCCGATACCGCAGCGTTGACCGCCGTCGACAACGTCACGGGGTCGCGCTGGTCGCGCACCAGGGTCGCGCCGGCCAGCACCAGCAGATTTGCGCTGTTGCGGCGCAGCCGCGCCGCGAGGTGGTCGAGCCGGAACAGGCTGTCGAGGCGCGCGGGGTCCTCTTCGTTGCGCTCCAGCTGCTCGATGAGCGACAGCTGCTGGTCGACCAGCGAACGGCTGCGCCGCGACATGGTCTCGAACATGTCGTTGACCAGCAGGCGCAGGCGTGCCTCGTCGCCCGCAAGGAGCAGGGCCTGGGTGTGTAGCTCGTCGACCGCGTGGGCGACCTGGCCGATCTCCTCGGTGGTGTAGATCGGCAGCGGCACGGGGATCGGCACGGGCCCACCGGCCTTGATGAGGGCGACCTCCGCCTCGAGGTCGGTGTGGGCGACCTCGAGGGCACCGTTGCGCAGCGCTCGCAGCGGCCGGACGAGGGCACGCCCTACGAGCAGACCGGTGAGCAGGGCGACGGCGATGGCGGTCGTGACCAGGGCGGCGTCGCGAATGTCGGCGGTGCGCCGATCGTCGGCCCGGGCCCGCACCGACGCGGTCACCGACTCCGTCGAGTCCCGGATGACCTTGTCGGCGATGTCGTCGGTGGCCTGGATCGAGCGCAGCAGTTCGGGGTTGCCGACCAGCGTCATGGCCGGATCTGCCATGATCGCCATCCGGACGTCCATCTGCTGCTGCAGCGTCTTGGCGTCCGGCGAGCCCGCACCGAGCATGTCAGTCACCCCGACGAGGGTCGCCGGTTCGGCACCGGCCGCGGCGATCATCGTCGCCTGCAACTGCGCATCGCTGAGGTCGGCACCGCTGGTGACCAGCATCTTCTGCATCGTCATCTGACCGCGGACACCGACCGCGCTGCCCAGGCCCCTGGCGTGGGCGCGGATTGTGGGGTCGGTGGCGGGGACCGCCTGTTCGATGACATTCGTGGCCGTCAACAGGAGCGCCGCGTAGCCGTTGACGCGGTCGCGCACCAGGGTGCTGTCGGCCGCATGATCGATCAATGGCTGCCCCTCGTTGATCAGGGTGTTCACCCCGGATCGGACGTCGGCAGCGACCTCGGTGGCGGCCAATCGTTGCTGCAGGTCGTGCTTGCGGAGCGCGTAGTTGTTCTTCCCGTCCCCGCCGCCCGTCGACCCCTCCTGCAGCGCGGCATCCAGCGCCGCCATGTATTTCGTGATCGCCGGCAGCATGTCAGCCCTGGCGGCGGCCAGGCGCCAGGCCTGGGCGTCGGCCACCGCGCCCTGGACCCGCAGCGCTCCGAACAGGGTCGCCAAGACGAGCGGCACCAGGGCGATCGCCACCACTTTCCGGCGGACGGGCCAATTGCGCGGCGACCAGGCCCGCGGGCGGGTGACCGGCGCCTCCGGGACGGTTTGCGGCTCAGCGAGGACCGCCTCGGCCGGGTCGGCCGGGCGGGGCGACTCCGGGAGGGTGAACATACTCATGTCGTCATGACCCCTCGCGCCGTCTGTGCGCGGTGAACGTAGCAATCCGACGAGTATGACAGTCTCAACCCCAGGTCTACAAAATCGTCCCGGCCGTGGTTTGCCCCGGCTCACCCGGGCGCACGGGGCTGCCGTGATCAGTTTTGCCATGATCGGTAGGTGTTCCGGCTGCTGTTCTACTCCCCGCGCATTCCCCCCAACACGGGCAACGCCATCAGGACCGCGGCAGCCACCGGCTGCGAACTGCATCTGGTCGAACCGCTGGGATTCGACCTGTCCGAGCCCCGACTCCGGCGCGCCGGTCTGGACTACCACGACCTGGCTTCGGTCACCGTTCACTCGTCATTGCCGGCGGCGTGGGACGCCCTCTCTTCAGCGCGGGTGTTCGCTTTCACCGCGCAGGCGACCACCCCGTTCGCCGACATCGCCTACCGGCGCGGCGACGTGTTGATGTTCGGGCCGGAGCCCGACGGGCTGGACGCCGCGACGCTGGCCGACCCGCGCATCACCCGGCAGGTGCGCATCCCCATGCTCGCGGGCCGGCGGTCGCTGAATCTGTCGAACGCCGCCGCGATCGCCGTCTACGAGGCGTGGCGCCAGCACGGCTACCCAGGCGCGATCTGACTACCAGGTGTTCCAGTGCGTCAGCTGGTCGGCGGGCAGACGCTTGGCGGGCCGGAAGTCGGTGCCCTTGGTGTAGGCGATCGGGAACAGCCCGCCCTGGCTGAAGGTGTCGAACGGGATGCCGAGCACCTCGGCTGCCTGCCGCTCGCCGTCCCCGACCAGGTGCAGCGTCGTCCAGCAGGTACCCAGCCCGCGGGAGCGCAGCGCCAGGCAGAAGCTCCAGACCGCCGGGAACAGTGACGCCCAGAAGGACACCCCGCCCAGCGGGCTGGTGTCTTCGCGTCCCTCGATGCAGGGGATAAGCAATACCGGCGCTTCGTGCATGTGTTCGGCGAGGTAGATCGCCGAATCCCTGACCTTGCCCATGCGCTCCCCGCGGATGTCGCCCTCGCCGTAATTCTGGCCCGCGGGCGTACTGAGATAGGTGCGGGCGTGGGAGCGGTAGATCTCGCCGACTGCCGCGCGCTTGTCGGCGTCCTCGACGAACACCCACTGCCAGCCCTGCGAGTTGGAGCCGGTGGGCGCCTGCAGCGCCAGGTCGAGGCACTCCATCAAGACCTCGCGGCCCACCGGCTTGTCGAAGTCGAGGCGCTTACGAACCGAGCGGGTAGTAGCGAGGACGTCGTCGACGGACAGGTTGAGAGTCACGAGTGGAGACTACCGCTCCCCTTCTCATCCCCGAGCGTGCGCGTTTGTCCGCGACACGCCGCTCATCGCCGGCATTCTGCGCACGTTCGGCGGGGGGCTCATCGGAAGTCGCGGGAGGTCGATCCGGCGGCGAGGGTGATGCGGCCCAGCCGCTCGGCGACGACGGTGACCGCGCCGCCGGCATTCTGGAGTCGCCCGCGGACCAGCAGAGCCGGCGACGTCTGGGCCAGCTTGCGGTGGCGCGCCCACACCCCGGGCGTACACAGCACGTTGACCATCCCGGTCTCGTCCTCGAGGTTGATAAATGTCACCCCCCGGGCCGTCACTGGGCGCTGCCGATGAGTCACCGCCCCGGCGACCAGCACACGATCGCCGTCGGGAACGCTCGGCAGCTTCCCGGCGGGCAGCACCCCCATCGCCTCCAGATCGGCCCGCAGGAATTGCGTCGGATAGCTGTCCGGGGAGATACCGGTGGCCCACACGTCGGCGGCGGCGAGTTCCAACTCGCTCATTCCCGGCAGCTCCGGGACGTGCGACGACGAGCCAACGCCCGCTAACCGGTCGGGACGCTGGGTGGCGGCGGCCCCAGCCGCCCACAGCGCCCCCCGCCGCGACATGCCGAAGCAGCCGAGCGCCCCGGCCGTCGCCAGCGCCTCGGCCTGCGGCGCGCTCAGTTGCAGCCGGGTGGTCAGATCCAGCAGAGATTCATACGGCCCGTGCGCTTTTCGCTCCTCCGCCAACCGCTCGGCGAGGTCGTTGCCGATGTGACGGACGGCAGCCAACCCGAGGCGCACCTCAGTACCCGCGTTTTCAAGGGTGGCATGGGCCAGGCTGGCATTGACGTCCGGGCCATGCACCCTCACGCCGTGCCGGCGCGCGTCGGCCACCAGCGACTGCGGCGAATAGAAACCCATCGGCTGGGCGCGCAGCAGCGCCGCGCAGAACGCCGCCGGGTGGTGCAGCTTGAACCACGACGAGTAGAACACCAGCGATGCGAAACTGAGCGCGTGGCTTTCCGGAAACCCGAAATTGGCGAAGGCCTCCAGCTTTTCGTAAATCCGGTCGATCACCTCGTCGGGGGCGCCGTGCATCTCCCGCATGCCGTCGTAGAACCGATCGCGCAGCCGCCGCATCCGCTCGGTCGAACGCTTGGAGCCCATGGCGCGGCGCAGTTGATCGGCCTCCGCGGCGGAAAAGCCGGCGCAGTCGACCGCGAGCTGCATCAGCTGTTCCTGAAAAAGCGGCACTCCCAGCGTCTTCCGTAGCGCGGGCTTCATCGCCGGGTGGTCGTAGACCACCGGGTCGATGCCGTTGCGCCGCCGGATATAGGGGTGCACCGACCCACCCTGGATGGGGCCGGGGCGGATCAGTGCGACCTCCACCACCAGGTCGTAGAAGATCCTAGGCCGCAGGCGCGGAAGGGTGGCCATCTGCGCCCGCGACTCCACCTGGAACACGCCGACGGAATCGGCACGGGCGAGCATCTCGTACACCGCCGGCTCGGCGAGGTCCAGCCGGGCCAGGTCGACCTCGATCTTCTTGTGCTCGGCCACCAGGTCGATGACGTAGTGCAGCGCCGAGAGCATGCCCAGCCCGAGCAGGTCGAACTTCACCAAACCGATCGCCGCACAGTCGTCCTTGTCCCATTGCAAAACACTGCGGTTGGCCATGCGCGCCCATTCGACCGGACAGACGTCGGCGATGGGACGGTCGCAGATCACCATGCCGCCGGAGTGAATACCCATGTGCCGCGGCAGATTACGGATCTGGTTGGCCAGGTCGATCACCTGCTTGGGGATATCCTCGACCTCCGGCGAGTCCGCCAGCCCGTTCCAGCGGCTGATCTGTTTGCTCCAGGCATCCTGCTGGCCCTGCGAGAAGCCCAGGGCACGGGCCATGTCGCGCACCGCGATCCGCCCCCGGTAGGTGATGACGTTGGCGACCTGGGCCGCGTAGTCGCGGCCGTATTTGTCGTAGACATACTGGATGACCTTTTCGCGCTGGTCGGACTCGATATCCATGTCGATATCGGGTGGCCCGTCGCGGGCCGGCGACAGGAAGCGTTCGAACAACAAGTCGTTGGCCACCGGGTCCACCGCGGTGACCCCCAGGGCGTAACAGACGGCGGAATTGGCCGCGGACCCCCTGCCCTGACACAGGATGTTGTTCCGGCGGCAGAACTGGGTGATGTCGTGAACCACTAGGAAGTAGCCCGGGAACTGCAGCTGGGCAATCACGGCCAGCTCGTGCTCGATCTGGGCGTATGCGCGCGGCGACTCATCGGCCAGCCCATAGCGGCCACGTGCCCCGATCATTGTCAGCTGCCGCAGCCAGCTGTCCTCGGTGTGTCCGTCGGGCACGTCGAAGGGCGGCAGCCGCGGCGCGATCAGCGCCAACGCGAAGGCGCACTGCTCGCCGAGATCGGCGGCGGCGGTCACCGCATCAGGGCCCTCAAAGGGCACATGCGCGAACAGCCGGGCCATCTCCTCGCCGGACCGCAGGTGCGAGCCACCCAGCGGGGCCAGCCATCCGGCAGCGGCGTCCAGGGACTGCCGGGCCCGAATCGCACCCATCGCCATGGCCAGGCGGCCGCGCGACGGATGGGCGAAGTGTGCCCCGGTGGTGGCGACGACGCCCACGCCGAAGCGCGACGCCAGCCCGGCTAGTACTGCGTTGCGTTCGTCGTCCAGCGGATGCCCGTGCCGGGTCAGCTCGACGCTGACCCGTCGTGCGCCGAACCGGTCCACCAGGTCGGCCAGCGCCCGCGCCGCAGCATCCGGACCGCCGTCGGAAAGCGCTTGGCGCACATGGCCCTTACGGCATCCGGTGAGGATGTGCCAGTGCCCGCCGGCCGCCTCGGTCAGCGCGTCGAGGTCATAGCGCGGCTTGCCCTTCTCGCCGCCGGCCAGGTGGGCGGCGGCCAGCTGCCGCGACAGCCGTCGGTAGCCCTCCGGGCCGCGGGCCAAAACCAGCAGGTGCGGTCCGGGCGGATCGGGCGCCTCGGTGCGGGCGGCCGGCCCCAGAGACAGCTCAGCCCCGAACACGGTGCGGATGTCGAGTTCGGCGGCCGCTTCGGCGAACCGCACCGCGCCGTATAGGCCGTCGTGGTCGGTCAACGCGAGGGCGCGCAGATTCAGCCGTGCGGCCTCCTCAACCATTTCCTCCGGGGTACTGGCCCCATCGAGGAAGCTGAACGCCGAATGCGCATGCAACTCAGCGTAGGCGACGGCATGAGCGGCGGACGACCGAGGAGTCTGGCCGGCCCCCAGCGGCTGGTATCTCGCCCGCTTGGGCGACAGGGGGGCGTCGTCCCGGGGCACGGGCGGCGCGCCGGCATGGCGCGGTTTGCCGTCAAGCACGCGTTCCATTTCCGCCCAGCTCGGCGGCCCGTCAGACCACCCCATACCAGCTCACGCTGGAAGTGTATCGAACTTATGTTCGATACACGTCAGAAGTCAACGGGGTCGGCGGACAGTGATTCGCGCAGCTCAGCCAACTCGAAGGCGACGAACTCCGGCGACGGGTGATCGGTCGGCGGGGATGCGGACCCGTCCCGCACGGCGGCCGCCAGGTCGGCCAGGTCCGTCAGGTAGCGATCCGGACCGTCAGCGCCGAACAGCGCCGCGCCCAGTGCCCCGGTTTCCCGCGTCCGGGCATCCGATTCGCTCGCCCAGCACACCGCCAGTGTGCGGTAGGTCAGATGGTCGACGGCCAGCAACGTGGGGCCGAGCCGCCAGGCTGCGGCCCGTTGCTGCGATGACCCGGCCAGCGCGGCTTGTTCGGCCTCGCGCATGGCGATGGCGGTCCACAGCAGGTCGCGCCGTGCGGCGCGGACCACGGCCGTCCCGGCGGCGTGGACGGCGATCGTCGCCGAGGTCGCAGCCACGGCGTCCAGGGTCGCGGCGATCGCCTCCTGAAGCCGGGTCGCTTCCTGCAGACGCGCGCTCAGCAGGAAGACCGCGATACCGACGGCGCAGCCGATCAGGGTGTCGAGGCCGCGCGCGAGCAACAGATCGCTGACGTCGATCCGGCGCGTACCGGCGGAGATAATCAACGCCTCGGCGGTGATGAACACTGTGGCCGCCAGATAGGAGCGCCGTTTCAGCATCTCGA
>CAIYOH010000124.1 GCA_903927745.1 uncultured Mycobacteriaceae bacterium
CTGCTGCTGCGCGGCTCGCCGTCCGCGGTCGGCTGGGTCGCCCACTGGCTGGCCACCGAGTTCCCACCGCGTGTCGTCACAGGGAACGCGCTGTCGAAGGTGCCGCACCCGGCCATCGGGCGGATGGCCAGCGGCTGGGCCGCGCAACGGGCCGACGACGTCCTAGCCGGGGCACTCGAAGCGGCGCTCGGCCCGGATTTCCGGCAGCAGGTGCGCCACCCCGCCGCCGCCCAGTCCGAGGGCGCCCCCCGCGGCGGGCTGCTGGACAGGCGCGGGCCGCACCGCCGCTACGCGGCGCGGACCTCCGACATCTCCTACGGCCCAGGCGGCCGGGAACACCTGCTCGACATCTGGCGTCGCCGTGATGTGGCGCCCGGCCGGCGCGCGCCCGTGCTGATCCAGGTCCCGGGAGGCGCGTGGTCGGTCAACGACAAACGCCCGCAGGCATACACGCTGATGAGCCGGATGGTCGAACTCGGGTGGATCTGCGTGTCGATCAACTACAGCAAGAGCCCGCGGTGCGCGTTCCCCACCCACCTCATCGACGTCAAGAGGGCGATCGCGTGGGTGCGCGAGAACATCGCCGACTACGGCGGCGACCCCGACTTCATCGCGATCACCGGCGGGTCTGCGGGCGGGCACCTGGCGGCGCTGGCCGGGCTCACTCCAAACGATCCGACCTTTCAGCCCGGGTTCGAAGACTCCGACACCACGCTGAACGCCGTTGCGCCGTTGTACGGCGTGTACGACTTCACCGACTTCGAGAATATGCACGAACTCATGCTGCCGTTTCTCGAGCAGTTCGTGTTAAAGGTCCGCTATGCCCGCGACCCCGAGCGTTTCCGGGCGGCCTCGCCCATTTCCTACGTACACGGCGACGCCCCTCCGTTCTTCGTGCTCCACGGCGAGAAAGACGAACTCACCCCACGCGGTCAGGGCCGGGCTTTCTCCGCGGCACTGCACGCGGCCGGCGCCCCCACCGTGGCCTACGCCGAACTGGCGAATGCCCACCACGCATTCGATATCACCCCGACCGTCCGGTCGCGCTTGGCCGCCGACGCCGTGGCCGACTTCCTGGGTGTCGTCTACGGGAGCCGCACACCCTCGATCATCGACCCGGTGCTGACGTCGGCGGCCTCGGTCGGCTGAGGCCGGGCCCGCGCCCGTCGCCGAGCGCACCACCGCGTCTTTCACCACCGAGGCAACCCGACTAGCGTTAACAACCGTGACTGAGCCTCACGACACGGAGCTGCGACTGCCGGGATCAGTCGCGGAGATCATGGACAGCCCTCCCGGGCCTGGAATCGGCGCGTTTTTCGACCTGGACGGGACGTTGGTGGCGGGCTTCACGGCCGTCATCTTCACCCAGGAGCGCATCCTGCGTCGCGACATGGGTGTCGGTGAGCTGCTCGGCATGATCCAGGCGAGCCTGAGCCACACGCTCGGGCGCAGCGAATTCGAGGACCTGATCGGCAAGGCCGCCGGCGCGCTGGCGGGACGACTGATCTCCGACCTTGAGGAGATCGGCGAGAAGTTGTTCGTCCAACGGATCGAGTCCCGCATCTACCCGGAGATGCGCGAGTTGGTGCGCGCCCACATCGCCCGTGGCCACACCGTCGTGCTGAGCTCGTCGGCGCTGACCATCCAAGTCAACCCGGTGGCGCGGTTCCTCGGAATCTCCAACACCCTCACCAACCAGTTCGAGACGACCGTAGACGGGCTGCTGACCGGCGGGGTGGCGAAGCCGATCCTCTGGGGCCCCGGCAAGGCCGCCGCCGTGCAGCGATTCGCCAACGAGCACGACATCGACCTCAAGGACAGTTACTTCTATGCCGACGGCGACGAGGACGTCGCCCTGATGTACCTGGTCGGCAACCCGCGGCCGACCAATCCCGCGGGGAAGATGGCCGCCGTCGCCCAGCGCCGAGGCTGGCCGATCCTGCGGTTCAACAGCCGCGATCCGGTGGGCATCCAGCGGAAGATCCGAACGCTGGTGGGCCTCGGCTCGGTTCTTCCGGTCGTGTCCGGCGCCGTGGGCATCGGCATGCTGACCCGCAGTCGCCGGCGCGGCGTCAACTTCTTCACCTCCACGTTCCCACAGGTGGTGCTGGCGGCCACGGGGGTGCAGCTCAACGTCGTCGGCGAGGAAAACCTGACCGCTCAGCGCCCGGCGGTGTTCATCTTCAACCACCGCAATCAGGTCGACCCCATCATCGTTGGCGCGCTGGTGCGCGACAACTGGACTGCGGTGGGCAAGAAGGAACTGGCGAAGGACCCGATCATGGGCACGATCGGCAGGGCGATGGATGCTGCGTTCATCGACCGCGGCGACGCGGCCGCCGCGGTCGAGTCGCTGCATCAGGTCGAAGACCTTGCCAGAAAAGGGATCTCGATCGTGATCGCTCCGGAGGGCACCCGCCTGGACACGAACGAGGTGGGGCCGTTCAAAAAAGGCCCCTTCCGCATCGCGATGGCCGCCGGTGTCCCGATCGTGCCGATCGTCATCCGCAACGCCGAACTCGTCGCGGCCCGCAATTCCATGACCATCAATGCGGGGACTGTCGACGTCGCGGTATTCCCACCGATCTCGGTGCGGGACTGGACCGTTGAGACGCTTCCCCAGCGCATCGCCGAGGTGCGACAGTTGTACCTGGACACCTTGGCAGACTGGCCCATCGACGAACTGCCTGATGTCAGTGTGACGGCCGAGAGGAAGGCCGCGGCGAAGATTCCGGCCAAGAAGATTCCGGCGAAGAAGGTGCCGGCCAAGAGGGTTCCGGCCAAGAAGATTCCGGCCAAGAAAGCGCCGGCCAAGAAGGTTCCGGCGAAGAAAATCCCGGCGAAGAGAGTCCCGACCAAAAAGGTCGCGGGGAAAAAGACCGATCCGACGTCCTGATCCACAGTTGCGGCTCTGTCCACAGGGCGGCTGGGCACGGACCCTCTCGGCAGTGCGTCCTGTCGGTGTCGACGGGCTCAATGGTGCGCGTGCCGGCGGCTACGCCGGGCACAGCAACCGAGAAGGGATCCGTCCATGTTCGAAACACCGCTCACGGTCGTAGGTCAGATCGTCAACGACCCCCAGCGCCGCCAGGTGGGCGACCAGGAGCTGATCAAGTTCCGCGTCGCGAGCAACTCGCGACGCCGTGTCGCCGACGGCAGCTGGGAGCCGGGCAACTCGCTGTTCATCACCGTCAACTGCTGGGGCAAGCTGGTCCCCGGGGTGGGTGCCGCGCTGGCCAAGGGCGCGCCGGTGATCGTGACGGGGCACGTGTACACCAGCGAGTACGAGGACCGCGACGGCAACCGCCGTTCGTCCCTGGAGATGCGGGCGATCGCGGTAGGGCCAGACCTGTCGCGGGCGTTCGTGCGCATCGAGAAGCCCGGTTACACCGGTCCCGACGCCGCTCAGAATCCCGAGGCGCCCTCGACCACTGCGCCGGTATCCGAGGGAGACGGCCCCGCTGCCGCCGGTGAGACCAACGCTGGGCGGGCCTCGCTGTCCGTGTCCGCCTGAGCGTCGTACGAGGGGCCGGCCAGCGGTGAGCGGGTCGCGCCTAGGATGGTCGACGGCATCGTGAAGAATCCCCGAGGACGTCACTGAGACCAGAAAGGCACGGCTGCGGCATGGCTGAGTTCATCTACACGATGAAAAAGGTCCGCAAGGCGCACGGCGACAAGGTGATTCTGGACGACGTCACGTTGAGCTTCTACCCGGGCGCCAAGATCGGTGTGGTCGGCCCCAACGGTGCCGGCAAGTCGAGCGTCTTGCGGATCATGGCCGGTTTGGACAACGCGAATAACGGCGAAGCCTTCCTCGCCACCGGCGCCAGCGTCGGCATTCTGCTCCAGGAACCGCCCCTGAACGAGGAGAAGACCGTCCGCGGCAACGTGGAGGAAGGCCTCGGCGACATCAAGGTCAAGCTCGACCGCTTCAACGAGGTCGCCGAACTGATGGCCACCGACTACTCCGACGAGCTGATGGAGGAGATGGGCCGGCTCCAAGAGGATCTCGACCACGCCGACGCGTGGGACCTCGACTCCCAGTTGGAGCAGGCCATGGACGCGCTGCGATGCCCGCCGCCCGACGAGCCGGTGCAGAATCTGTCCGGCGGTGAGCGTCGCCGCGTAGCCCTGTGCAAGCTGCTGCTGTCCAAACCGGACCTCCTGCTGCTCGACGAGCCCACCAATCACCTCGACGCCGAGAGCGTCCAGTGGCTCGAACAGCACCTGGCCGCCTACGCGGGCGCCGTGCTGGCGGTGACCCACGACCGTTACTTCCTCGACAACGTGGCGCAGTGGATCCTCGAGATCGATCGGGGGCGCGCGTATCCCTATGAGGGCAACTACTCGACGTACCTGGAGAAGAAAGCCGAGCGGTTGTCGGTCCAGGGCCGCAAGGACGTCAAAATGCAGAAGCGGCTCACCGAGGAGCTGGCCTGGGTGCGGTCGGGGGCTAAGGCGCGCCAGGCCAAGAGCAAGGCACGCCTGCAACGCTACGAGGAGATGGCTTCCGAGGCGGAGAAGACCCGCAAGCTCGACTTCGAGGAGATCCAGATCCCCGTCGGCCCGCGGCTGGGCAACGTGGTGGTGGAGGTCGCGCACCTGGACAAGGGTTACGGCGGGCGCACCTTGATCAAGGATCTGTCCTTCACCCTGCCGCGCAACGGCATTGTCGGCGTGATCGGGCCCAACGGCGTCGGCAAGACCACGCTGTTCAAAACGATCGTGGGGCTAGAACAACCCGACAGCGGCACCGTCGTTGTCGGTGAGACCGTCAAGCTCAGTTACGTCGATCAGGCCCGCGCGGGCATCGACCCGAAGAAGACGCTGTGGGAAGTCGTCTCCGACGGCCTGGATCACATCCAGGTCGGTCAAAATGAGATTCCGTCCCGCGCCTACGTGTCGGCGTTCGGCTTCAAGGGACCCGACCAGCAGAAGCCGGCCGGGGTGTTGTCCGGCGGCGAGCGCAACAGGCTCAACCTGGCGCTGACGCTCAAGCAGGGCGGCAACCTTCTGCTCCTGGACGAGCCGACCAACGACCTGGACGTCGAGACGCTCAGCTCGCTGGAGAACGCGTTGGTGAATTTTCCTGGCTGCGCAGTGGTGATCTCGCACGACCGCTGGTTTTTGGACCGGACATGCACCCACATCCTGTCGTGGGAGGGTGACGACGACAACGAGGCCAGGTGGTTCTGGTTCGAGGGCAATTTCGGGGCGTACGAGGAGAACAAGGTCGAACGGCTCGGGAGCGAAGCCGCCCGGCCGCATCGAATGACCCACCGCAGGTTGACGCGCGACTAGCGCCGTGGGGGCAGTCAATGCGGGTCCTGGTGAGCGAGACCCACGCGCCGGTTACGTCGCGCCCGTGCTGGTGCGGTGGTCGGACATCGACATGTACCGGCACGTCAACCACGCCACCATGGTCACGATCCTCGAGGAGGCCCGCGTCCAGTTCTTGCGCGAGGCGTTCGCAGTCGACATCACCACCATCGGGTTGCTGATCGCCGAGGTCACGGTGACCTACAAGGCCCAGCTGCGGCTCACCGACTCGCCCCTGCAGGTGACCATCTGGACCCAGCGGCTGCGCACGGTGGACTTCACCCTCGGCTACGAAGTCCGTTCCGTCAACGCCGACCCCGACTCCAAGCCCGCCGTGATCGCTGAGTCGCAACTGGCCGCTGTCGACATCGAGGAGCAGCGGCTGGTGCGGCTCTCCGCGCACCACCGGGAGTACCTACAGCGCTGGATGCGGTAGCGGCTCAGACCAGCCAGGCGGCGGCGTCGGGCGGCAGGGCGCCGTCGAGCAGAGGTGCGCTGGACGCGATGAGTTCCCCGGGCGGCAGAGCTATCGGGGCGCGGCCGGCGTTGAGCGCGCAGACCACTCCGCCGGCGCGGCGGAAGACCACTGCGTCGGGCAGAGCGGGCAGCCACTCGATCACGTCTCCGGCGAATTCGGTTCGCGCCTTGCGTAATCCGATGAGTCGCCGGAATAACGCCAGCGTCGAGCCGGCGTCGGCCTGCTGCCGTTCGACGGTCAGCGCGGCCCAGTCGTCCGGCATCGGCAGCCACGTGCGGGTCGACGCGGAGAACCCGTAGGGGGGAGCCGCGCCCGACCACGGAAGCGGCACCCGGCACCCGTCGCGGCCGCGTTCGGTGTGTCCGGAACGTTCCCACGTCGGATCCTGCAGCGCCTCGTCGGGCAGGTCGACGTCGGGCAGACCGAGTTCCTCGCCGTTGTAGACGAACACCGTTCCCGGCAGGGCGAGCATCACCATCGCCATGGCGCGCGCCCGGTGCAGGCCTACCTCGCCGCCGCCGTATCGGGTGACCTCCCGGCCGACGTCGTGGTTGGACAGCGTCCAGGTGGGGGTCGCCCCCGCGAGCGCGGCGGCCTCGAGCGAGTTGCGGATCGCCTCGCCGACGTCGTCGGCGTCGAACTCGGTGCGGGTCAACCGGAAGTTGAAGCCCAGATGCAGTTCGTCGGGCCGCACGTACTCGGCCCAGCGCGCGTTGTCGTTGACCCATACCTCGCCGACGGTCACCGCCCCCGGGTAGTTGTCGACGACGGCGCGGATGTCGCGGTGGATCGCGTGCACGTTCGGGTTGTTGAACCGCGGGTCGTCGTCGGTGTGCCGCAACACCTGGCAGTGCTCCGCCGCGTCGGGCAGCCCGGGCGGTTTGGCCATCCCGTGCGCGACGTCGATGCGGAAACCGTCGACGCCGCGATCCAGCCAGAATCGCAGCGTGGTGGCGAAGTCGTCGAAAATCTCGGGGTTGTCCCAGTTGAGGTCGGGTTGTTCGGTGTCGAACAGGTGCAAGTACCACTGCCCGGGAGCGCCGCCCGCGTCGACCACCCTGGTCCAGGCCGGCCCGCCGAACACCGATTCCCAGTTGTTCGGTGGCAGCGCCCCGCCCGGGCCCTGCCCGTCGCGGAAGTAATACCGGTCGCGTTCGGCGCTGCCCGGCGCCGCGGCCAGCGCCGCCTGAAACCACGGGTGCGCCGAACTCGTGTGGTTGGGCACCACGTCCATCGTCACCTTGATGCCGCGCCGGTGGGCCTCCTCGATCAGACGCTCGAACGCCGCCAGCCCGCCGAACAACGGGTCGATGTCGCGCGGGTCGGCGACGTCATAGCCGTGGTCGGCCATCGGTGAGACGGTGACCGGGTTGAGCCAGATCGCGTCGATGCCGAGCTCGACCAGGTAGTCCAGCCGCGCCACCACCCCGGTGAGGTCGCCGACCCCGTCACCGTCGCTGTCGGCGAACGACCGCGGGTAGAGCTGATAGAAGACCGCATGCGACCACCAGGCTGTCGCGTTCACAGCGGCGCATTCATCATGGAGTTCGCGGCCATCTCCAGGTAGTCGAGCAGTTCGCGGCGATGCTCGTCATCGAGGGTCACCGAATCGACCGAGGCGACGGCGTTGTGCATGCACCGCAGCCAGGCGTCGCGCTCCAGCGGACTGATCCGGTACGGCACGTGGCGCATCCGCAGCCGGGGGTGGCCGCGCTGCTCGGAATAGGTCCGCGGGCCGCCCCAGTACTGCTCGAGGAACATGCGCAGCCGTTCCTCGGCGCCCGCGAGGTCGTCCAGGGGATAGAGCTGCCGCAGGATCTCGTCCTCGGCGACCTCGGCGTAGAAGTGCCCCACGATCGCCGTGAAGGTAGCGGCGCCGCCGACGGCGTCGTAGAAGCTCACCTGATCCACCATGATGATGCCATTCTGCGGCATCGGCCGCCCCATCGCTCACCGGCTCGACATGACGTTCCCGGGGACGTTCCCGAGGAAGTTCCCGAGGAAGTTCCCGAGGAATAGGCGTGCGATCGGCGGCGAATCATGGTGGACTGTCCCATGGAGGACCTATGGCGCAGCGCACGAAACGCCGCAGCCACCGCAGTTCCGGTGCCGCGGCGGGGACAACCGGGCCCCTGCCCGCCCCATACCTGCACAGTGTCGATACGACGTCTCGAGCCGATTCGCATTCTCGGGCCGATACCCATCCGCCCAACCGGCACGACACCGCGTCGATCTGGAGTCGCCGTCGGGTGCTGTTGCTGAACTCCACCTACGAGCCGCTGACCGCGCTGCCCATGCGGCGCGCGATCGTCATGGTGATCTGCGGCAAGGCCGATGTGGTGCACGCCGACCCGACCGGCCCGGTGATCCACTCGGCCAGCAAGTCCATTGCCGTGCCGTCGGTGATCCAGCTGCGGACCTACGTCCGGGTCCCCTACCGCGCGTTGGTCCCGATGACGCGCGCCGCGCTCATGCACCGCGATCGCTTCATCTGCGCTTATTGCGGGGCCAAAGCCGACACCGTCGATCACGTGGTGCCGCGTAGTCGCGGCGGCGACCACGCCTGGGAAAACTGCGTCGCCTGCTGCTCAACCTGCAACCACCGCAAGGGCGACAAATTACTCGCCGAGCTCGGCTGGGTGTTGCGCCGAGCCCCGCTGCCGCCGACGGGGCAGCACTGGCGGCTGCTGTCGACGGTCAAGGAGCTGGACCCGGCGTGGGCGCGGTACCTCGGCGAGGGCGCCGCGTAGGTCGTGGGGCGACCGACGGCCGGCGCGGATCGGGTGTTCCGGTAACCCACCTCGGTGAGATACCGTGTGCGTCGTGAGCAACATGGTCATGCATCTGTATGTGGTTGGGATACCGCTGCTGCTGATGGGCGTGCTGGCGGCGCGGATTTGGCGGCCCAAGGGCCCGCGCCCGGTCACGTACACGCTGGGGGAGAAGTGGACGCATCCGCCGATCCTGTGGGCCGCCACCGACGAACGCGTCGGGCATGGCGGGCACGGCGACGCCGGGCATGGCGCGGCCGGGTCGTCGGTGGGGGGTGGCGCAAGTGGCAAATGGTGAGGTAGCCGTCGTCGACCACACCGGGCTTCCGCGCGGCTGGGTGGTTACCACCAGCGGTCGTATCTCCGGAGTCACCGAGCCCGGGGAACCGTCATTTCACTACCCGTTCCCGACCGCCGACCTGGTGGCTATCGACGACGCCCTGAAGTACGGCTCGCGAGCGGCGGGGGCGCGGTTCGCCATCTATCTGGGCGACCTCGGCGCCGACACCGCCGCCCGGGCTCGCGCGCTGCTGGCCGAGGTGCCGACTCCGCACGACGCGGTGCTGCTCGCCGTCTCGCCCGACCAGCGCGCCATCGAGGTGGCCTACGGGACCGGGGTGCGGGGCCGTGGCGCCGAGTCGGCCGCGCCCCTGGGCGTTGCCGAGGCGTCGTCGGCGTTCACGCGGGGCAACTTGATCGCCGGGCTGATCAGCGCGATCCGGGTGATGAGCGCCGCGATCTCGCCGGAATAGAGCGGCACGTAACGGCCCAGAACACCCCAAAACGGCCCAGCGGCTTCAGTCTTGGGCGTCGAAGCCGCGCGCCTGCAGCGCCCGCGTGACCCCGGCCTGACCCTCCAGCACCAGGCGGCGCAGGGCCGGCGGGACACCGGGATCGGACAGGAACCGCTCGGCCGCGGCGACGGCTGTCTCGCTGATGTCCCACCCTGGATACAGGCCCACCACCACGGTCTGCGCTACTTCGCTGGACCGGCGCTCCCACAGGGCGGCGATCGACCCGAAGTAGCGCGCCGTGAACGGCCTGAGCAACTCCGCCTGCCCGGGCGCGACGATGCCGCCGATGATCGCGCGGCCGGTGATGTTGGGCAGGGTGTCGTCCTCGACAACTGTGGTCCAGGCCTCGTCCTTGACCCGCGGCTGCGGGCGTGCGGCCGCCGCCCTCATCGCGTTGCGCTTGCCGGCGGCCGTCGGGTCGCGCCGCGCTTCGGCGTCGATGACGGGTGTCGGGAGCCCCGTGGCGTCGATGTGGCCCGCCGAGGCCAGCGCGGTGACGATGCGCCAACGCAGGTCGGTGTCGACCTGCAGGCCGGCTAACCCCGCGTCGGTGGGGTCGCGGTCGAGTATGTCCGCCAGCGTCGCGACGTGCCGGGTCGACAACACCGACGTGCACAGGGTGTTGACGTAGGCGAGTTGGTGATCCGAACCCGGCGCGGCGGCGCGTGCCAGCTCCAGCAGCCGGTCGGCGAAGCGCGGCCAGCCCTGTTCCCGCGCCCAGCCGGGTTCGGCGTAGGACCCGAGCGCGGTCTGCGCCTGCATCAGCAGCCGCTGCGCCACCCCGACCTCGGTTTCGGCGTGCACTCCGCCCGACACCAGGGCGACGAAATCGCGGGCGCGCAGCTCCGCCTCGCGGGTCATCTCCCAGGCCGCCGACCACACCAGCGTCCGGGGCAGCGGTTCGGCGATGTCGGCGATGCGGTCCAGCGCGGTGCGCAGCGACTCGGCGTCCAGCCGCAGCGAGCAGTACGTGAGGTCGTCATCGTTGACCAGGATCAGCTTGCCTCGCGACACCCCGATGAGTGCGGTGACGTCGGTGACGGGGCCCTCGACGTCGACCTCCTCCCGGTGGACACGCACCAGCCTGCCATCCGCCGCGGGGCCGGAGTCGTCGTAGATGCCGATCGCCAGCCGATGCACCCGGGTCTCGCCGGCCCCCGGCGCGGCGCCACCCTGGGTCACCGCGAATCGGGTGAACCGGCCGTCGGCGTCCACGTCGAAATCGGCGCGCAACAAGTTCAGCCCGGTGGTCTTGAGCCACTGCCGGCCCCAGGCCGACAGGTCGCGGCCCGACGCCTTCTCCAGCGCGGTCACCAGGTCGTCGAACGTGGCGTTGCCGAATGCGTGGGCGCGGAAGTAGTCGCGCAGCCCGGCCAGGAAATGCTCCAGCCCGACGTAGGCGACCAGCTGCTTGAGCACGGAGGCGCCCTTGGCGTAGGTGATGCCGTCGAAGTTGACCTCGACGGCGGCCAAGTCGGGGATGTCCGCGGCGATCGGGTGCGTCGACGGCAGCTGGTCTTGCCGGTAGGCCCAGGACTTTTCGGCGTTGGCGAACGTGGTCCAGGACTCGGTGAATTCGGTTGCCTCGCTGGAGCACAACACGGCCGCGAACGTCGCGAACGACTCGTTGAGCCACAGGTCGTCCCACCATCGCATGGTGACCAGGTCCCCAAACCACATGTGCGCCATCTCGTGCAGCACGGTCTCGGCCCGCCGCTCGTAGGAGGCGCGGGTGACCTTGCTGCGAAAAACGTAGTCCTCGAGGAACGTCACCGCGCCCGCGTTCTCCATCGCCCCGGCGTTGAACTCGGGCACGAACAGTTGGTCGTACTTGCCGAACGCGTACGGAAACTCAAAGGTCTTGTGGTAGAACCCGAATCCCTGCTTGGTCTCGGTGAACAACCGCTCGGCGTCCATGTGCTCGGCCAGCGACGCCCGGCAGTAGATGCCGAGCGGAATCTCCCCGTGCTCGTCGCGGTAGGTGTCTTTCCACTCGGCGTACGGGCCGGCGATGAGGGCAACCAGATAGGTGCTCATCCGTGGTGTGGTCGCGAACGTGTGCACGGCCGCCGTCCCGGTGGGCCCCGGTTCGATAGACGCCGTGGCGCCGTTGGAGATCACCTTCCAGTGCTGCGGCGCGGTCACCGCGACGTCGAACGTCGCCTTGAGGTCGGGCTGGTCGAAGCAGGCGAACATGCGCTTGGCGTCGGCGGTTTCGAACTGCGAGTACAGGTAGACCTCGTTGTCGACCGGGTCGGCGAAGCGGTGCAGTCCCTCGCCCGTGTTCGAATAGCGGCAGTCGGCGTCGACGACGACGACGTTGTGCGCCGCCAGCCCGCGCAGGGCGATACCCGTCGACTCGTCATAGCCGGAGACGTCGATCGCGCGGCCGTTGAGGGTGGCGCCGCGGACCGTGTCGGCGATGAGGTCGAGGAACGTGTCGGCGCCGGGCAGCGCGTCGAACGTCACGGTGGTGACGGAGTGGAACGTGCGGTCACCGGGCGCGCCACCGCCGTCGGTGAGGTCCAGGGCGATCCGGTAGCCGTCGACGGTGATCAGGGCGGCGCGTTCGACGGCTTGGTCGCGGGTGAGGTTCGGAGGGGCCACGCCCCCAACCTACGTGCCGCGGGTGCCGCGCCGGGCGGGCACACCCGCCGCCGCCTAGGCTGGTGAGCGTCAGGTGGTGTCCACCTTCGTGACCGACGAGAGGACCGTGCCATGCCCGAGAAGGCCCCCGCCAAGAACCGGGCCGATTTCTGGTTCGATCCGCTGTGCCCGTGGGCCTGGATCACCTCCCGGTGGATCCTCGAGGTCGAGAAGGTGCGTGACATCGAGGTGAACTTTCACGTCATGAGCCTCGCGGTGCTCAACGAAGGTC
>CAIYOH010000125.1 GCA_903927745.1 uncultured Mycobacteriaceae bacterium
AAGGCTCCGGCCCGCAAGGCTCCGGCCCGCAAGGCTCCGGCCCGCAAGGCTCCGGCCCGCAAGGCTCCGGCCCGCAAGGCTCCGGCCCGCAAGGCTCCGGCTAAGAGGGCGGCCTCAAGCCGCGGTCGCAAGTAGGCGGCAGGCAGGTTCCACACGCGAATACCCTTCGGGTGGCGATACGCCCCCGGGGGGTATTCGTTTTTAGGCGCGGACGTTGCCGGCCAGCGCGCCGCCGATGTGGTCGGCCGCGACCAGCTTTCCGCCAGACAGCGACAGCACCCAGGTGCTGCCCTTGTGGTTGCGCGACTTGTCGGGGCGTAGGCCGTTGCGCGCGCACCACCACGCGATCAAGTCCGGAATCACCTTGCCCTGCGTGCAGATCACCGGGGTACCGTCCTGCTCGGCGATCTGCAGCACCCGCTGACGTCCCCGTTTGTGATTCTTGGCGTAGGACTCCTCGGTCAAGGATGTCTCGTTGTGGACGGTCACTCCGAGCTCCTGGGCGAGAGGTTGCACCGTCTGGTGGCAGCGGACGCGGTCGGCGGCGTAGATGTCAGTGGCGCCGAACGCCAGGAGCTGCGGAACCAGCGCTTCAGCCTGTGCGCGTCCCTTTTTGTCCAGCTGCCGTTCGGTGTCGTTGCCGGAGAAGCGGGACTTGCGGCCGGCGGTCGCATGCCGGACGACCAGGACGGTGTGCGTGTTCGCCGGGCGTTTAGCGAAGCGACGCACCGTCTTTTGATCCTCCGGGTAGCTGAGTCGGTCTATCGCGTCGGCGACCGGCAGCCAGATCAGGCTGTCGACCTCGCTGCCTGGTATGAAGTCACCACCCGTGCTGCGAGCCGCCCAGTAATACACCTTCTTGACGGCGTCGCCGACGGGGTAGCTCACCGCGTCGAGCCGCCTGCCGAGGATGGCGCGGTGGCCCGTCTCTTCCTCGATTTCGCGAACCGCGGCCACGGCCGCGGTTTCGCCCGGATCGACTTTGCCCTTGGGCAGAGACCAGTCGTCGTATCGCGGCCGGTGGATGACGGCGATCTCTGGTCCGGCCGCATCGGTTGGCCGCCACAGGACCGCTCCGGCGGCATGGATGATCTGGCGGCGCGAGCGACGAGGGCTGGGCACGTTGGCTCTTGCGTGCTTACGGGCTGCGATGCCGCTCCATCAGCGACACCTGGTGGTCGCGCACCGCCTGGCCTTCCCGAGGCGATGCCGTCCATTGGCCATCGGGCCCGAGTTCCCAGCACCGTGTCGATCGGTCCATCGCGGAGGTGAGCAGAGTGTCGAGGTAGGAGGTCAGCTTCGGATCCTTGACTTGGACCAGTGCTTCGACGCGCCGATCGAGGTTGCGGTGCATCATGTCCGCGCTGCCGATCCAGAACTCGTTGAGGTGGTTGAAATGCATGATCCGCGAGTGTTCCAGGTAGCGGCCGAGGATCGAACGGACCGAGATGTTCTCGGAGAAGCCGTGCGCGCCCGGGCGTAGCGCGCAGATCCCTCGCACCATCACCTCGACGGGCACGCCCGCCAGCGAGGCGCGGTAGAGCGCATCGATGACCTGCTCGTCGACCAGAGCGTTCATCTTCATCCGGATCCGACCACCACCGTGTTCGCGGTGGCCGGCGATTTCGCGGTCGACGCGTTCGACGATGCCCTTGCGGATGCTGTGCGGGGCGACCAGCAGGTTGCGGTAGGAGAGCTTGCGCGAGTAGCCCGTGAGCGAGTTGAACAAGTCCGTCAAATCGGCCCCGATTTCCGGGGACGCCGTGAGCAGACCGACATCCTCGTACAGTCGCGCCGTCTTCCCGTTGTAGTTCCCGGTACCGATGTGGCAGTAGCGCCGGATGGTCGAACCCTCGCGGCGCACCACCAGGCAGGTCTTGCAGTGCGTCTTGAGGCCGACGTAGCCGTACACCACGTGCACGCCGGCCTGCTCAAGCTCCCGCGCCCAGCGGATGTTGGCCTGTTCGTCGAAACGCGCCTTGATCTCGACCATCGCCACCACCTGCTTGCCGGCCTCGGCGGCCTGGATCAGCGCCCGCACGATCGGTGAGTCGCCGGACGTGCGGTACAGGGTCTGTTTGATCGCGAGCACGTTGGGGTCGGCGGCGGCCTGTTCGATGAATCGCTGCACGCTGGTGGAAAACGACTCATAGGGGTGGTGAAGCAGCACGTCCCCTTCGCGCAGCGTCGCGAAGATGCTCTTGGGCGTCTCCCGGTCGGCGAACGCGGGACTGGTCACCGGAACGTACGCCGGGTCCTTAAGCGCGGGACGATCCAGACCGTAGATCTGCCAGAGCGACGACAAGTCAAGGAGCCCCGGCACTTCGATGACGTCGCTGGGATGCACGTCGAGTTCGCGCAACAGCAACTCCATCATGCCGTCGGTCATCTCGTCGTCGACCTCGAGCCGCACCGGGGAACCGAACCGTCTGCGCGCCAGTTCCCGTTCCATCGCTTGCAACAGGTCCTCGTCGCGGTCCTCTTCGACCTCGTAGTCGGCGTTGCGGGTGATGCGGAACACGTGGTGCTGAACGATCTCCATGCCGGGAAACAGCGCCGGCAGGAACGCCGCGATCAGCTCTTCCATCGGCAGGTAGCGGACCTTAGCCGACCGTTCGTCGCCGCTGTCGGCAATCGGGTCGCGGTCAGCGAGTTCGACGAAGCGATCGACGTTGTTGGGTACCTTGACGCGGGCGAAATGCTCGGCACCGTCTTCGGGCTGCCGCACCCGGACCGCCAGGTTCAAACTCAACCCGCTGACGAAGGGGAACGGGTGTGCGGGGTCGACGGCGAGCGGGGTCAGAACGGGGAAGACCTGTTCGCTGAAATAGACCGACATCTCGTCGCGCTCGGCTTGATCCAGATCGGCCCATTCGACGATGTGGATGCCCTCCTCGGCGAGCGCCGGCTGCACCGCATCGAGAAAAAGGCGGGCATGCCGCGTCGCGATCTGCTGCGTCTGCTCACCGATGAGCGCCAGCTGCTCACCCGGTGTCAGGCCATCGGCCGAGCGCGCCGACAGGCCCATGTCATCGCGACGTTTGAGGCCGGCTACCCGCACCATGTAGAACTCGTCGAGGTTCGAGGCGAAGATCGCCAGGAATTTGGCGCGCTCCAACAGCGGTAGCGAATCGTCGTCGGCCAGGGCGAGAACACGGGCGTTGAAGTCCAGCCAACTCAATTCCCGGTTGAGGTAGCGGCCCTCGGGCAGGTCGGTGACGACGGTCTTGGTGGCGGCCGGTGGTGCCGCGACAGCCGACTCACTCGAAGCCGGCTCTTTCGGAGCCGACTCCTCCTGCCGCAACGTGTTCTCGCCGGTGCGAGTCTGAGCATCAATATCGGTCACCCTGCGATCATTGCGCATGCCCACGGTGGCTGCCAGCGCAGGCCCACGATGAGTCGGCCGTTGGCGCGCCGTTCACCTCTAGGACAGGTTCACCCGGTGCCGGATCACGGGTGGCGGGCAAGGATGCGGGTGGTCGCCGGTCCGACCCCGAGGCGGCGAGCGGCCGTCAGGTCCTCAGCGGTGTCGACGTCGCACCGGAGCCCCGGCCACGGGCCCGACAGCTCGATCGCTCCCGAGCGACGGTGCTGAGCCGAGGAACTGGGTCCGAATCGAGGGTCGAGCGCCACGCCGAACGCGCACAACGCGGACGTGCCCTGCGCAAGCCGGTCGGCCACAAAGCTGCGCGGGTGCTGCCGTGCGGCAGCGATCGCCTCGTCGAGTTCCCGGCTCTGCAGTGCCGGGAGGTCCCCCTGCAGCACCACGATGTTGGAGAAAGACCCGCTCAGCGTCCGCTCGGCGACCGCGATCGCGTTGTTCAGGGGGTCGCCGTGACCCTCGGGCGTCGGGTCGGCCACCGTGTCGGCCCCCAACTCGGCCGCTGCCGCGGCCGCGGCCTCGTCGGGGGTGATGACGGTGATAGAGCCCACGGACGTCACCCGCCCCGCGGCAGCCAGCGTGTCCGCCAGCATGGCCAGGACCACACCCTCCCGGGTGCGTCCAGAAAATACCGGCGCCAGCCTGCTCTTGGCAGTGGCCAAACGCTTCACCGGGATGATCAAGGCCACATCGCTCGCCCCGCGTTCCCCCGTGCCTGTCATAACGCGTCATCCTGCCAGCGCCGCCCGAGGCATCGCAGTCCAGAGGCGAGTCTAGGGTGGGGTGTGTGGCCGGCACATCGGGCGCTGTCGCCGTCATGGGCGCCGGCGCGTGGGGCACCGCGTTAGCAAAAGTCCTCGTCGATGCCGCACAACAAGATGCCGGGCAACCAGAGGCGCCGCAGGCGCCAGGGGTCGACGTCAGGCTGTGGGCTCGGCGGGCCGCCGTCGCCGAGCAGATCAACACCACCCGGCGCAACCCCGACTACTTGCCCGGCGCGGTGCTGCCGCCGGGTATCCGCGCGACCGCCGATGCGCAGGAGGCGCTCAGCGGTGCGTCGACGGTGCTGTTCGGCGTGCCGGCGCAGATGTTGCGGGCCAACCTCGAGCGGTGGGTGCCCTGGGTGTCCGACGGCGCGACGCTGGTGAGTCTTGCCAAGGGCATCGAACTGGGCACCCTCCTGCGGATGAGTCAGGTCATCGTCTCGGTGGCCGGCGTGGACACTGATCACGTCGCGGTCATCTCGGGGCCGAACCTGGCCAGCGAGATCGCCCAGTGCCAGCCGGCCGCGACCGTCGTCGCATGCGGTGACTCCGGTCGCGCCGTCGCCCTGCAGCGCATGTTGAACAGCGGATATCTGCGTCCCTACACCAACGGCGACGTCGTCGGCACCGAAATCGGCGGGGCCTGCAAGAACATCATCGCGCTGGCATGCGGGATGGCCGTCGGCGTGGGGCTCGGCGAGAACTCCGTGGCCGCGATCGTCACCCGGGGGTTGGCCGAGATCATGCGGCTGGGGATCGCGCTCGGCGCCAAGACGGCAACGCTGGCCGGGTTGGCCGGTGTCGGTGACCTGATCGCCACGTGCACATCCCCGCGTTCGCGCAACCGGTCCTTCGGCGAGCGTCTCGGCCGGGGCGAAACCGTGGAGTCGGCGACGGGCAGGGGAGGTGGGCACGTCGTCGAGGGCGTGACGTCGTGCCAGTCGGTGCTCGCTCTGGCATCCAGTTACGACGTCGAGATGCCGCTCATCGACGCCGTGCACCGGGTCTGCCACCAGGGCCTGTCGGTGGACGAGGCGGTGGCCCTGCTGCTGGGCCGCAGCACCAAGCCCGAATGAACCGCCGCATACCCGGTACCCTCTGAAGGCTGTGGAGCCCAGCGACCGGTCGAGCCGGGTGCGCGTCGCCGTCGTTTTCGGCGGTCGCAGCGGCGAACACGCCATCTCGTGCGTGTCTGCGGGCAGCATCCTGCGCAATCTCGATCCTGAGCGTTTCGCGGTGACCGCGATCGGCATCACCCCCGAGGGCACGTGGGTGCTCACCGACGCGGATCCGGACGCGCTGGCAATCACCGACCGGCAGCTGCCGGGCGTGACCGCCGAATCGGGGACCGCGCTCGCCCTGCCCGCCGATCCGGGGCGGCGTGGCCAGTTCGTGTCGCTGCAGCCAGGCCAGGGTGGGGGTGAGGCCGAGGTCCTGGCGTCCGTCGACGTCGTGTTCCCGGTCCTGCACGGGCCCTACGGCGAGGACGGCACGATCCAAGGGCTGCTGGAACTCGCCGGCGTGCCCTACGTCGGGGCCGGCGTGCTCGCCAGCGCCGCCGGCATGGACAAGGAATTCACCAAGAAACTGCTCGCCGTCGAGCGCCTGCCGGTAGCCGCACACGTGGTGCTGCGGCCGCCCCGGTCGACGCTGGATCCCGACGAGCGTGCGCGCCTGGGGTTGCCGGTGTTCGTCAAACCCGCGCGGGGCGGCTCGTCGCTGGGCGTCAGCCGGGTGTCGAAGTGGGACCAGTTGGAGGCTGCGGTCGCCCACGCCCGCCGGCACGACCCGAAGGTGATCGTGGAGGAGGGTGTCGACGGTCGCGAGGTGGAGTGCGGTGTGCTGGAAATGCCCGATGGCACCATCGAAGCCAGCGCCCTCGGCGAGATCCGGGTGGCCGGCGTGCCGGGGCGCGAGGACTCCTTCTACGACTTCGAGACCAAATACCTCGACGACGCGGCGGAACTGGACGTCCCCGCGAAGGTCGACGAGGAGATCGCCACCACGATCCGGCAGTTGGCGATCCGGGCCTTCCGCGCCATCGACTGCCGGGGTCTGGCCCGGGTCGATTTCTTCCTCACCGACAGCGGGCCGGTGATCAACGAAATCAACACGATGCCGGGATTCACCACGATCTCGATGTTCCCGAGGATGTGGGCGGCCAGCGGGGTGGACTATCCCACCTTGCTGGCGACCATGGTCGAGACGGCTCTGGCCCGCGGCGTCGGCCTGCACTGACCAGGTCGGCCACGGGGCCGTTAACGAGGTGTAGCGGGCTCGATTCCCACCGCGGCCACGGTGCGCTCGATCACGTCGGAGAGCAGCTGGATCGGCGCCGGCCCCGGCCCCGGCGGGAGCGTGAGCCCGATGTACACCGGCCGGTCCACCGTGCACCAGGTGGTTGCGAGGGTCTGAAACCACTGCACGTGGTCGACGAGTTGAATCGGCTTTCCGGCCACGAAGTCGGCCGGGCGGTCCACGCCGCATCGCAGCACCACGGGCGGCTCGTCCGGCTCGGCCCGCCACGCCGCCGCGCCCGCGGGCACCGGCTCCGCGATGCCCACCCGTTCGTAGTCTCCGAGCCGCTGCGGCAACGCCGCCGCCAGGGATCGGCATGCGGCGCTGTCGGCCTGAGGCGCGGGGACGGCCGCAAGGGCGACCGGTCGCGGCGACTCCCGCAGCGCCGCGATGGCCAAAATCCCCCCGATCGCCGCTACGGCGAGCGCGACCGCGGCGAGGACCGCCGTCCGCGGCGGCCCGTCGGCGTCGGCACCCGTACCGGAGTCGGTCGTCACCGGCCTCACCGTAGCGCGTGCCGGGCGACCGTAGGCTTGCCTCACGGCCGGACCGCCGGAGGAGGTGGCGTGTGCGCGACGCGGACGACGAGTCGGGGCAATCCCCGACGCTGCGGCAGCTCGGTGAATTCGCCGTCATTGACCGCGTGGTGCGCGGCCGCCGGCAACCCGCCGCGGTGCTGCTCGGGCCCGGCGACGACGGGGCCGTGGTGGCGGCGGGGGACGGTCGCGTGGTGGTGTCGACCGACATGCTGGTGCAGGGTCGGCATTTCCGGCTGGACTGGTCGACGCCCCACGACGTCGGCCGCAAGGCGATCGCTCAGAACGCCGCCGACATCGAGGCGATGGGAGGGCGGTCCACCGCCTTCGTGGTCGCGTTCGGGGCGCCCGGTGATACGCCGGCGACGCAGGTCGATGCCCTGCTCGACGGGATGTGGGACGAGGCGGCCCGGGTTGGCGCCGGGATTGTCGGCGGCGATCTCGTCAGCTGCCCGCAGTGGGTGATCTCGGTGACGGTGCTCGGTGACCTCGGCGGCCGTGCACCGGTCTTGCGCTCCGGGGCCGCTCCCGGGTCGGTGCTCGCCGTCGCGGGGGAACTCGGCCGCTCGGCAGCTGGTTACGCGCTGTGGTGCACAGGGATCGCGGGTTTCGGGGACCTGCGACGCCGCCACCTGGTGCCGCGGCCGCCGTACGGCTGGGGCGCGGCGGCCGCGGCCGGCGGCGCGCAGGCCATGATCGACGTCTCCGACGGGCTCGTCGCCGACCTGCGGCACGTCGCGGAGGCGTCGCGGGTCGGCATTGACGTGTCCACCGCGGCACTGGCCGCCGACCGCGACGCTCTTGCCGCGGCAGCGGCCGCCGTGGGGGCCGACCCGCTGTCCTGGGTGTTGGGTGGCGGCGAAGACCACGCCCTGGTGGCCTGTTTCGCCGGCCCGGTGCCGGCTGGGTGGCGCGGGATCGGGCGGGTCCTCGAGGGGCCGGCCCGGGTGCTCGTCGACGGCGCCGAGTGGAGCGGCTACGCCGGGTGGCAGTCGTATGACCCGCCACCCGGGGAGCCGCGGTGAGCGCCCGCCCGCTGAGTGAACTCGTCGAGGGGGGCTGGGCGGCCGCGCTGGAGCCGGTGGCCGACCAGGTTGCTCGCATGGGGCAATTCCTGCGGGACGAGGTCGCCTCGGGGCGCGGCTACCTGCCGGCGGGGCCGAATGTCCTGCGCGCCTTCACGTTTCCGTTCGGCGACGTCCGGGTCCTCATCGCGGGTCAGGATCCCTATCCGACGCCGGGGCACGCCGTCGGGCTGAGCTTCTCGGTGGCGCCAGACGTGACCCCGCTGCCGCGCAGCCTGGCCAACATCTTCGACGAGTACACCGCGGACCTGGGCCTGCCCAGGCCCGGCTGCGGCGACTTGACCCCATGGGCGCAGCGGGGTGTTCTGCTGCTGAACCGGGTGCTCACGGTCCGCCCCGGCAGTCCTGCGTCGCATCGCGGCAAGGGCTGGGAAGCGGTCACCGAGTGCGCCATCCGGGCACTGGCGACGCGCCCGCAACCGATGGTCGCCATCCTGTGGGGCCGTGATGCGTCGACACTCAGACCGATGCTGGCCGGGGATAGTTCCTGTGCGGTGATCGAGTCGCCGCACCCCTCGCCGTTGTCGGCGTCCCGAGGGTTCTTCGGGTCGAGCCCGTTCAGCCGCGCCAACGAACTGCTTGCCCGGATGGGCGCGGATCCGATCGACTGGCGACTGCCCTGAACCTTCGCAAAGGAGCCTCACCATGGTCACTCCACTGAACTACGTCCGACTTTTTGTCGATGACGCGGGCGTCTCGCACTTCGAGGATTGCCAACTACCGTTGGAGACGCGCAACTTTGCTCCGCCGACCACACCGCTGGAAGCCTCGGAGCTCCTGCCTGCCGAAGGATTCGCCGTGGTGCGCTTTGCTCCCGACTGGTCGGGGCCGTGGCATCCTTCGCCCTACCGGCAGTGGTTCTTCATGATGTCGGGTTCGCTCACCGTGACGGTCAGCGACGGAACGGAGCGCACCATGTCAACGGGCGACATCGTCATGCTCGATGATGTAGGGACCCAGGGTCACCTGACGCGGGTCAGCGGGAACCAGCAGGCCGTCGCGGTGGGCGTGCGAGTTGCGGAGGCGGAGTAGCAGTCGGGCAGGCCAGCGTCAGCCGCGAACGACCTTGCCGGCCTTGATGCAGGACGTGCAGACCTTCAGGCGGACCTTGGTGCCGCCCGGGCGGGCCGCGGCGCGCACGGTCTGGACGTTGGGGTCCCAACGGCGGCTGGTGCGGCGGTGGGAGTGCGAGACCGACTTTCCGAAGCCGGGTGCCTTCCCGCAGATGTCGCACACAGCGGCCATGATTCAAACTCCTTGAAACTCGAGGGGATGAGACGAGGATACCGGCTGTCCCGGTAACCACCAAAACGCCGGTCACGGGCGTCGGCGCCGCCGCTGGCTAGGCTTGAGGGGAACACAAGGCGGGAACGAAGGAGGTGGTCGCACCCGTGGTGTCGCTGTCCGACCGGCTGGACTGCGTCGTGGGCGCCAAGGTGGCGGGCCCGCTGGACGAGGTGTTCGGAATCCGGACCGTCAACGACCTGCTGCGCCATTACCCGCGCAGCTACACCGAGGGTGCGAGCCGCTGGGGCACCGACGACGACCGGCCCCCCGCCGGCGCCCACATCACCATCGTCGACACGATCGTCGCGGCGACGTCGTTCCCGATGAAGAAGGACCACAAGAAGTGGTGCCACCGCATCACGCTCGGATCCGGCCGCGCCACGGTGACCGCCACGTTCTTCAACGCCAATTATCTCAAGAAGGACCTCACCACCGGAACCAAGGTGATGCTGTCCGGCGAGGTCGGCTTCTATAAGGACGTCCTTCAGCTGACGCACCCCGCCTTCCTTATCGTCGACTCACCCGACGGCAAGAACCGCGGCACCGCCTCGCTCAAGAGCTTCGCCTCCGTCGCCCAGGCCACGACGGGCGAAGAGTTGGCGGACGCCTTCCAGGGCCACTTCTTCCCGATCTATCCCGCCAGCGCCAAACTCCAGAGCTGGACCATCTTCACCTGCGTGCGCCAGGTGCTCGACGTCCTCGACCCGGTGGCCGATCCGCTGCCCGACGCCCTGCGCGCCGATCTGGACCTGATCTCCGAGGATGAGGCGCTGCGCGCGATCCACCTGTCCGAGAGCGAGCAGGAACGTCGGCGGGCGCGGGAGCGGCTGACCTTCGACGAGGCAGTCGGCCTGCAGTGGGCGCTGGTGGACCGACGGCACGGTGAGCTGTCGGAATCTGGACCCCCGGCGCCGCAGCGGCCCGACGGCCTGGCGGCGCAACTCCTCGGGCGGCTGCCTTTCCACCTCACCGACGGGCAGCGCGAGGTGCTCGCTGTACTGACCGGTGCGCTCGCGGCGACCCGTCCGATGAACCGCCTCCTACAGGGCGAGGTGGGCTCCGGCAAGACGATCGTCGCGGTGCTCGCGATGTTGCAGATGGTCGACGCGGGATACCAGTGCGCACTGCTGGCGCCGACGGAAGTCCTTGCCGCGCAGCATTGTGTGTCGATCCGCGACGTGCTGGGGCCGTTGGGCTTGAAAGGCCGGCTCGGCGGTGTGGACGACGCGACCAGGGTGACCCTATTGACCGGCTCGATGACCGCCGCGCAGAAGAAAGAGGTCCGCGCCGAGATCGCCAGCGGTGAGGCCGGCATCGTCGTCGGGACGCACGCCCTGCTGCAGGACACGCTGGACTTCCACAACCTGGGCATGGTGGTCGTCGACGAACAACACCGCTTCGGAGTCGAACAGCGGGATCGTTTGCGCGCCAAGGCGCGTGCGGGTGTCACGCCACACCTATTGGTGATGACGGCGACACCGATCCCGCGCACCGTCGCGCTCACCGTGTATGGCGACCTGGAAACGCTGACGCTGCGGGAACTCCCGCGCGGACGCCAACCGATCACCACCAGTGTCATCTTCGTCAGCGACAAGCCCGGGTGGCTCGACCGGGCCTGGCGGCGCATCATCGAAGAGGTTGCCCTCGGCCGTCAGGCCTACGTGGTGGCGCCCCGGATCGACGAGTCCGACAGCGCCGACGAGCAGCAGGGCGCGCGCCCGTCGGCCACCGCCGAGGGCCTGCATGCCCGGTTGCGCACCGGCGAGCTCGCCGGCCTGCGGCTGGGGATCATGCACGGCGGGCTGCCGGCCGACGAGAAGGACGCCGCGATGGCCGGCTTCCGATCCGGCGAGATCGATGTGCTGGTGTGCACGACAGTCATCGAAGTGGGAGTCGACGTCCCCAACGCGACCGTCATGCTCGTGATGGACGCCGACCGCTTCGGGATCAGCCAGCTGCACCAACTGCGCGGCCGCATCGGCCGCGGCGAACACCCGAGCCTGTGCCTACTGGCCACCTGGGCGTCCCCGCGGTCGGGGGCGGGGGCGCGGCTGCGCGCCGTCGCCGAGACCCTGGACGGGTTCGCGCTGGCCGACCTCGACCTCAAGGAGCGCCGCGAGGGCGATGTGCTGGGCCGCAACCAGTCCGGCCGTGCGATCAATCTCCGGCTGCTCTCACTGGCCGAGCACCTCGACGTCATCGAGGCCGCCCGCGCCTTCTGTGTGGCCGCCTACGAGGAGAACCCCCGTGACGCCGGATTGCAGATGCTGGCGGCGCCATTCACTGCGACCGACCGCATCGAATACCTGGACAAGGCATGATCGCCGGCGGTGGCCCCAGTGGCCCGGGACGGGAAACGGGGAAACGGGCAGCGCGGGTCAACCGCACAATCTTGCTGTGGCTGACCATGGCCGCGATTGTCGCGACGCTGGTCGCCTACCAGGCGCTGCGATCGTCGTCGGCACGGCACGCCGAGCAGGTCGCCGCGCGCACGGACGTCCCGACGGTGCAGCCCGGCGCCGACGTGCTCGCGGGCATCGCCGTGGAGCCGCAGCGGCGGCACCGCTACGACTACATCAGGTCGGTGTTCGGAGACGCGTGGACCGACGACAACGACGCCCCGATGGGGCACAACGGTTGCGACACCCGCGACGACATCCTCACCCGCGACCTTGTCGACAAGACCTACGTGTCGACCGCGCGCTGCCCGAAGGCGGTGGCCACCGGGGTCCTGCACGACCCGTACACCAACAAGACCGTCGACTTCCGGCGCGGAGCGAAGGTCGGCGAAGCCGTACAGATCGACCACATCGTGCCGCTGGCCTATGCCTGGGACATGGGCGCCTCCGGCTGGCCGGTCAACGAGCGGGTGCGGTTCGCCAACGACCCGGCCAACCTGCTTGCCGTCGAGGGGCAGGCCAACCAGGACAAGGGGGACTTGCCGCCCGCCGAGTGGATGCCGCCCAACACCGCCTTCGCGTGTCAGTACGCGATGCAGTTCATCGCGGTGCTGCGCGGGTACTCGTTGCCGGTGGACCGGCCGTCGGCGGGCGCGTTGCGGCGCGCCGCAGCCACCTGCCCCACGGGGTAGCGGAGCCGGCCGGCTCCTCAGACCCCGGTGAAGGTGTCTGGGTCCGGGCGCAGCCGGGTGCCGTCGTGCAGCCCGAGAATCGCGTCGACGTGCTCGGCGGCCAGTTCGAAATCGAAGACGTCGAGGTTGGCGGCGATCTCCTCGGGCGTGGCCGACTGAAAGATCACCGCATTGCCCAGCTGCAGATTCCACCTCAGCAGCACCTGGTTGGGGGTTTTGCCGTAGTCGCCGGCGATCGAGGTGACCGTCGCGTTGTCGGTCAACCTGCCCAGCGCCAGCGGCGTGTGGGACTGCGTCACGACATTGTGCTGGGCGTTCGCCGCGCGCAGTTCGGTTTGATTGAGCAGTGGGTGTAGTTCGATCTGGTTGACCACCGGCGGGACGAAGGTGAGGTCGATCACCATCTCCATCTGCTCCTGGGTGAAGTTGGCGACGCCGATCGAACGGGCCTGCCCTTCGCCGCGTGACTGGATCAGGCCGCCGAAGGAGTCCACGTACCGCCCGATCGACGGTGCGGGCCAGTGCACCAGGAACAGGTCTACGTAGTCGAGGCCGAGGCGCTCCAGGCTGGCCACGCAGGCCCCCGGAGCCCTGGCGAACCCGTGGTCGGCCGTCTGCAGCTTGGTGGTGACGAACAACTCCGCCCGCGGAATCGCCGACGCCGCAATCGCGCGTCCGACGCCGGCCTCGTTGCCGTAGGCCGCCGCGGTGTCGATGAGCCGGCAGCCCATTTCCAGGGCGGCCGCCACAGCGCGTTCCGCCTCGTCGTCCGACAGGTCCTCGACGCTCAGTCCGAGCACGGGCATCGTGTTCTCATCACTGAGAGCAGTGGACGGTATGACAACGTTTGACCTGCCCGTCAACGTCTTTCACCTGCCTGTGAGATCGAATGTTCCCGTGTTCGAGCCTGCGATGGACTCTTCGACGCTACCCGTACCCCGTGCTAGAGGACCCACCGCCTCGCGGATCACGACAGTACCTGGCAGACTCCGAGCCCAGCGGCGGGGATCGGATCGCCGTCGCTGCGCGCCATCACTGCGAAAGG
>CAIYOH010000126.1 GCA_903927745.1 uncultured Mycobacteriaceae bacterium
GAAGCCTCTTGAAAATCTGCACGGCGACTGAGGCAGTCTCAAGCCTGGCTTCATTCCGGATCAAGCCGTTCAACATGGCGAGTGTCTACGCACTTTGCTGCCTTCGAAAGCCGGCATGGTGTGTCCTCTTGTCAAAAAGGCTGGTGCCTTGTCTCTGGCAAGTTCTGTACCTGCCCGCTGGCTCGGGCTTTCTGGCCCGTCATGCGGCTCCTGCACCCGGATCATTCCCGGCGATCGCAACCCGCGTCATGGTCCGTGCCTGGCGCCAGCCCGCGATCCAGCCTGGCGGCGGTTCCTCGGGCGTCGCCGCCGCGATGCGGCCACCGAAAGCCCGGATGGGCGCGTGACGAGTGACCGGGCCGCTCCGCCTCGACCTTTCGGCTCCGGCCGCGGTCGCCATCAACAGCCTCCTATCGACCTCGCCGGACGCATGCACGCTTGCCACTCCGTCGTCGCGCCTCGGGCCAGCATGCGACACGGGCGTGACCACGCACGCCACGCCTGCGGACTGCAGAAGCCTCCCTCCACATCAGCCCCGCAGTTCGCGTCCCCAGCTGTGTCCAACAACACCCCTGCTGCGTTCGCAGATTGCGGTGTTGTCCCGGTATCTGACTGACACCGTGCCGGGGTCTGGCTTCGCCGCTGACCGGGGGCCAAAGGACCCCAGGACGCTATTCGCTCAGTTCTCGGCTCACCGCCATCCCGATACGGCTGTCGGCGGGATCGACCGACGTCGGGAACACCGCCGCAATGTGCCCGTCGCGGCCGACGAGGTACTTGTGGAAGTTCCAGCGCGGCAGGTCGCGCGGTCGCTCGGCCGCGGCCCAGCGGTAGAAGGGATGGGCCTCCGGCCCGACCACCCTCTGCTTCGCGGTGAGCGGGAAGGCGACACCGTGCCCAAGGGCGATGTCGGCGGTCTCCTGCGGCCCGCCCGGCTCCTGCCCACCGAAGTCGTTGGACGGCACGCCCAGGACCACCAACCCCCGCTCGCGAAACGCGGCATAGAGCCTCTGGAGCGTGTCGAACTGCCCTGCATAACCGCAAAAGGACGCGGTGTTCACGACCAGGACCGGCCGACCGGTCCAATCCGCCAGCGAGATGGTGCCGCCATGCAGGCCGGGGAAGCTGAAGCTGTAGGCGGTGCGCCGGCTGACAGAGGACTCAGGTGCCGTCTGGGCGACGGCAGGCCTGGCGAGCGCAACCGCGATCAGACCCAGCGCCGACCGGCGGCACAGGGTGCGCGGGAACAGTGATGCATCGGGACGAACAGCCATGGTGGTCTCCAGGGCACTGGGCCTGTTTGCGTCTACGCTCAGCCGGCGCCTCCGGTTTCACCCGGGGGCATTTCGCCGGCGGTTGGTGGTTGGGCGGCCCACCGACGCACCAACACCGGCCGGACAAGCCGGATCTTGTTCGGCCCGTCCGCGGCTTGTTGAAATCGGGGTGATCTCGGTCGCTCCCAGAGCTTCCAGATCAACCGCTTCGGCGAACGCGTCCAGCCCGGCGAGCTTCGCCCGAAACTGTGCGCGTGTCGCCTGTGACAGATCCGGCACTGCCGGAAGCGCGCCCGCAGGCGTAAGCCCGACAATCGCCCCGCGCTTGCCGGACGCCAGTCCAGCCGGCCAGGACGCCGCGTTCGCCGTCGCGATCCGATGGCCGTCAGCGGTCAGTGTCGTGGCCGGGATCGACGGCAAGGGGGCCGGATCGACGGCGGCCTCAACCGTCTCAGTCGGTCGCAGGAACGCCAGCGGCTTGCAGCCGCCATCGGCTGGAGCAGCCTCGACAGGTACTCGGGTCGGCTCCACCGCCAGCCGACCCTTCCGTCCGGCATCCTGCGCCAGGACCACCGACCTTTCGGCACCTGATGGCAAAGAGCCGGCAGCGCTTGCTGCACGGCTTGCAGAGACCGTAGCCTAGGGGCGCAATGAGCGCTCTATCGTCCTCCCCCCGCCCTGCCGGCCGGACTCTCGTGTCGGGGCGTTGGGTCGTCGGGCACCGCGGCAGTCGCCACGTGCTGATACCGAACGGCGAAGTGGTGTTCGAGGGCAACCGGATCATCTTCGTCGGCCGCGACTTCCCGGGCGAGGTCGCCCGGCGGATCAGCCATCAGGGCGGACTGGTCTGCCCCGGCTTCATCGACCTCGACGCCGTGTCGGACCTCGACACCGGCATCCTTGCGCTCGACAACACGCCTGCCTGGAAGAAAGGCCGCGTCTGGCCGACGAGCTACATGGCGCGGGGGCCGTACGAGATGTACACGCCCGAGGAGCTTGCGTTCCAGAAGCGCTACGCCTTCGCCCAGCTGTTGCGCAACGGCATCACGACGGCGCTGCCCATTGCCTCGCTGTTCTATCGGCGTTGGGCCGAGACAGCAGAGGAGTTCTCGGCAGCCGCGGACGCGGCCGCCGCTCTGGGACTGCGGGTCTATCTCGGTCCCGCCTACCGCAGCGGCCATACTTGCGTCGACGACACCGGTACGGTGTCGCTCGCCATCGACGAGGAGAAGGGCCTCATGGGCCTGGGGGACGCGGTGCGCTTCTGCCGCGATGTCGAGGGGCGCCACGGCGATCTGGTGCGCACCATGCTGTCGCCGGACCGCATCGAGAGCTGCACACCCGCACTGCTGCGCCGCACCGCAGACGCCGGCCGGGAGCTGGGCGTGCCGGTGCGGCTGCACTGCCACCAGTCCGATTTCGAGGTGAACGAGGTCGTGCGCCGGCACGGCCTCTCGCCGGCCGCCTGGCTCGCGACGCTCGGCTTCCTGAACGAACGCACGCTGCTACCGCACGCGACGCATTTCCCACACATTGGGCACGGCACGACGCGCGACCATGACCTGGCGCTGATCCGGGACTCCGGTGCCACCGTGGTGTCCTGTCCGGTCGTGATGGCGCGCCACGGCGCGGCGCTCGACTCGCTCTCCCGCTGTCGGGCGATGGGTCTGCGCGTCGGTCTCGGCACCGACACCTGGCCGCCGGACATGATCCTCAACATGCAGGTGGGTCTGATGCTGGCGCGGGTCGTCGACCGCTCAACCGACAGCGTGCGCTCGGCTGACCTGTTCGACGCAGCAACCTGGATCGGCGCCGACGCGCTGGGGCGCCCCGACCTCGGCCGCCTGCAGCCGGGCGCCAAGGCGGACATCGTCGTGGTCGACCTGGGCCACGACCGGATCGGCCCGGCCATCGACCCGATCCAGACCCTGATGGTGGCGGGCTCGGGCCGCGACGTCCGCACCGTGGTGGTCGACGGCAGGGTGGTCGTCAGCGACGGCATTCTGGCAGGCTTCGATGCCCCGACGGAGCACCGCAGGGCGCAGGCGCAATATGACGGGATGGTC
>CAIYOH010000127.1 GCA_903927745.1 uncultured Mycobacteriaceae bacterium
GCGGCGGTGCTGGACGACTGCGTGCCCTCCAAGGCGTTCATCGCCTCGACGGGGGTGCTCACCGAACTGCGGCGGGCGCCGCGGCTGGGTTTTGGAATCGACCTCGGGGACATCGGGGACTTCCAGCGCACAAAGATCTCGCTGCCGCGGATCAACGCACGGGTCAAGCGGCTCGCCGCCGAGCAGTCGGCCGACATCGCCGCGCAGCTGGGCGACGCGGGTGTGCACCTCATCGCCGGCCGCGGCGTGCTGATCGACTCCGTGCACGCCCGCCACCGCATCGCGGCGACCGCGGCCGACGGCTCCACCAGCGAGCACGACGCGGACGTGGTGCTGATTGCGACCGGCGCCAGCCCGCGCATCCTGGCGTCGGCGAAGCCCGACGGCGAGCGCATCCTGACGTGGCGCCAGCTCTACGACCTCGACGCGCTGCCGGAGCACCTGATCGTGGTGGGCTCAGGCGTCACCGGCGCCGAGTTCGCCCACGCCTACACCGAGCTGGGTGTGCCGGTCACGGTGGTCGCCAGCCAGGACCGGGTGCTGCCCTACGAAGACGCCGACGCCGCGCTCGTGTTGGAGGAAGAGTTCGCCGAACGGGGCGTCCAGCTGGTGAAGAGGGCCCGCGCCGCGTCGGTCACCCGGGTCACCAGGGCCGGCGGTGACGGCATCCTGGTGACGTTGACCGACGGGCGCACCGTCGAGGGCAGCCACGCGCTGATGACGATCGGCTCAGTGCCCAACACCGATGGCCTGGGCTTGGAACGCGTCGGCATCGAGCCCGGCCCGGGAAAGTACATCACCGTCGACCGCGTGTCGCGGACCTCGGTGCTCGGCATCTACGCCGCGGGTGACTGCACCGGCCTCATGCCCCTGGCGTCCGTCGCGGCCATGCAGGGCCGGATCGCGATGTACCACGCGCTCGGCGAAGGCGTCAGCCCGATCCGGCTGCGCACGGTCGCGGCGACGATCTTCACGCGGCCCGAGATCGCCGCCGTCGGGGTGCCCCAATCGGCGATCGACGACGGCTCGGTGACGGCCCGGACCATCATGCTGCCGTTGCAGACCAACGCGCGCGCGAAGATGTCGGGCCTGCGGAAGGGTTTCGTCAAGCTCTTCTGCCGTCGGTCCACCGGCGTGGTCATCGGCGGCGTGGTGGTGGCGCCGATCGCCTCCGAGCTGATCCTGCCGATCGCCGTGGCGGTCACGAACCGCATCACCGTCAACGAGCTGGCGCAGACGCTGGCCGTTTACCCGTCGTTGTCCGGGTCGATCACCGAGGCCGCCCGCCGGCTGATGGCGCACGACGATCTGGACTGAGGTGAACTAGCCTTGGGACCGTGAGTAATCCGATCCACGCGCCCCGCGAGCTCGGCTCGGCGGCCTCCATGCTGGGGCCGCAGCAACGCCGCGAAGCCTGGGAGCGGCTGGGCGCCGAGCAGTTCGACGTCGTGGTCATCGGCGGCGGGGTGGTGGGCTCCGGGAGCGCCTTGGATGCCGCCACCCGCGGGCTGCGGGTGGCCCTGGTCGAGGCCCGCGATTTCGCCTCCGGCACGTCGAGCCGCTCGTCGAAGATGTTCCACGGCGGGCTGCGCTACCTCGAGCAATTGGAATTCGGGCTGGTGCGCGAGGCGCTGCATGAGCGCGAGCTGTCGCTGACGACGTTGGCGCCGCACCTGGTCAAGCCCATGCCGTTCCTGTTCCCGCTCACCAAACGGCTCTGGGAGCGCCCCTACACCGCCGCCGGTATCTTCCTCTACGACCGCCTCGGCGGAGCGAAATCGGTTCCGGCGCAGAAGCATCTGACCCGCGCCGGCGCCCTGCGGCTGAGCCCCGGCCTGAAGCGCAACGCGCTGATCGGCGGGATCCGCTACTACGACACCGTCGTCGACGACGCCCGCCACACCCTGACGGTCGCCCGCACCGCGGCGCACTACGGCGCGGTGGTGCGCTCGTCCACCCAGGTGGTGGCGTTGCTGCGCGAGGGCGACCGGGTGACGGGCGTGCGGGTTCGCGACTCGGAGAACGGCGCGATCACCGAGGTCCGCGGCCACGTCGTGGTCAACGCGACCGGCGTGTGGACCGACGAGATCCAGGCGTTGTCCCGGCAGCGCGGGCGCTTCCAGGTGCGCGCATCCAAGGGCGTGCACGTGGTGGTGCCGCGCGACCGGATCGTCAGCGATGTCGCGATCATCCTGCGCACCGAGCAGTCGGTGATGTTCGTCATCCCGTGGGGCGGCCACTGGATCATCGGCACCACCGACACCGACTGGAACCTCGACCTTGCCCACCCGGCGGCCACCAAGGCCGACATCGACTACATCCTCGGCACGGTCAACACCGTGCTGGCCACCCCGCTGACGCACGCCGACATCGACGGGGTCTACGCCGGGTTGCGCCCGCTGCTGGCGGGCGAGAGCGAGGAGACGTCCAAGCTGTCGCGCGAACACGCCGTCGCGGTGCCCGCACCCGGGCTGGTGGCGATTGCCGGCGGCAAGTACACCACCTACCGCGTGATGGCCGCCGACGCGATCGATGTCGCGGCGGAGTCCATTCCGGCCCGGGTGGCACCGTCGATCACCGAGAAGGTGAGCCTGCTGGGCGCCGACGGGTATTTCGCGCTGGTCAACCAGGCCGACCACGTGGCCGCCCTGCAGGGCCTGCACCCCTACCGGGTGCGTCACCTGCTGGACCGCTACGGGTCGTTGATCGGCGACGTGCTGCACCTGGCGGATGGCGATCCGGACCTGTTGCGCCCCATCGCCGAAGCCCCGGGGTACTTGAAGGTGGAAGCGCTCTACGCCGTCACCGCCGAGGGCGCACTGCACCTCGAGGACGTCTTGGCGCGTCGGACGCGCATCTCCATCGAATACCCGCACCGCGGTGTCGCCTGCGCCCGTGAGGTGGCCGAGGTGATCGCGCCCGTGCTGGGCTGGAGCGCCGGCGACGTGGAGCGCGAGGTCGCCAACTACACCGCGCGGGTCGAGGCCGAGGTCCTGTCGCAGGCCCAGCCCGACGACGCCTCCGCCGACGAGTTGCGTGCCAGCGCCCCGGAGGCGCGCGCCGAGATCCTCGAACCGGTGCCGCTCGCGTGAGCCGGAGGGCGCGGGCGACGACGGCCGCGGCTCCGCTCCCTGTGCGTGACGGCCTCAAGCCTGGCCGGGTGCGCCTGGAGGGCGGGCCGGTGCTGGCCGAGCTCACCGAACGCTTCGGCGCGGCGGCACGCGGGAAGATCCTGGCGGGCGAGGTCGTCGACGCCGACGGCGCGGTGGTCGGTGCGGCGACGGTGCTGCCCGCCGGGTCGCACGTCTACCTCTACCGCGATCCGCCCGACGAGGTGCCGGTGCCCTACGACATGCCGGTGCTGTATCGCGACGCCGACATCGTGGTCGTCGACAAGCCGCCCTTCCTGGCCACCATGCCGCGCGGGCGGCACGTCACCCAGACCGCGCTGGTGTGGCTGCGCCGCGAGCTGGATCTACCGGAGCTGAGCCCGGCGCACCGGCTGGACCGGCTGACCGCCGGGGTGCTGATGTTCACCACCCGCCGCGCGGTGCGCGGCGCCTACCAGACGCTGTTCGCCCGCGGCCAGGTGACCAAGACCTATCTCGCGCGGGCCGCCGTCGACCCGTCCCTGGAGTTGCCGCGCGTGGTCCGCAGCCGCATCGTCAAACGCTCGCGTCACCTGCAGGCGGTCTGCGAGCCGGGTGTGCCCAACGCGGAGACCCTGGTGGAGAGGGTGTCCGACGGCCTCTACCGGCTGACGCCACGTACCGGGCGCACCCATCAACTGCGGGTGCATATGGCCTCGCTGGGGATACCGATCGAGGGCGACCCGTTGTACCCCGAGGTGGTCGACGTGCCGGCCGGCGACTTCAGCACGCCGCTGCGGCTGCTGGCTCAGCGCCTCGAGTTCGACGACCCGGTGACCGGAGCGCGCCGCGACTTCGTCAGCGGCCGGCCGGGCCCGTAGCCCTATCGGCGTCGCCGGTATATGGTTCGACGGACGGCGCCGATGCGTACTGTTTCGGGGCTTGTTGCCTGGTAGTCCCCGCAATTTTCCCAGAATGTCACCCGCGCTGAGGGTAGGGTAATAACTATGGACCTGTTCGCGCCGCCTGAGATCATTTCGGCGCTGATCCACACCGGCCCCGGAGCGGGGTCGATGATCGAGGCCGCCGGCGCGTGGCAGCAAGTCGCGGTCGAGTTGGACAGCTCCGCGGCCGGTTATGCCGCGGCGGTGTCGGGACTGATCGAGACGTGGAGCGGTCCGTCCGCGACGGCGATGGTGCAGTCCGTCCAGCCCTACCTGATCTGGCTGCGCGACACCGCGCAGCAGGCCCAGCAGCTCGCCGCCTCCACCGAGGCGGCGGCGGTTGCATTCAGTTCCGCCCGGGCCGCCGTGGTGACCCCCGCGCAGGTCGCCGTCAATCGGACGCTGCTGGCGCAGCTGCTGGCCACCAACCGATTCGGCAGCAACACGGCGGCGATCGCCCAGGTCCAAGCCGAGTACGAGGCGATGTGGCAGGCCGCCTCGGCGGCGATGGTCCGCTATCAGGCGGCCACGGCGCAGGCCACCTCTTTGCAGCAGTTCTCCTCTCCTCTGACGATGGCCAACCCGGCCGCGGCGGTCGCGCAACCCGCCACGGCGACTGCGGCTACCGCGCCCAAGGCCGCCGGCGTGCTGGGTGACCTTCAGGCGGCGTCGTTGGCCACCTTCAACCCGAACGTCGGCTGGTTCGGCTATTTCAGTACC
>CAIYOH010000128.1 GCA_903927745.1 uncultured Mycobacteriaceae bacterium
ACCCGCATCGGAACCGGGTTGCCGTGCGGATCTGTCAACCCGGCGACGGCCTCGGTCATGTCGAGCGCGAACTGTGCGAGTGCCGGGGCATGGTCGGGCCGCGGGCGCGGAACTCCGCTGACCACCATGTAGGAGTCTCCGCTGACCTTGATCTTCTCCAGACCGTGCTTGTCCACCAACTCGTCGAAGGTCCCGTAGAGCCGGTCCAGGAAACGGACCAGGTCGGCCGGCGCCGTGGCGCTCGCGCGTTCGGTGAAGCCGACGATGTCGGCGAACAGGACCGACGCGTCGTCGTACTTATCGGCGATGACGCCTTGCTGCGGATCTTTAAGCCGCTCGGCGATACTGGCGGGCAACATGTTGGCCAGCAGCGCCTCGGACCGCTCGTGCTCGGATTCCAAGGCGGCCTCTGCGCGCGCTCTGTCGCGCAGCGCGAACCACACCGTCACGACCGCCATCACGCAGCAGGAGATGGCCGAGACGGCAAACAACATCGACTGCGCCCAGGCCGGCTGCAGTCCGGTAGTGCGGGGGAGAAGGAATTCCACCGCAATGATGAGGCCGGCGGACACAGCCGCTAACGCCGATGCCAACACGATGTGTTCGATGCCCAGCAGCAGCACCACCAGGCATGCACCGACCACAAAGAAGAATTCGCCGCCGCCGTCGGTGCCGACCGCCCAGCAGGTGGCGTAGATCGATACGAAAGCCGCCCCGATGAAGGTCAGCGGTGCAACCAATTCGCCGAAGCGGTGTAGCCAGGGAACGGCCGCGAAGATGATCGCCGCGACGATGTTGATCGTGCCGAGACGCCAGGTCCAGGAGTCCGTCGCGATCAGCGTCACGAGGAACGTGACGAGGGTCAGCACGCCCAGCCATGAGGTGATCGCGAGAATCCGATTTCGGCGCGCGGCGTTGTCGGCGTAGCGCTGTGTGGGTTCGCAGTTCTGCGCCCGCACCGCCGCGACGCAATCCGGTCGATCCGGGCCGCCTGACCACGTCGGCGCGGCTCGGAACCTTGTCGGCGCCATGCAGTCAGCATAATCCGCGAGGGACGACCAGCGCCTCATGAAGGGATTAGCTCTCACGATCGGCCGCGACGCTGGTTGCATGCGACGTGCGTTTCCTGCGACATTGTGGTGATGAGTGCCCTGGGAGCGGTAACGATGAGCGGAATGGCCCGTCAATTCATGTCGCTGGCAGACGCGACGTTTCTCGCCATCGAGACCACTGAGGCGCCTATGCACGTGGGGTGCTTGCAGATCTTCCAGATTCCCCCTGGTGCGCCGGATACCTTCGTGCGCGACGTCGTCGACGAGTTTCGCCGCCTGGGCCCGCTCACCGCGCCGTTCGGGCTCAAGCTCGCGGGCGGCCCACTTGCTCGGCTCGTCCCCGCACTGGTGCCCGCCCAGAATGTGGATCGCGAATACCACATTCGCCATATGGCGCTTCCCGCCCCGGGTGGCGAACGTGAACTGGGAGAACTGATCTCGCACCTGCACTCCGTGCGGCTCGACCGGTCCCGGCCGCTGTGGACGTGCCATGTGATCGAAGGTTTGTACCCAAGCCGTTTCGCGATCTACTGCAAGATTCACCACGCCCTCACCGACGGTGTCGGAGGGATGCGGCTGCTGACGCGATCCCTTGCCACCGACCCGGAGGGCGACTCATGTGCACCATGGCTGTACCCGGACCCGGCGCGCGAGAAACGTGCCAAGACAGACGGATTCTCGGTGCGGTCGGTTCTTCGTACCGCGGTCGTGATCGGCCGCAGGGCGGTATCCGTCGGCCGCGGCATCGCGGGGCTGTCCCGGTCGGACGGTTCGGAACCGGTGCGGCTGCCGTTCGAGGGGTCAA
>CAIYOH010000129.1 GCA_903927745.1 uncultured Mycobacteriaceae bacterium
CAATTTCGTTGAGCACGTCGACCGGCAGGGAGATCCGGTCGGCTACATCGTCATGGAGTACATCGGCGGGCAGTCGCTCAAGCAGGGCCTCAAAGAAGGACGGTCCGACAAACTCCCCGTCGCCGAGGCGATCGCCTATCTGCTGGAAATCCTTCCCGCGCTCGGTTATCTGCATTCCATCGGCTTGGTCTACAACGACCTGAAGCCGGAGAACATCATGCTCACCGAGGAGCAGCTGAAGCTGATCGACCTCGGCGCGGTCTCGCGGTTCAACTCGTTCGGCTACCTCTACGGCACGCCGGGATTCCAGGCACCGGAGATCGTGCAGACCGGACCGACGATCGCCACCGATATCTACACCGTCGGGCGTACGCTGGCGGCGCTCACGGTGAACCTGCCGACGGACAACGGACGCTACGTGGACGGCCTGCCCGACGACGACCCGGTACTCACCGCCCACGACTCGTTTCGGCGGATGTTGCGTCGTGCCACCGATCCGGATCCCCGGCGTCGCTTCGGCACCACCGAGGAGATGGCCGCTCAACTGGCAGGCGTGCTGCGCGAAGTGGTGGCCCACGACACCGGGGCGCCGCGCCCGGGACTGTCCACCGTGTTCAGCCCGAGCCGCTCGACGTTCGGGGTGGATCTGTTGGTTGCGCACACCGACGTGTACGTCGACGGCCAGGTTCATTCGGAAAGGCTGACGGCCCGGGAGATCGTGACCGCACTGCAAGTGCCGCTGGTCGATCCGGCCGACGTCGCCGCCCCGGTGCTGCAGGCGACGGTGCTGTCCCAGCCGGTCGAAACGCTGGACACGCTGCGCGCAGCCCGGCACGGCACCCTGGACGCCGACGGAATTGAGCTCTCCGGGTCCGTCGAGTTGCCGCTGATGGAGGTCCGCGCGCTGCTCGATCTGGGCGACGTCGCCAAGGCCACCCGCAAACTCGACGACCTCACCGAGCGGGTCGGCTCACGGTGGCGGTTGGTCTGGTACCGGGCCGTCTCCGAATTACTCACCGGTGACTATGGTTCCGCCAGAGAGCATTTCACGGAGGTCCTGGACAGGTTCCCGGGCGAGCTAGCGCCCAAGATGGCCCTCGCCGCGACCGCCGAACTGGCCGAGACCACCGACGAGTGCAAGTTCTACCAGTCGGTGTGGCGGACCGACCGCGGCGTGATCTCGGCGGCATTCGGGCTGGCCAGATTCCTGTCCGCCGAAGGCGATCGCGCCGGGGCGGTCCGAACTTTGGACCAGGTGCCCGCGGCGTCCAGGCATTTCACGACCGCACGCCTGACCAGCGCGGTGACTCTGTTGTCCGGACGGTCGGCGAGCGCGATCACCGAGGATCAGATACGCGACGCTGCCCGCCGGGTCGAGGCGCTGCCGGCCACCGAACCGCGCGTCCTGCAGATCCGTGCGTTGGTGCTGGGCGCCGCGATGGACTGGCTGACGGACAACCGGGACCGCATCAAGGCCAGCACCAACCACATCCTCGGATTCCCGTTCACCGAACACGGACTGCGACTGGGCGTCGAGGCATCACTGCGCGATCTGGCGCGCGTAGCCCCCACGCAACGCCACCGCTACGCCCTGGTCGACATGGCGAATAAGGTGCGGCCCACCAGCACCTTCTAACGCGCCTCTGACATTCCTCTCGTCCCGTCCCGTCCCGTCCCGTCGAGTGGGAATCCTGGGATGCGACACGCCGACAAGCTCCGCCGTGGCTTCCCACTCAAAGCCGTGAGTTCCCAATGGACGCCGCGATCGCGGCCCGCACCCGGCGGATGATGGCGGCTGGGCGATCCTCCGCGACCACTCGGACGACGCGCCACCCCATCCGCTCGAGCATTTCCGAACGCCGGATGTCTTTCACGTATTGCCGCCGATCCGCTCGGTGCTGGTCGCCGTCGTACTCCACCGCCACCAGGTATTCCTCCCAGCCCATGTCCAGGTAGGCGACCGCGATACCGTCTGGGCCCGCCACCGGTATCTGGGTCCGCGGCCGCGGGAGCCCGGCGTCGACGAGCAGGAGCCGCAGCTGGCTTTCCCTCGGCGACTCCGCGCCGGGGTCGACCCGGGCGAGCGCGGCTTCAAGCCTGCGGAGCCCCGGCGATCGGGGATGGCTCCGAGCGACGCGCAACACCACGTCGGCCTTGATGCCGGTTGCGCGCGCCAGCGCGTCCAGGCGGACCACGGCCGGACGGGCGGCCTCGCGCCGGCCGATGTCGAACGCCGTGCGCGCGGGGGTCGTCACGGTCATTCCGTCCACCAGCAGTGTCTCGCCCTCGAGTAGCGCATACCGGCGCACGGCGATGCCCCGCGGCGGATGGTTGTTGCCACAGATCAATTCAATCGGCACGTCATCGGGGATCCACCGGGCACCGTGCAGCGCCGCCGCAGCAGCCCCGCTGATCACGCCGCCACGGCCCGACCAGAGCCAGGCGGCGACGATTCGCGACTCGAGGGACGGCCCTGCGTCGTTCGGCAGATAGACATTCGGCAAGACCGCCCGGTACCGGGCCCGCAGTTGCTGCCGAGTCAGAGTTCCG
>CAIYOH010000130.1 GCA_903927745.1 uncultured Mycobacteriaceae bacterium
ATGCGGCCAGGGTTTTGCCGGACCCGGTGGGTGCGATCACCAAAGTATGGTGGCCGTCGGCGATCGCGTCCCAGGCCTGCGCCTGCGCGGTGGTGGGCGCGGAGAAGGTGCTGCTGAACCATTCTCGGGTGACGGCGCTGAACCGGCCCAGCGGGTCGGGTTGCGGCGCATCGCGGCGTGGGTTCAGGTGTCGCCGCCGTAGCGGGAGGCGAACACCTCGGCTTGCGCCGCGTCGACTAGGTCGACCCGATGGTTTACTGCGCCCGTAATCGCCGACACCGGCTCCGTCATCGCCGGTTTGGTCACTTTGCTGAACCCGGGGCTGGTCTCGTCGTGGTCGACACGCCGCCGTCGGGGATCGTTCCCGTCGTCGGAATAACCGCTGCGGTGCCCGCATCCGACACCGCCGCGGCTTCGGTGTCTTTGGGCGTGTCACGTCTCGGCGACGCGCTAGGGGTGATCGGGGTGTATCCGCGTGTGATCGGTGTCGGCGGCCCGCTGGGGTTGGTTGGTGTCGGCGGTCCGCTGGGCGTGATCGGTGTCGGCGGTCCGCTGGGGTCGATCGTGGTGCCCATTTCGGCGGTGGGGATGCCGGCGATCCGGGTGCCGGCGCCCTGCAGGGTGCCCGCGGAGGCGCCGTCGACGGCGCCGTACGTGGCGGCGATCTGGGTCAGCGCCGCGCCCGCCGCAGCGATGAAATTCTGCGCCTCGGCGTCGAAGGCTAGAACCTTGGCGCCCTGCGCGGCGAACGCCGCCGACGCCTGTAACGAGACCGGGTCGGCCCCGGCGGGAGGCAGCACCGTCAGAGGCGCCGTGACCGCGCCGCCGGAATTGAGACCCTGCGCGGCCAGTTGAGTGACCTGAGACCCGATAGCGGCGGTGGCCGATTCGTCAACGTACACCGACTCCATGACTGTGGCGCTCCTATCCCGGCATGGTGAGTTCACGGCCCCGTGGGGAACCTTCGGAAAGAATATAAGGCGCTGAGTCCCCGCCCCGACGAGTGTTCGCGCGATCCTCTACAGCCGCGCGGTGGCCATCGCGCCGGCGAGCTCGTCGGGGATCTCCGGCACCCGGGCGATCGCGTCCAGCAGGGCGTGCGCGCAGGCGTCGGCGAGCCGCTCGGCGTCGGTCGTGGGGTCCATGATCCGCTGGCGACACACCTCGAAGGTCAACGCCAACCAGCCGTGCAGGATCACCCGCAGGTCGCGCTCGACGTCGGGTTGCAGGGCGCGGTTGTCGGCCATGCCCCGTACCACCTCCGCGATCCGGGACATGATGTGGTCGGTCTGGCGGTTCTTGGCGTCGTCGTCGATGCCGAGCAGGACGGGGTCGGAGCGGCCGAGCCCGACGTACGCGGCCCACGCGGCCTCCGGGTTCTGCTGGTGATACGCCATGTAGGCGAGCACCCCGCTCCGGATCTCCTCGAACATCGTGATGCCGGCGGGCGGGGAACTGTTGGTGGCCGCGTACAACCGGTCGGCTTCCTCTTTGACCACGGCGGCGAAAAACGTCCGCTTGTCGGGAAAGTAGTGGTACATCAGCGCCCGCGACACCCCGGCCCGTTCGGCGACCTCGTCGATGCGGACCTCGTCGAAGGGTTTGGTCCCGAAGATCTCCGACCCCAGCGCGAGCAGCTCCGCACGCCGGTCCTCGGGGGACAGCCGCCTTCTCGCCGTCGCCATGGGGCCGATAGTACCGACCGCGCAGGTGGGGCGCCGGTAACGTTTTTTGTGGCCCCGGCGATGCATCGGACGTGGACAGGACACGTGAGCGCTCGCGCGGCGACCGCCTGGGGCAGGACGACGCCGAGGTGCGCGCCGCCGTCCGGTTCGCCGTGGCGGCGGCGGCCGCGGGGATCGGGTTCCTGGTCCTGGCCCTGCTGTGGGTGAGCACCTGCCCGGGGACCACCGTCGACACCGTGGCCTGCGGGGCGCCGGAACGCACCCTGCTGGCCGTCGGGTGTCCGCTGATTCTATTGGGCGCCGGGCTGTGGGCGTTTGTGCGCACCTACCGCGTGTACACCGACGACGGCGTTTGGTGGGGATGGCACGGGGCCGGCTGGCTACTGCTCACACTCATGGTGGTGACCCTCGTCGGGGATGTTCCGCCGATCATCGGTCCGATTCTGGTGCCCTAGTAGCTGCGTGGCGCGGGGCGGTCCGAGGGAACTGCCGCCGCCGATGACGCCGATGAGAAGGTGGTGCCCCGGATGCACTCGATGAACGTCACCGGCGGGACATCCATGAACGTCGACCAGAACTGCTCGTCATGCTCGGCCGGCGCGTCGGGAGACAGCCTCGGCCGGTGCCAGCGGACCTCGGTGAAACCCGCCCGGGCGAACGCCTCCTCGTGCGCGGCGACACCGAGGTGATAGTTCTCGATCGTGAACGGCCCGTCGTCGAGATGGAACGTCAACCGGATCGGTGTGCCCTCCCGCCAGTCGCCGTCCACGGTGGTCTCGAATCCGTACCGGCGGTACGACGGGGCGGCGGTGAAGTCCAGGGCCGGGTTGGTGTTGACGGTGACGAAGCGTCCCCCCGGTGTGAGGCACCGGGCGATCCCGTCGCACATCGCCTGCAACTCAGCGCGGGTGCGGGCGTAGTTGAGCAGGTAGGCGGCCACCGTCAGGTCGACCGGGTCGACGGCGGGCAGGGCGAGCGCGTCGGCCACCGCGTAGGAGATGCCCAGCGGCAGGCGCGCCTCCTGGGCTTGGGCCAGGGCGATCATGCCCGCCGACAGGTCCAGCCCGGTCACGCGCGCGGCCCCGCGGTGGGCGATCAGCCGGGAGTAGAACCCCTCCCCGCACGCCAGGTCCAGGACGGCCAGCCCGGTCGGGTCGCCGACCAGACCCATCAACGTGAAGCACTCGATGAGGGTCCGCCACGGCTGCTGCTTGGACCGCTGATACTGCTCGGCGATCGGGTCGTAATCGGTCGCCACGGGGGAATCACTTGATTTCGGCGAGCACGGTTCCCTGGGTGATGGCGGCGCCGGCCTCGACCGCGAGACCGGTGATGGTGCCGTCCTTGTGTGCAGTGACGGGGTTCTCCATCTTCATGGCCTCGAGCACCACCACCAGGTCGCCGGTGGACACCACCTGGCCCTCTTCAACCGCGACCTTCACCACGGTGCCCTGCATGGGTGCGGTCACCGCGTCACCGGAGGCCGCGGCGCCGGCGTGCGCTCCGCGCGTGCGCGCCTTGGGCTTCTTGCGGATGACACCGGCCTCGCCCCCGGCCGCGCCGTTGCCCAGTGCCAGGTTGCCGGGCAGCGACACCTCGAGCCGGCGGCCGTCGACCTCGACGACCACCTTCTGCCGCGGCTGTGCCTCGGCGTCGTCGTCGTCGAGGGCAGCCGAACCGGTGAACGGCGCGATGGTGTTGTTCCACTCGGTCTCGATCCAGCGGGTGTGCACGGTGAAACCGTTCTCGTCGCCGATGAACGCAGGATCGGACACCACGGCGCGATGGAAGGGGATGACCGTCGCCAGCCCCTCCACCTCGAACTCGTCGAGCGCGCGTCGCGCCCGCGCCAGCGCCTCGTTGCGGTCGGCCCCGTACACGATCAGTTTGGCCAGCATCGAGTCGAACTGGCCGCCGATCACCGAGCCGGTCTCCACGCCCGAGTCCAGGCGCACACCCGGCCCGCTCGGCGGGTGGAACGTGGTCACCGGGCCCGGGGCGGGCAGGAAGCCGCGGCCGGCATCCTCGCCGTTGATCCGGAACTCGATGGCGTGCCCGCGCGGCGTGGGGTCCTCGGTGATGTCGAGCTTCTCGCCATTGGCGACCTTGAACTGCTGCAGCACCAGGTCGATGCCGGCGGTTTCCTCGGTGACCGGGTGCTCGACCTGAAGGCGCGTGTTGACCTCCAGGAACGAGATCAGGCCGTCCTGGCCGACCAGGTATTCGACCGTGCCGGCGCCGTAGTAATGGGCCTCCTTGCAGATTCGCTTGGCCGAGTCGTGAATCTCCTTGCGCTGGAAGTCAGTAAGAAAAGGCGCCGGCGCCTCCTCCACGAGCTTCTGGTAACGGCGCTGCAGCGAGCAGTCCCGGGTTCCCGCGACGACGACGTTGCCGTGCTGGTCGGCGATCACCTGCGCCTCGACGTGGCGCGGCTTGTCCAGATAGCGCTCCACGAAGCATTCGCCGCGCCCGAACGCCGACGTCGCCTCGCGGACGGCCGACTCGAACAGCTCGGGGATCTCCTCGAGGTTGCGGGCCACCTTCATGCCACGGCCCCCGCCGCCGAACGCCGCCTTGATGGCGATCGGCAGGCCGTACTCCCGGGCGAACGCGATCACCTCGTCGGCGTTCTTGACGGGGTCGGGGGTGCCGGGCACCAGGGGAGCCTGCGCGCGGGCGGCGATGTGGCGCGCGGTGACCTTGTCGCCGAGGTCGCGGATCGACTGCGGGCTGGGCCCGATCCAGATCAGGCCCGCGTCGAGTACGGCCTGGGCGAAATCGCCGTTCTCCGAGAGGAATCCGTAGCCGGGGTGGATCGCGTTGGCGCCGGACTTCGCCGCCGCGTCGAGGACCTTGGCGAAGTCCAGGTAGGACTCCGCCGAGGTCTGCCCGCCCAGGGCGAACGCCTCGTCGGCCAGGCGCACGTGCGGCGCGTCGGCGTCGGGCTCGGCGTAGACGGCCACGCTGGCGAGGCCCGCGTCGCGGGCCGCCCGGATCACCCGGACGGCGATCTCGCCTCTGTTGGCGACGAGCACCTTGGAGATCCTCGAGCCGGCGTGACTCACCACTGCGCCTCCTTGTCGGCATGTCTGAAGGCGATGGTCGTCGCGCTTCTCTAAGAGAATTTCTTACTACGGCGTCGCTGGAAGTGTAAGCGCCGCGCCGACCGGCCGACGAGGCGGTGTCGGATTCTCAGGCCTCGCGCAGCCGCCGCTTGATGCGTGCCAGCATCGCCGACATGCCGCGCAGGCGTAGCGGGCTGATCAGCGCGGCGAGCCCCAGATCGGCGTAGAAATCCTCAGGTACGGCCAGGATGTCGGCGGCCGGTTGCCCGTCGAGGCCCGCGGCCAGGATCGAGGCGAATCCGCGTGTGGTCGGCGCTTCGGCGGGCGCGCTGAAGTACAGCCGCACCCGGGCGGGGTCGCTGGGGTCGACGTGCAGGAACAGCGGTGACTGGCACTCGGGCACCGGTTCCATGGCCGCCTCGGCGAGGCCGTCGGGCAGGGCTGGCAGGTCGTTGGCGAACTCCAGTAGCAGGGTCAGCTTGTCCTGGCCTGCGACCTCGGCGAACTCGGACACCACCTCGGCCAGCGGTGCGGGCACACTCATCGGGCGGGGACAGCTCCCGGCTGTGTGCCGCCGACGATTGGGACCCGGACGGTGTTGCCCCACTCGGTCCACGAGCCGTCGTAATTGCGGACGCCGGGCGTGCCCAGGAGGTGGGTGAGCACGAACCAGGTGTGGCTGGACCGCTCACCGATGCGGCAGTAGACGATCGTCTCGGCGGCAGTGCCGTCGTCGGGCTGCAGGAAGCCGTAGAGCTCCTCGAGTTCCGCGCGGTCGCGGAATCGTCCGGATTCGTCGACCGCTCTGCTCCAGGGAATCGACCGGGCGGTGGGGATGTGCCCACCGCGCAGCACGCCTTCTTCGGGGTAGTCGGGCATATGGGTGCGTGCGCCGGTGTACTCCTCGGGCGAGCGTACGTCGATCAGCGGCTGGGCGCCCAGGGTGGCCAGCACGTCGTCCTTGAACGCCCGGATGGGCCCGTCATTGCGCGCAGCGACGGGATAGCCGGTGGCCGTCGCGGTCGGGACGTCGAGGGTGGTCTCGCGGCGCTCGGCCAGCCATAGGTCGCGTCCGCCGTTGAGCAGGCGCACATCGGGGTGGCCGAACAGGGTGAACACCCACAGCGCGTAGGCCGCCCACCAGTTGCTCTTGTCTCCGTAGATCACCACGGTGTCGTCGCGGGCGATGCCCTTGCGGTTCATCAGCTCAGCGAACTGCTCGCCGTCGATGTAGTCGCGCACCAGGGGATCGTTGAGGTCGGTGTGCCAGTCGATCTTGACCGCGCCGGGGATGTGGCCGACGTCGTAGAGCAGGACGTCCTCGTCGGATTCGACGATCGCCAGGCCGGGCGCGCCCTGGTTGGCCGACAGCCAGTCGGCGGTGACCAGTCGTTCGGGGTGCGCGTACCCGGCGAGCGTAGGACTGGGGTCGGTCGCGAAGGCCACGGAAATGACACTACGCCGCGGCGTGGAGCCCACACCCAGCCGCCGGACAGCCGTGCCGGCCGCGACACTGACACCACGCACACGACACGCCGCGGCGGGTCGCCAAGGTTGCAGTCTCGACGAGCCGGCTACCTCGATGAGCCGGCCCACAGCTGGTGCACCGACATCCCGGCGCGCCGCAGCATCTCCCGCAGCAACGGCAGGCTCACGCCGATCACGTTGGCGGGATCGCCGTCGATCCCGTCGACGAACCAGCCGCCCAGTCCGTCCAGGGTGAATCCGCCCGCGACCTCGAGGGGCTCGCCGTGCGCGACGTAGGCATCCAGTTCCGCATCCGCCGGTTGAGTGAAACGCACAGTGGTGCAGGCCGATTCGACCTGCTGGTGGCTCACCGTCCCGTCGGTCAGACGCAGCAGGCAGTGCCCGGTGTGCAGCCGGCCCGACCGTCCGCCCATCAACTGCCACTGACGCACCGCCGCAGCGGCCGACCCGGGCTTGCCGCAGAGGCGGCCGTCGAGGAACAGCAGCGAATCACAGCCGAGGACAACGCAATCCGCCGCGACGGCGGCGTCCAGTCCGGCGGCCACCCGTTGGGCTTTCGCGGCGGCGAGCGCGCCCACCACGTCGTCGGGTGACGCATCCGGACCCAAGCGGGCGACGATCGCGTCCTCGTCGACCCCGGACACGATCACCAGCGGATCGACACCGGCCCCGCGCAGCACCCGCAGCCGGCCCGCGGAGGCCGAGGCCAGCACCAGTCGGGTCACTATTTCAGGGAGGTCATCTGCTGCATGGTCAGCCGCTGGTGGCTGGACATCGCGAAACGCAGCCGGTCCTCCGGACGTCCCCAACGGGTGGCGTCGGAACGCACCGGGGCCGGCGCACCGCCCGCGCCGGCCAGCACGGTGATCAGCGCCGCCAGTTCGGCGTCGGTGGGCGTGCCTTTGAGGATCGCGATGTGCGGCTCGCGCGGGCCCTCAGTGTTATCAGTGCTCTCGGTACTCACAGGGGAATGTTTCCGTGCTTCTTGGGCGGCAGATGCGAGATCTTGCGTTCCAGCAGGCGCAGCGCGGTGGCGATGTAGCCGCGGGTGTGCGACGGCGGGATGACGGCGTCGACGTATCCCCGCTCGGCGGCCACGTACGGGTTGACCAGCGTGTCCTCGTACTCCTGCTGCAGCTGCAACCGCAGCGTGTCGACGTCCTCGCCGGCCGCGGTCGCCTCCTTGAGTTGCTGGCGGTAGACGAACCCGACGGCGCCCGAGGCGCCCATCACCGCGATCTGGGCGGTCGGCCAGGCGAGGTTGACGTCGCAGCCCATGTCCTTGGAGCCCATCACGCAGTAGGCACCGCCGTAGGCCTTGCGGGTGATCACGGTGATCTTCGGGACGGTGGCCTCGCCGTAGGCGTACAGCAGCTTGGCGCCGCGCCGGATGATGCCGTTGTACTCCTGCTCGGTGCCCGGCAGGAAGCCCGGAACGTCCACGAGCATGACGATGGGGATGTTGAAGCAGTCGCAGGTCCGCACGAAGCGGGCGGCCTTCTCCGCGGCGTTGATGTCCAGGCAGCCGGCGAACTGCGTCGGCTGGTTGGCCACGATGCCCACCGGGCGGCCGTCGATGCGGCCGAACCCGACGACGATGTTCTGCGCGTAGCCGCCCTGGATCTCGAGGAACTCGTCGTCGTCGAGGATCCGGGTGATCACCTCGTGCATGTCGTAGGGCTGATTCGGCGAGTCGGGGATCAGGGTGTCGAGCTCGTGGTCCTCGTCGGTGAGGTTGTCCTCGATCGGGCCCGCGGGGGCGGTCGCGGGGTGCCGCGGCGGGTCGGTGGCGTTGTTGGCGGGCAGGTAGCTCAGCAGGTCGCGGACCCACTCGAAGGCGTCCTGTTCGCCGGAGGCGACGTAGTGCAGCGTGCCCGACTTCGACATGTGGGTGTGCGCGCCGCCGAGTTCCTCCATGGTGACGTCCTCGCCGGTGACGGTCTTGATGACGTCGGGCCCGGTGATGAACATCTGGCTGGTCTGATCGACCATGATCACGAAGTCGGTCAGCGCCGGGGAGTAGACGTGCCCGCCGGCGGCCGCACCCATGATCAGCGAGATCTGCGGGATGACGCCCGAGGCCAGGATGTTGTTGCGGAAGATCCGGCTGTAGAGGCCGAGCGAGACGACCCCCTCCTGGATGCGGGCCCCGGCGCCGTCGTTGATGCCGATCAGCGGGCGGCCCGACTTTAGCGCCAGCTCCTGGACCTTGACGATCTTCTCGCCGTACACCTCGCCGAGGCTGCCGCCGAACACCGTCGCGTCCTGGCTGAAGATGCACACGTCGCGGCCGTCGATGGTGCCGTAGCCGGTGACCACGCCGTCGCCCACCGGACGGTTGGAGTCCAAGCCGAAATTGCTGCTGCGGTGGCGAGCCAACGCGTCGAGCTCGACGAACGAGTCCTCGTCCAGCAGGGCGTAAATGCGCTCGCGGGCAGTCAGCTTGCCCTTGGCGTGCACCTTCTCGACGGCGGCTTCGCCCACGGGGTGCAGCGACTCATCCCGGCGCTTACGCAGCTCCGCCAGCTTGCCCGCGGTGGTGTGGATGTCGATCGTGTGCTCGGCGGCGGGTTCGGCGGTGTGGTCGGTAACGCTCGTCATGGACTCCGATGGTATCGGCTCCCCGTGTCGCGGCGATGGGGGCTCGGCCGGTCTGGTAAGGACAAACGAGTGAGCGACCGCGATGAGCCCAGGCCCGCCCTGGATGCCGCGGCCCTGCGCGCCGAGCTGATCGGGACGGGGCTCGGCTGGCGCCACCTCGACGTCGTCGAGCAGACCGGGTCCACCAACGCCGACATGCTGGCGCGCGCGGAGGCCGGCGGCGACGTGGCCGGGGCCGTGCTGATCGCCGAGCATCAGACCGCCGGGCGGGGCCGGCACGGCCGCCAGTGGCGGGCCGGCGAGCGGACTCAGATCACCATGTCGGTCGGCGTCAGCATCGTCGACGTCCCGACCGCCGGATGGGGCTGGCTGCCCCTGGCCGCCGGCGTGGCGGTGGTCGACGCCGTGGCACCCCTGCTCGACGAGGCCGGCAGTCCGGAGGGCCAGAGGGCGGGCCAGACGGCGGGCCAGACGGAGGGCCTGAGCGTGGGCCTGAAGTGGCCCAACGACGTGATCGCCGGATCGCCGGGGGCCAAGCTGGCCGGCATCCTCGCCGAGGTGGCGCGGCCGGTGGTGGTGATCGGGTTGGGGCTCAACGTCTTTGCCGCGCCCGAGGGAATCGACGGGGCGACGTCGCTGGTGGACATGGGCGTAGCGGCGCCGGACCGCCAGCGGCTGGCGGCCGGGTTGCTGCGGGAGCTGGGCCGGCGGATCGTCGCGTGGCGCGCCGCCCGCGGCGCCGACTGGGCGCTGGCGGCCGACTACCGGGCGCGCAGCCTCACCATCGGGACCAGCGTGCGGGCACACCTGCCGGGCGGCCGGGACGTCGTCGGGACCGCGACGGGAATCGACGACCAGGGCAGGCTGATGCTCGACACCGCCGACGGGACCGTGGTGGTCTCGGCCGGCGACGTGGTGCATCTGCGCTGACGCGCAGCGGCGCTACTCTCGGAGCGTGGGCTTCCCGGACAACGCCCTAGCCGCAGGCGAGCAGGTGGTCATCCACCGCCACCCGCACTGGAAGAGCCTGATCTGGCCCGCGGCGGTCCTGATCGTGGCGACCGGGCTGGCGGCGCTGGGCTCCGGATACGTCGACTCGACGCAGTGGGCGCAGGTCACCAAGAACGTCGCGCACGGCGCCGCGTGGGGCATCTGGCTGACGGCCGTCGGCTGGTTCACCCTGCGGCGATTCGTGGGCTGGCTGACCACACATTTCGTCGTCACCAACCGGCGGTTGATGTATCGGTACGGCGCGTTGACGCGCGCCGGAATGGACATCCCCGTGGCGCGGATCACCAGCGTGGAATTCCGGGACACACTTGTCGAGAGAATGTTTCGGACGGGGACGCTGATTATCGAGTCGGCGTCACACGATCCGCTGGAATTCGACGACATCCCACGCCTGCGCGACGTGCACGCGCTGCTCTATCACGAAGTTTTCGACACCCTCGGTGCCGCGGGCTCCGACGGCTGACCCGCCCGGCCCGCCCGGTTGCGCCAGGCGCCCAACACAGTGACGTTGCCGACGGTGCCGCCGGCCTCCAACTCGTCCTCGAGCACTTCGGCGATGCCG
>CAIYOH010000131.1 GCA_903927745.1 uncultured Mycobacteriaceae bacterium
GAACCGGCGACCGAGTCGCGGGTCGGCCGGTGGCTGCCCTTTCCGATTTCGGCCACGTCGGCTGAGCAACTGCGCGTCACGGCCGCCCGGCTCGCCGCCTGGGTCGACGAGCGTCGCGGTGATCGTCGCGGTGATCGTCGCGGTGTGACCGAGGCCGACTTGCATGACCTCGGCTACACGTTGTCCCGGCGCCGTGCTCACCGCCCGGTCCGGGCCGTCGTCTGGGCGCGCGACGTCGCCGAGCTCATCAAGTCGCTGCGCGATCTCGCCGATAGCGACCTGCCCCACGAGTCGGCGGTCGGCCAGGGCGAGCGGGGCCCGGTATGGGTGTTCTCCGGGCAGGGTTCGCAGTGGGCGGCAATGGGTGCCGAGTTGCTGGCGACGGAGCCGGTGTTCGCCGCCACGGTCGCCGCGATCGAACCGTTGGTCGCCGCGGAGGCCGGCTTTTCGGTGATCGAGACGATGTCCGCGCCCGAACAGGTCACCGGGGTCGACCGCGTCTGGCCGACGGTCTTTGCGATCCAGGTTGCCCTGGCCGCGACGCTGGCGTCCTATGGGGTCCGCCCCGGCGCCGTCGTCGGGTACTCGCTCGGTGAGGCCGCAGCGGCCGTCGCCGCCGGGGCCCTGTCGCTGCAGGACGGGACGCGCGTCATCTGCCGATGTGCACGGTTGGTGCAGCGTGTCTCCGGTAGCGGCGCCATGGCGTCGGTGGAACTGCCGGGTCAGGAGGTGCTGTCGGAACTGTCCATCCGCGGAATCACCGACGTGGTGCTCTCGGTAGTGGCCTCGCCGACGTCGACCGTCGTCGGGGGCGACGCCCGAACCATCCGCGACCTGGTCGTGGCCTGGCAGGAGCAGGGTGTGACGGCGCGCGAGGTGGCTCTGGACGAGGCCTTCGACGAGGGCTGGGACAGGGGCTGGGACAGGGGCTGGGACGGGGGCTGGGATGGGGCCGCCCATTCGCCGCAGGTGGATCCGATCCTCGACGAGTTAGTCGAAGCTCTGGCCGGGCTCGAACCCGGGGCACCCGACGTGCCCTACTACTCCGCGACGCTGTGGAACCCGAAGGAACGGCCGTCGTTCGACGCCGACTACTGGGCCGAAAACCTCCGGTACACCGTGCGATTCGCTGCGGCCGTGCAGGCGGGCATCAAAGACGGATTCCGGGTGTTCGGTGAGCTGTCGCCACAGCCACTGCTCACAGACGCCGTCCAGCAGAATGCCGCCGGGCTCGACATGCCCGTCGCCGCGCTCGCGGCGCGCGACCCGGCGACTGGACTCGGGTTGCGCGAGTTCGTCGCCGCCGTGCACAGCGCCGGAGCCGCGGTGGACTTCTCCGTCGTCTACCCGACCGGTCGTCTGGTGGATGCGCCGCTGCCCACCTGGACCCACCGCGAACTGCTGCTCAGCCGCGAGGCGGGGGACCAGCCTCGCGGCGCCTCGGTGCTGGCCGTTCATCCCCTGCTCGGCGCGCATGTGCGCCTGCGCGAGGAGCCGGAGCGTCACGTCTGGCAGGGCGATGTCGGCACCGGGGCGCAGCCGTGGCTCGGCGACCACCAGATTCACGACGTGGTCGCGCTGCCCGCCGCCGCCTACTGCGAGATGGCGCTAGCGGCGGCCCGCGCCGCCATCGGCACGGTATCGGAAGTCTGCGACGTCAGGTTCGAGCAGGCGCTCCTGTTTGCTGTCGACACTCAGATCCTGTGCGCTGCAACGCGTTCCGATTCCGGGGTCTTCGAGTTCATTATCGACACCGACGAGGAGGATGAGCTCGTCCGACGCGCGAGTGCGGTCCTGCGCGCCCCGGAGGAGCCTGGGAGCCCACCCGCGTACGACATCGCGGCGCTGACCGCCGCACATCCATGCCGCGTGGACGGCACCGAAGTGCGCAAGGCGCTCGACGCTGCGGGTATTCACTACGGCCCGGCTTTCTCGGGTCTGACCGCGACGCTGGTGGCACTCGGAGTCCCCGCCACGGTCCTGGCCGAGATCACCGTGCCCGGGGTGATCCGCTCTGAGTTGTCCTCCTACGTCATGCATCCGGCGTTGCTCGACGCGTGTTTCCAGTCGGTGATCTCCCATCCTGAGGCTCATCCCGAGGTGCAGCAAGCGGGCGCCCCCGGACTGCTGGTGCCCGTCGGGGTGCGCAGGCTGCGCACCCACCAGGCGACCCGCGACGCGCACTACTGCCTCACCCGGATCACCGCCTCGCGTCCCGGGTGGTGTGAAGCCGACATCGAGGTGCTGGACGCGATGGGTGCGGTCCTGGTGACTGTCGAGGGGTTGCTGATGGCGGCCTGGTCTTCGGAGGAGGAACAGGCTCAGCGGCTGTTCAACGAGCGGTTGTTCACCATCGAGTGGGAGCCGCGCGAACTGCCCGAGGCGCGACCCGATCAGTCCGCCTCCTGGCTGCTGCTCGCCGCGTCCGGCCAGCCGGCTGATCCACTGATCTCCGGGCTGGACACGGCGTTGAACGCCGACGCCGCCCGGTGCACGACGGCGACCTTGCCGGCTGGGCTGCTGGAAGCCGATGACTCCGGCGAAGCCGATGATCTCGCCCGGTTGCGTTCGCTGCTGTCGGGCGCCGGGCTGGCCGGGGTTGTCGTGGTGGCGCCGGCGCCCATCGGTGACGTAGAGCGGTCTGCGGCATGGCGGCGTGGGCGCGACCACGTCGCCCGCCTGGCGGCCGTCGCCCGTGAGCTATCGGAGCTCGACGGCGAGCCGCCCCGGCTGTTCGTGGTGACCAGGAATGCGGCCAGCGTGGTGAGCGGCGATATGGCCAACCTGGAGCTGGCCGGGCTGCGCGGGCTGATGAGGGCGATCGACGCCGAGCACCCACACTTGGGCGCGACTCAGATCGACGTCGATGCCGCGACCGACGCGGGCCGGATCGCGCTGCAGTTACTCAGCGGCTCGGACGAGGACGAGACCGCCTGGCGCGACGGCCAGTGGTACACCGCCCGGCTGCGTCCCGGCGCGCTGCGACCGGCCGATCGGCGCACCACCGTCGCCGAGCACGCCGGCGACGGTGTGCGCCTGCAGATCCGCACCCCGGGGGACCTGGAATCGCTGGAATTCGTCGCAGTCGATCGGGTGCCGCCGGGGCCCGGGGAGATCGAGGTCGCGGTGGCCGCCTCCACCGTCGATGTCGCCGATGTGCTCGGCGCATTCGGCCGGTATCCCACGGTCGAGGGCTGTCCGCCGACGTTGGGCGGCGATTTCGCCGGCGTGGTGAGCGCCGTCGGACCCGGAGTCATCGGACACAAGGTCGGCGACCGGGTCGGCGGGCTGTCACCGCACGGCTGCTGGGGCTCGTTCGTCATCGCCGACGCCCGGCTCGCGGTCACCCTCCCATCTCAGCTGGTGCTGGAGGACGCGGCCGCGGTGCCGACCGCGGCGGCGACCGCCTGGTACGGCCTGCACGACCTCGCACGCATCACCCCGGCCGACAGGGTGCTGGTCCACTCGGCGACGGATGGTGTCGGGCAGGCGGCCATCGCGATCGCCCGGTCGATGGGCTGCGAGATCTTCGCGACTGCGGGCAGCCCGCAGCAACGGCAACTGCTGCGGGACATGGGTATCGGGAACGTCTACGACTCCCGCAGCACCGATTTCGCCGACGAGATCCGCCGCGATACCGACGGATACGGCGTCGACGTGGTGCTCAATTCGCTGCCCGGCGCGGCCCAGCGCGCGGGAATCGACCTGCTGGCCGTCGGCGGTCGCTTTGTCGAGCTGGGCACGCGCGACATCGACCGCGACACCCGCCTCGGGCTGTTCCCGTTCCGCCGCAACCTGTCACTGTTCGCGGTGAACCTGTCGCTGCTGACCGTCAGCCACCCGCAGACCGTCGGGCGCCTGCTGACAGGCGTCTACGAGCGCACCGCCGCCGGCGAACTGCCGCTGCCGCACACCACGCACCACCCGGTTCACGACGCGGCCGCCGCGATCCGCCTTGTCGCCGGCGCGGGGCATATCGGCACGGTGGTGCTCGACATGCCGCGGGCGGGCAGCACCGTCGCCGTGGTGCCCCCCGACCAGGTGCACCCGTTCCGGACCGACGGCGCCTACATCATCACCGGCGGCACGGGTGAGCTCGGATTGTTCCTCGCCGGCGAGATGGCCTCGTGCGGTGGTGGATCGGGATGCGGGCGGATCGTGCTGAACTCCCGCTCCGAGCCCACCGCTCAGGCACGCCAGATCATCGAGCAACTGCGCGACGCCGGCGCCGACATCGCGGTGCACTGCGGCGACATCGCCGAGCCCGCGACGGCGCAGGGGCTGGTAGCGTGCGCGACGGCAACCGGATTGCCCGTGCGCGGAGTGCTGCACGCGGCAGCGGTTAACGGGGACGCGCCGGTGACCCACCTCAACGACGAGCTCATCGACCGCTGCTGGGCGCCGAAGGCCTACGGCGCGTGGAACCTGCACGAAGCGACTGCCGGAGCGCCGCTGGACTGGTTCTGTGTGTTCTCCTCGGCGGCCGCGATGGTGGGCTCGCCGGGCCGGGGCGCCGACGCCGCGGCCAACAGTTGGCTGGACGCGTTTGCGCGCTGGCGCCGCGCCCGAGGGCTGCCGGGCACCGCGATCGCGTGGGGCGCCTGGGCCGAGGCGGGTGGAGCCCCGGCGCAGGGCGCCGGCGTTGCGGTCACGCCGACCGAGGGGTACCGCGCGCTCGAGACGCTGCTGCGCTACGACCGGCAGTACTCCGGCTATGCGGCGATCGTGGGTACGCCGCGGCTGTCCGCCCTGGCCCAGCGCAGCCGCTTCGCCGAGGCCTTCCGGGCGGTCCGGCACGGCGGGCCAGACCGGGCTACATTCCTCGCCGAGTTGGCTTTGCTGCCCCGCGAGGAGTGGCCCTCGGCCGTTCTTCGGCTGGTGTCGGACCAGACCGGTGTGGTGCTGCGGCGCGGAATCGATCCGGATCGGCGACTGTCCGACTATGGATTGGACTCACTGGGCAACCTGGATCTGCGCACCCGAATCGAGACGGAAACGGGCGTGCGCATCAGCCCCGCCATGGTCACCACCGTCCGGAGATTGGCGGACAATGTGTTCGACGAACTGGACAGGGGCCTGGGTCGAGGCGACTAGGCGGTGCGGGCGATCAGCCGCTTTACGACGCTGCATCCAATCGGGTGAAGGCCTGATGCCGGTATTGCTCCACGCAGGCGGAACGCCGGATCTTGCCGCTCGTGGTCGTGGGGATCGAGCCGGGTGCCACGGGGACGAGGTCGGCGACGGTGAGGCCGTGCACCTTCGACACCGCCGTGGTGACGTCGTTTTTGACCACGTCGAGCGCGTGGCGCGCCTCCGTCTTCAGTTCGACGATGGTGACCAACGTCTCGGTCTCGTCCATCGGCACCGAGATCGCCGCGACGCGGCCGCCGGTGATGTCGCGAACCGTCGACTCGATGTCCTCGGGGTAGTGGTTGCGCCCGTAGACGATCAGCATGTCCTTGATCCGGCCCACGATGAAGAGTTCGCCGTCGGAGACGAACGCGAGGTCGCCGGTCTGCAGCCAGGGCCCCTCCGGTGTGCCGTTCGTGGGTGCGGTGAGCACGCCGCCGAAGGTGCGGTGGCTGTCTTCGGTTTTCTTCCAGTAGCCTTCGGCCACATTCTCGCCGTGGACCCAGATCTCGCCGACCGTGCCGTCGGCGCATTCGGCACGGGAGTCGGGGTCGACGATGCGCACCGCCGGCGACGTCGGCATGCCGTAGCTCAGCAGCGGCGCGCCGGCTTCCGCCGGACACCGTTGCGCGCTGCCCTCTGAGAGGAGCACGGGCTCGAAATGCGCGACTTTTGGCCCGCCGCCCGCGGTGCTGGTGGCGACGTAGACGGTCGCTTCCGCCAGGCCGTAGGTGGGGCGCATCATCTCGTCGCGAAAGTTGTACGGGGCGAATCGTGTGCAGAATCGGTCCAGCGTGGCGGGGTGGATCCGCTCGGCGCCGCTGATGACTCCCAGCACGTTGCCGAGGTCGACCCCCTCGAGGTCGGCATCTGATGTCTTTCGGGTTGCCAGTTCGAAGGCGAAGTTGGGCCCCGCGGAGAACACGGGGAGGGGTTTGGCCATCGAGTGGATCCACCGCGCAGGGCGTTGCAGGAACGCGACCGGGCTCGTCAAGTCGCCGAGGTAGCCGCCCAGGATCGGTGCGATGACGCCGAGGATCAGCCCCATGTCGTGGAAGAACGGCAGCCACGACACGATGATGGTGTTCCGCGGCGCCACGCCGTCGGACTCCGGAAAGTAGGCCGCCATCAGCTGCTGGAAGTTTGCCGCAAGGTTGCGGTGGGAGATCATCACTCCTGCCGGAAGGCGGGTCGAGCCGGACGTGTACTGCAGGTATGCGGTGCTTGGCGCGCCGCCGATCCGCATGCTCGGCGCGCCCGGGTCGTCCAGATCCAGCGAATCGACGGCAATGACGGCCGGGGTGACGGCCGGGGTGACGGCTGGGGCGCCAGCCCCGTCGGGCTGGTGCTCGGATAGCAGCGGGGCGACGGCGGACGTTGTCAGGACGACGGTGGGCTCGGTGTCCGTGAGTACCGCGGTGATCCGGTCGTCGCGCGAGCCGACCGCCGGAACCGGCAGGGGAACAGCGATCAGACCGGCCTGCATCGCGCCCAGGAGAGCCACGATGTACGCGAGCCCTTGCGGCGCCAGTATCACGGCGCGGTCCCCGACCGCGCCGTGTCGCTTGATCTCGTGCGCCACGTTCAGTGTGCGCCGGTACAACTCGGCCCAAGTCAGGGTTTCGGTGACGCCCGCCCAATCCTGTTCGTAGTCGGTGTAGCAGAACGCGAGGTCGTCGGGTTGCAGGCCCGCGCGTTCCCGCAGCACGGAGACAACGGACGACGGGTGCACGGGCGTTAGGTTACCGGCACCCGGTCAGGTTGGTGGTCTGGTTAGCGGTCAGGTTGGTAGCCCCTCGCGCGCGGCGTCCGCCCGGTAGCGGTCGGACCACTCATCGGAGCGTTGATCGGCCTGGCGCTGCAGCACCGGTTCGGGTGCCAGTCGCGGGTCGAGGCCCAACGCGTCGAGGATGCCGGCGATCACGTCGGTCAGGTTGCGCCAGAGCACCGGGTAGGAGACGTCGATGGGTGTGACGTCCTCGTCGGCGAACCAGTTGCGCCAGCCCTCCTCTTGGGCGCGCAGCATGGTGACGACATGGGCGATCGCCCCGGCGTGGTAGGTGGCGCGGGCATCGCGCACCGGATCGGGTCGCCCGCGCCACACGCGGGTCTGCACCGCCCGCCAGAACGAGACGGCCTGCGACACGACGTCGGGCCGGTAGACGTGGATGAACAGTGGGTCCTCGCCGACGACGTCGCGGATCGCGGCGAGCAGGCCGTCACCGCTGCGGTCCGGGAGATCCTCGGCGCGTCCGAGCAGGAGCGGCGTCTGGTTCCACATCAGCTTGCCGCCCCACACCCCGTTGGGCGTCCGCCCGATCGTGCGGACGTAGTCGCGCCACATGTGGGTC
>CAIYOH010000132.1 GCA_903927745.1 uncultured Mycobacteriaceae bacterium
GCAGACACCCGCGCCCCCTGCGGCCCCGGACACCCAGCGCCTGCAGACGACGACGACGTCGCCGAGCGCGGTCACCGTGCGGGTGTCCAATGCCACGGCGCAGAGCGGCCTGGCGGCCGCCGCGACGAGTCAGCTCAAACGCGCCGGGTTCAACGTGATGACGCCGGACGACTATCCGAGTTCGGTGACCACGACGACGGTGCTGTTCTCCCCGGGCAACGAGCAGGCCGCGGCCACCGTGGCATCCTCGTTCCCCTATGCGAAGGTGCATCGGGTCACCGGCTACGGCCAGGTCGTTCAGGTGGTGCTCGGCTCCGACTTCACCTCCGTCGCGTCTCCGGCACCCAGTGGCTCGCCGGTCACCCTGCGGGTCGAACGCGGCTCGGGCGGCGCGCCCGGCACGCTGCCCGACGACCTGAGCGTCACCAACGCCGCCGACACCACCTGCGGGTGACCGCCCCTTTCGGTGCGAAAGAACGTAGGCTTGGCGCTATGAGGACCGCTTACCAAGAGCGCCTCGCGGAGTTGTCCGAGCAACTCGGCGATATGTGCGGGCTGGCCGGAATCGCCATGGAGCGGGCGACGCAGGCCTTGTTGCAGGCCGACCTTGTCCTGGCCGAGCAGGTCATCTCCGACCACGAAAAGATCGCGTCCCTCAGCGCCCGCGCTGAGGAGAGCGCGTTCGTGCTGCTGGCCCTGCAGGCGCCGGTTGCCGGCGATCTCAGGTCGATCGTGAGCGCCATCCAGATGGTCGCCGATATCGACCGGATGGGGGCGCTGGCCCTCCACGTCGCCAAGATCGCGCGCCGGCGGCATCCCCAACACACCCTGCCCGAGGAGGTCAACGGCTATTTCGCCGAAATGGGCCGGGTTGCCGTCGACCTCGGCAACAGCGCGCAGGAGGTCGTGTTGTCCCGCGACCCGGAGAAGGCCGCCCGTATCCGCGAAGAGGACGACGCGATGGACGACCTGCACCGGCATCTGTTCTCGGTGCTGATGGACCGGGAATGGAAGCACGGCGTGGCAGCGGCCGTCGACGTGACCCTGCTGGGACGCTTCTACGAGCGCTTCGCCGACCACGCCGTGGAGGTCGCGCGGCGCGTCATCTTCCAGGCGACCGGCAGCCTGCCCGACGACGACACGGCGCCCACGCCGGGTTAGTCGGGGCCGGCCGCAGATCTAGCCGAAGCGGCCGGAAATGTAGTCCTCGGTGGATGTCTGGGCCGGGTTGGAGAAGATCTTCTCGGTGTCGTCGATCTCGACCAGCCGACCGGGCTTCCCCACCGCCTCGATGTTGAAAAAAGCAGTCAGATCGCTCACCCGGGCCGCCTGCTGCATGTTGTGAGTGACGATGACGATCGTGTACTCCTGCTTCAACTCGCTGATGAGGTCTTCGATGGCCATCGTCGAGATCGGGTCGAGCGAAGAACACGGTTCGTCCATGAGCAACACGTCGGGTTGCACCGCGATAGCGCGTGCAATGCACAGACGCTGCTGCTGGCCGCCCGATAGTGCGGCTCCGGGCCTGTCCAGCCGATCCTTGACCTCGTCCCACAGGTTGGCGCTCCGCAACGCCGATTCGGCCGTCTCGTCGAGCAGCGTGTGGTTACGGATCCCCTGCAGCTTCAGACCGGCCACCACGTTGTCACGAATCGACATGGTCGGGAACGGATTCGGCCGCTGGAACACCATGCCGATCGCGCGCCGAACACTCACCGGGTCGACTCCGGCCCCGTAGATGTCTTGGTTGTCCAGGAGCACGCTGCCCTCGACGCGGGCGCCGGGAACCACCTCGTGCATCCGATTCAGTGTGCGCAGGACGGTCGTCTTGCCGCAGCCCGACGGGCCGATGAACGCTGTCACGCTGCGGGGCAGAATCGACAGCGTCACATCCGCGACGGCCTTGAACGACCCGTAAAAGATGTTGACACTCGTGAGATCCAGCCGCTTGGCCACCGAGCCGCTCCTCTCGACGACGTGGCGTGATCGTCACGACCCGCACGCACCTCTGGCGGTCTCCAACCCTACCGGGTGGTCGGCGACGCGTAAGCGGTGTCGACGCCGTAGGTGGTGAATCCCAAGCCCTGGTAGGTCCGCACCGCGGCGGTGTTGTCCGCCTCGACGTAGAGCATCACGACCGGCTCGGGATACCCGGCGAGTCGGCGCTGCAGCGAGACGACGCCCACCGATGTCAGCATCCGCCCCAGGCCGCGGCCCTGAGCCGACGGGTCGACAGCCACGACGTACACCTCGCCCAGGCCCGGCCGATCGAGGTGCACCTTGGTCCAGTGGAAGCCCAGCAGTGCGCCTGGTCGGTCGCTCGTGGCGTCACCGAAGGCCAGGAACAACCCCGCCGGGTCGAACCACGGTTCGGCGCAACGCTCGGCCAGTTCGGCCCGGGTCCAGCCGCCCTGTTCGGGGTGGTCGGCGAACGCGGCGTTGTTGACCCGCAGCAGGTCAGCGTCGTCGGTCTCACCCGCGTAGGTGCGGATTCGAATCCCGGGCCCCGGCGATGCCGGCGACGGGGGTCCAGGACCGTCGCGCAGCGACCGTCGCATCTGGAGGAGTCCCCGCACGGGGATCAGGCCGAGCGACTCCGCCAGCGCGCGGGAGGGGTCGAGCGTCCCATGAGCCCAGAACCGGGTGCGCCCGGCGGTCCTGGCGCTTGCCGCGCGGGCCATCGTCGCGCCGATACCGCGCCGGCGCTCACGCGGATGGACGACGAGTTCGGCCATCCCGGGCGCCCCGTCGCGTGGCGGGCTGAGATTGAGGTAGCCGACGGCCTCGTCCCCCGCTCCGGCGGACCCGGCTCGGGTAACCATCAGATGCTCAGTGCGGTCATGCCCCAGCTCACGCAGGACCTGCTCACCCACGGGTGCGATACCGTCGACAACGGTTGCCGCCGTGACGAGTTCGTGCACCTGCCGCTGCTCATCGGCGGTCAGCGCCGAACGCCACGCGGACGCGGTCACTGACCGGCCTCTTCGGCTCCTTCGGCTGAGTCGTCGTCGGCGCCGTCGCGCCCGGTGATCGGCATCCGGCCGCGCGCCGGCCGGACGGCCTTGTAGCCGACGTTGCGCACCGTGCCGATCATGGCCTCGTGTTCGGGCCCGAGTTTGGCCCGCAGCCGGCGGACGTGGACGTCGACGGTGCGGGTGCCGCCGAAGAAGTCATACCCCCACACTTCGTGCAGCAGCTGCGCTCGGGTGAAGACCCGCCCGGCTTGCTGGGCCAGGTATTTGAGCAACTCGAACTCTTTATACGTCAGGTCGAGCGGACGACCGCGCAGCCGCGCGGTGTACGTGCCCTCGTCGATCACCAGTTCCCCCAGCGTCACCGTGTCGGCGAGTTCCTGCTCCGCCGAAGCGCCGCGGCGGCCGACCACCAGCCGCAGCCGGGCGTCGATCTCGGCGGGCCCCGTGCCGGGGAGCAGGATTTCGTCGAGCCCCCAGTCGGCGCTGACCGCCACCAAGCCGCCCTCACCGACCACGGCCACCACGGCGACCGAGCGCCCAGCCGCGCTCAGCAGGCGACACAGTCCGCGCGCGGACGCCAGGTCGATGCGCGCATCGACCAGTACGGCATCGGCGGTCGCAGCCTCCAGTAACGACGACGGTTCTGCGGGCGCCGTCCGGACGGCGTGGGGGAGAAACGACAGCGACGGCAGGACCGCGTCGGGATGCAACTCCGAGGTCAGCAGCAACAGCTCCAACTGCGGCCCTTCCTGCTCGGAACACGGCATCCGGATTCCCGGCGCTATCGCGCGTTTGCCGACAGGACACCTAGCGATAACGCACCGTAAGAAGCTAACGATAACGCGCGACCAGCGGATTCGCTCAGGGCCCCGGTGGTGTGAGCCTGGCCACTGGGCAGTCCGCGGTGGGTGGCCGCCCGCCGCTACGCCACAATGTCGGCGTGCGGAAAGTGCCCATCACGGTGAAGATCGCTGTCGCCGTCGCCGTGATCCTCATCGGCGCCGTCGGCGTTGACTACGGGATCAGCATGTACGCCGAGTACCGGCTGTCGCGCAGCGTCCGCGCCGCGGCGCATCTGCGGTCTGACCCCTTCGTGGCGATCGTGGCGTTTCCGTTTCTTCCGCAGGCCGTACGCGGCCACTACGACGAGCTGGAAATCAAGGCCAACGCGGTCGATCAGGCGGTGCTCGGCACGGCCAGTCTCGAGGCCACCCTGCACGCGGTCGACCTGAATCACGCGCCGTGGCTGATCGGCCCCGACACCACGCTGGTGGTCGGTGAGCTGGAGAGTCGCATCCTGATCGATTCGCTGCACCTCGGGCGATACCTGGGCATGAGCGACCTGATGGTGGAGGCGCCGACGCGGGAGATCAGCGACGCCACCGGCGGCACCACCGGATCCGGGATCTCCGACAGCCACGGCCTGGTGTTCACCGGCACCCCCCGGCCGGCCGGCTTCGACCACCGGGTCACCGTCTCGGTCGACATCGCAATCGCCCCCGACGACCAGGCGACGCTGGTGTTGACACCCACCGGCATCCTCACCGGGCCCGACACCGCCAACCGGTCCGTTCCCGCCGACAGGCGCGACGCGGTGCTCCGCGCGTTCACCGCCAGGTTGCCCCACCAGAGGCTTCCGTTCGGGGTGGCGCCGACCGCCGTGGGGGCGCGCGGATCCGACGTCATCATGGAGGGCGTCACCCGGGGCGTGACGGTCACCCTCGAACAGTTCAAGCAGTCATGAGCGGTTGGCGTGACGCTGGTGTCATTCGATAAGCTCGTCCCCGTGGCAACCCGCCTTGAGCCGATGCTCACCAAGCGCCGCGCAGTCGACCTGTGCCGCACTGCGGGTTGTTGTTGTCGTTGTAGCCGCTGAGTAGCCGCGCGTCTGCGCGCAGCACTCGGAGCAGCCCCGGGATCTCACCGCGGCGCGCCTCCACCCTCCCCCGTGCATGAGACGTATCCAAGGAGCAATCCCATGTCAAACAGCCCCACCACCAGCACCAGCACCACCAGCACCACCAGCACCACCAGCACCACCAGCACCACCACCAAGAAAGCCAACCCCGACGTCGTCGACGTGCGC
>CAIYOH010000133.1 GCA_903927745.1 uncultured Mycobacteriaceae bacterium
GTGCCCGGCAGGAACAGGACCTCGTCGGAGTTCATCGCCAGGCCCGACGCGTGCGCAAGCAGGTGCCGGATCGTGGCTCCGGGCGGGCCGGCCGGGGTGTCGAGGTCGACGACGCCCTCCTCAACCGCGACCTGCACGGCCCTGGCCACCAGCGGTTTGGTGACCGACGCCAGCGCGAACACCTGCCCGGTGTCGCCGTGGGCGGCCAGCAGCCCGTCGGGTCCAATCACCGCGGCGGCCGCGGCCGGGACCGGCCAGTCCGCTAGCGCGTCCAGGGCGGCCTGGGCGCCCGAGGCGTCGGGAGCCCCCGTCATTTCCGGGCGATGTAGTAATTGTTCAGCGGGTCGGAGTCGATCTCGGCGACGCGGACGTCGTCGAATCCGGCGTCGACGAGCATCGAGGTGGCCAGTTGCGTTCCCCAGGCGGCGCCCAGGCCGGCGCCGTCGGCGGCCAGCGACACCGTCATGCAGTGCATCAACGACGTGGTGTAGAGGTAGGTGCTCATCGGGACACCGATGTTCTCCTCGAGCCGGCTCGACGCCCGGATGTCGGCCATCAGGAGCACCCCGTCCGGCCGCAGCGCGCGCTGGATGTTGGCCAGCACCCGGGCCGGCTGCGCCTGGTCGTGGATGGCGTCGAACACGGTGATGACGTCGTAGGCGGCGGCTTTGTCCGCATCGAGGTCCAGCTGCGCCAGATTGTGGGCTTCGAAGGTCGCGTTCGTCAGGCCCAGGGCGGCCGCCTCCCGGGCGCCGACCGCGATCGCCTCGGCGGAGAAGTCGATGCCGGTGAACCGGCTCGCCGGAAACGCCGCCGCCATGACGTTGATCGCGTGGCCGCTGCCGCAGCCGAAGTCGGCGACGTCGACGCCGGCGCGCAGGCGGTCGACGAGGCCGTCGGCCAACGGCAGCACGGTGTCGACGAGCGCGGTGTCATACACGACGGCGCTCTGCTCGGCCATCACCTCGTGGAAGCGCGGGAATTCGCTGTAGTGCAGGCCGCCGCCCTCGCGGAAGCAACCGATGATCTTCTGCTCGACCCCGGCGAGCTGCGGGATGAGCAGCGAGACCAGGGCGAGGTTGTCCGGCCCGGCCGCGCGGGTCAGGACGGCCGCGCGGTGCGGCGGCAGCACGTAGCGGCCGGTGCCGGGTTCGCTACCGGGGTGGTAGTCGACGACGCGCCCGGTTGTCATGCCGGCCAGCCATTCCCGGACGTAGCGCTCGTGCAGGCCGGCGGCCTCGGCGATCTGTGCGCTGGTCGAGGGCGGCAGCCCGGCGAGGGCATCCAGCAGGCCGCTCTGGTGGCCGAGGCTCAACAGCAGCGCCAGGCCGGCGCCGTCGAGGGCCGCGGCGATGCGCCCGGTGAATTCCTTCGTGGTCTCGGCGGACGTCTCGGCGGCGATCTCGGTCACGCTCAGCGACGCTACACCGACACAGTAGGTTGATGCGCATGAGTCAGACAGTGCGCGGAGTGATTTCACGCAGCAAGGGCGAGCCCGTCGAGTTGGTGGACATCGTGGTCCCCGACCCGGGGCCCGGCGAGGTCCTGGTGCGCGTGATCGCCTGCGGCGTCTGCCATACCGACCTCACCTACCGCGACGGCGGCATCAACGACGAGTACCCGTTCCTGCTCGGCCACGAGGCGTCGGGCACGGTCGAGGCGGTCGGGCCGGACGTGACCGCGGTCGAGCCCGGTGACTTCGTGATCCTCAACTGGCGCGCCGTGTGCGGTGAGTGCCGGGCCTGCAGGCGTGGCAGGCCGCAGTACTGCTTCGACACCTTCAACGCCACCCAGAAGATGACGCTGACCGACGGCACGGAGTTGACGCCGGCGCTGGGCATCGGGGCGTTCGCCGACAAGACACTGGTGCATGCCGGCCAGTGCACCAAGGTCAATCCCGCGGCCAGCCCGGCCGTGGCCGGCCTGCTCGGGTGCGGGGTGATGGCCGGGCTCGGCGCGGCGATCAACACCGGCGCCGTCAGCCGCGACGACACAGTCGCGGTGATCGGCTGCGGCGGCGTCGGCGACGCCGCGATCGCCGGCGCCGCGCTCGTCGGGGCCCGGCGCATCATCGCCGTCGACACCGACGCCACAAAGCTGGACTGGGCACTCTCGTTCGGCGCCACCCACACCGTCAACGCCCGCGACTGCGACGTCGTCGAGAGCATCCGAGAACTCACGGACGGGTTCGGCGCCGACGTGGTGATCGACGCCGTGGGCCGGCCCGAGACGTGGACGCAGGCCTTCTACGCCCGCGACCTGGCGGGAACCGTTGTGCTGGTGGGTGTTCCGACCCCCGACATGCGCCTGGAGATGCCGCTGGTGGACTTCTTCGCCCGGGGCGGGTCGCTGAAGTCGTCGTGGTACGGCGACTGCCTGCCCGAGCGCGACTTCCCCACCCTGATCGAGTTGTA
>CAIYOH010000134.1 GCA_903927745.1 uncultured Mycobacteriaceae bacterium
CTTCCCAAGCTGAATACGCGGGTTCGATTCCCGTCATCGGCTCCATAGCCCCAGGCGTGACCGTGGCTTGGCAAGACGGTGACGGGGGCACTCGCAGGTCTTATGGCCCGCAGAGGCGAGGGATTGCGACCCTAGAGTCCGCTGGCTGCCGCTGATCGAATCAATCTGAGTTCGTTTCGCCACGACGCCGCGCGGTACGCATGCGCGGTCGAGAGGACCAGCGGTGTCGGTCGGAAGTGATTCTGTGCCAGTGCGGTGGCCCGGGCGGCTGCGCCCGCTGATGGAACCGGCCCTGCTGGTGCTCACCCTGGGCGCGCTCATCGCGGGCGGGATCGCATGGCTCGCCGACCGGCGCGAGGTGGCCGATGGGTGCTGGATCGCCGGCGCAGTGCTTGCGGTGGTGCCGGCGTCGGTGTGGGTGCTGGTGGCATTGCGCCGGGGACGGGTCGGTGTCGACGTCATCGCGGTTCTATCGCTGGTCGGCACCCTGCTGGTCCACGAGTACCTGGCCGGCGCTCTGATCGCCGTCATGCTGGCCGGCGGCCGTGCGTTGGACGCCGCGGCTACTCGGCGTGCCTCGCACGATCTGCGTGCCCTGATGGAGCGGGCACCACGATTCGCACGGCGACGCATCGGGACACAGGTCAGCGTGATTCCGCTGGCCGCGGTGGCCGTCGACGATCTGCTTGTCGTCGGGCCCGGCGAGGTGGTGCCGGTGGACGGGCGGATCGTCGACGCGGTGGCGGTGCTGGATGAGTCGGCGTTGACCGGCGAGCCCTTGCAGGTCGAGCGCGCTGTGGGTGAACCGGTGCGCAGCGGTGTGGTCAACGCCGGTGGCGCGTTCGAGCTGTGCGCCACGGCGACAGCCGCACACAGCACGTACGCGGGCATCGCGCGGCTGGCCCAGGAGGCCGGGGCGGAGAACGCGCCGATCGTGAGGTTGGCCGACCGCTACGCGGCGTGGTTCCTGCCACTGGCATTGCTGCTGGCCGGTGGGGCGTGGCTTGCCAGCGGGTCGGCCGTACGGGCGGTGGCGGTGCTGGTGGTGGCGACCCCGTGCCCGCTGCTCCTGGCAGCACCGGTGGCGATCGTCTCCGGGCTGTCTCGGGCGTCGCGTGTGGGGGTGGTCATCCGTAGCGGCGGTGCGTTGGAAAACCTCGGGCATGCAACGACTTTGGTGATGGACAAGACCGGTACCCTCACGGCGGGACGCCCGGTGGTCGTCGATGTGGTCGCCGCACCCGGGGGCGACGCGACCGAGATGCTGCGGATCGCCGCGTCCGTGGATCAGCTCTCCCCGCATGTGCTGGCCGAGGCCATCGTCACCGAAGCACTCGCCCGGGGCCTGCCGTTGTCATTGCCCGCCGATGTGCACGAAGAGCCTGGCCGCGGGGTGACCGCCACCATCACAGGGCGGCGGGTCACCGTCGGAAAACTGCCCGCTGACATGGTGACCAGCGAGTGGGCGCGCGGGGTGGTTAACCGCGCCAGCCTGGACGGCGCGGCCATCGCGTGGGTGTGTATCGACGGCGCGCCGGCCGGTGCGGTGTTGTTGCGGGATCCGTTGCGGCGCCACGCGCCGCGCACCGTGCGGCGCTTGCGTGCGGCCGGTCTGACCCGACTGGTGATGCTCACCGGCGACCGCGCCGGGCCGGCGCGCGAGGTCGCCACGGTGCTGGGACTCGATGAGGTCTGCGCCGAACAGACCCCGACCGACAAAGTCGCCGCGGTGCGTGCCGAATGCAGTCGCGCGGTGACGGTGATGGTGGGCGATGGGATCAATGACGCCCCAGCGCTGGCGGCGGCGACAGTGGGTGTGGCGATGGGCGCTCGGGGAGCCACCGCGTCCTCGGAGGCCGCCGACGTCGTGTTGACGACCGATCGTGTCGACCGGCTCGCCGATGCGATGGATATCGCGCGGTGGTCGCGGCGCATCGCGGTGCAAAGCGCCGTTGTGGGCATGAGTTTGTCGTTGTTGGCGATGGTGATCGCCGCGCTGGGCTGGTTGCCGCCGACGGCGGGTGCGCTGCTGCAAGAGGGTATCGACGTCGCGGTGATCCTCAATTCGCTCCGTGCCCTGCGCGGAAACCCGGCCACCAAGGTGGTGCTACCCGCTGCGACTGAGCAGATGCTGCGCCACTTCGCCACTGAGCATGACGAACTGCGCGACACCCTCGGGTTGCTGCGCGACAGCGCCGATCGGCTGGCCGGCAGTGCCGATGCTGCGGCACTGGAATTGCTGACCACCGCGAGCAGGTTGCTCACCGACCGGATCCTGCCCCATGAACGCGCCGAGGAAACTCAGCTCTATCCGGCGTTGGCGCAGCTACTGGGCAGCGACGAGGCTACCGCCACGATGAGCCGCTCCCATGCCGAGATTCTGCGGCTCGCCGATCGCATCGGCGTACACGTGGGCCTTGCGCAATCGGCAGGCGCGATCCAGGCCGACCAAGTCGATGACCTACTGGCCTGCCTGTACGGCCTGTACACGCTGCTGCGACTGCACTTTGTCCAGGAAGAAGAGAATTACTTCACCCTCAGCGAGGACGAGCCCACGGCGACACGGGTTGACGGCGCTACCGAACCCTGGTGTCATGGGAATATAGCCAGTACATGGCCCATCGGTACGGGGCGGAGAGGCGACAGCACATGACAACGAGGGACAAGTACACCGAGGTTCCGACCCCGTATTCGTGGGCGGTCCCCAGCGCTGGCGACGCGCGCTTCACCTGGGAATACGACGAGGGGCGCGCTCGGCTGCTCTCCCTTTACCAAAAGGGGAAAGACAAGCAGTGGGATGCCCAGTCGCGGATCAACTGGGCCCTGGACGTCGACCCGAAGAACCCGGTCGGGCTGCCCGACGAGTTCCACCCGCTGTTCGGCAGCCCGATGTGGGACGCGGCCGACGAGTCACAACGCGCCGAGTTGCGGCAACACTTCCAGTCGTGGCAGTTCTCGCAGTTCCTGCACGGCGAGCAGGGGGCGATGGTGTGCTCGGCGAAAATCGTCGAGGTCGTCCCGGACATGGACGCGAAGTTCTACGCGGCCACCCAGACCATGGACGAGGCCCGGCACGTCGAGGCGTTCGCGCGGTTCCTGCAGGAGAAGGTCGGCCTGGTCTACCCGATCAACAAGCACCTGACCGCACTGCTGGACGACACCCTGCGCGACTCGCGATGGGACATGCCTTACCTCGGCATGCAGGTCCTCATCGAAGGGCTCGCACTCGCCGCCTTCGGGGTGCTGCGTGACATGGCGCCGCCGGAGTCGCTGGCCAAGCAGTTGCTGGCCTACGTCATGCAGGACGAGGCCCGGCACGTCGCCTTCGGCCGGATATCGCTCAAGGACTACTACGCGGAGTTGACCGACGCCGAGCGGGAAGACCGTGAGGAATTCGTCGTGGACGCCTGTTACCTGATGCGCGACCGGTTCCGCGGCGAGGAGGTTTTCGAGACCCTCGGCCTCGACGTCAAAGCGTGCTCCGACTGGGTCGACACGTCGCCACTGATGATCCAGTTCCGCTCGCACCTGTTCAGCCGCATCGTGCCGATCGTGAAAGACATCGGGCTGTGGGGCGACAAGACACAGAAGGCCTTCAGCGAGTTGGGTGTTCTCGACTTGGCCGGCTCCGACATCGACGCTTTGATGAAGGCCGACGAGGACCAGGCGGAGGGGCTGGACAAGGCCCACGCCGAGATGGCCGTCCGGGCCGTCGAGGTCGACCAGGTGATCGCGGCGGGTGCGAGCTAGTGCTCCCATCTCGTTGGCCCCTGAGGCTCGCCGCCCCCGTCGTGGCTACCGTCGTGGCTACCGCCGCACTGCTGGGTAGCACCGCAGTGGCAACCGCCAGCCCCGAAGACGACGCGTACCTCGCTCAACTGCAAGCCGCAGGTCTTGCGTTTCCCCCCTCCGCCCGGGACGCGCTCATCGGGGTGGCGCACCTCGTCTGCTACGACCTCACCTGGGGGTGGGCTCCGCAACAGATCGCCGACAACATCCACTCCGAACTGGACTCGAAAGGCGTCTCGCTGCTGGAGGTCGGCAGCCTGGTGAACGCCGCGCACTCGACCTACTGCCCCGGGAACGTCTGCGACGCTCCCACTCTGTGCACCTGATCACGTAACTCTCCCGACCGCCTTCGTTAGCCCAGATTTACCGACGCGCCACCATGCCCCGACAACCTTTTTCATGTAGGAAATCACTATGACCCTGCGACGTATCCGCACCGCATTGGTGAGTGGCGCATTCGCAACGGCAGTCGCCATGGCCGGACCGGCGCACGCCGATGACGTGAGCTATCTCAACGACCTCCACAACCTGGGTATCCAAGACACCGCCGGTGGCGACAGCGCATTGTTGGTGACGGGGTGGAAGGTCTGTGCCCAGTTGAGTTACGGCGCGACGGTCCAGCAGATCGCGGACCTGGCCCTGCAGAAATCCGACAGCGACCTGGGCGCCAAGGGGCTCACTCCCCAGCAGGCGGGCGACCTTATCGCCATCACGAAGGCCGATCTGTGTCCCCAGGCCTAGCGCCCCCAGGCCTGGCGCCCCCAGGCCCACTGGCGACCAGAGTCTGACCGGTTGGCCGAGTCGGAGCGGGGCCGCGGCCACCACGACACGTGGCTCCGTAACGCCGAGCGTCGGAACGTGCCCCGCCGGGTCGTAATCGAGATCGCGGCCCGCAACGGCCTCACCCCGGACAGTTTCCGGGTCCTGCGAACCATGGAGGAGATCCATGACCCGGACGGCAAGTCCTTCTTCCTGATCCCACGGGGAACGGCGGGGGCGGATGTGCGCCGGGCGGCGCTGCTGACCTACGTCCTCAACGCGGGGACCGACTACGGCACATCCGGGCGGCTCGCCGACTTTCCCGCGGTCGCCTACTCCGCCGGAGAGGTCGCCCGCATCAACTCCCGACAGCGCGCCAACGCCTGGACGTACACCCGAGACGTCCGGTTCGTCGACCGCAACGGCGGACGCCTGGTCACGACCCCGAACGGCATGCTGATGGGTGCGGGGGGGAACCGGCGCCAGGGACTGTTCAGCCAGCGGGGCGGCACCACCTGGGGCGACGTGTTCATGGTGAATATGGGCTTCAGAATGGGCCTGCTCGCCGACCCCGCCGACCTGCTCCGGCGCATCGTCTTATCCGGGCACGCCTGGTATCTCCATGGCGACGAACCCCGTGAGAGCACCCTCGACCTGGACCGTCTCCTTCACCACGAGGAGCGGCACTGCAGGCAGTGGGCGCACAAGGGTTATACGGGGATGATCAGGGACTACGGCCGGGAACTGTTCCGCGAGTTGGTTTTCCGCCGCGCGAACCGGCTCGAGGAGGACGCCGGACTGTCCGATGGGGGCTACCGGTGCTAGTGGTGGTGCAGGGCTTCAAGTCCATGACGGAGGATCATCGCGCCGATCACCATCATCACCACCGCGAGCAGGGCGGCGTTGTTCTTATCCATCCACGCCTTGGTGCGCGCCAGGATGTCGTCGAGGCGGCTGCCGGCGACGGCGTAGGCGAGGACCGGGATCGCGACGCTGGACGCCGCGACGGCGACGAAGAAGGCGGCCGCGAGCCAGTCATCGGCACGGCCCAGTCCGGCGGTGCCGATCGCCAACCCGGCCGGCACGCAGACCAGCACCACGTCGGGTCGCAGCAGGACCAGCGCCGCCCCGGTGAGACCCGCGCGCACCGGGGTGATGGTGCTGAACGACTGCATCCAGCCCGGGGACTCCGAGTGGCCCTTGCGGGTGAACCACTTGTAGAGCCCGTAGACGATCAGCGCCGACCCCATGACCACACGCAGCATGGACGACCACCGCGGCGGCGACTTATCCAGACCGCCAAGGGATCCCGAGGCCACGACGGACACCGCGGTCACCGCGACCAGGGTCAGCGCCCAGCCTGCCAGGAAGGCCAGGCCGGTCGGCCTGGGACGCGGCGCCTGCAGAACCAGCACCGCCGGAATCACCGTGAGCGGGGAGAGTGCGATCACCAGCCCCAGGGGAATGAGATCGGTCGCGACCGTGCCCCAGCTACCTGCCATGGGCAGCAATCTACAGGGCGTGAAGCCCGTTATAGAGGACCATCAGACCGATCAACACCACAACGACGCCGAGCATCGCGGCGTGGTTGCGTTCCATCCAGCGCTTGAGCCGGTCCAGCGCGTCGTCGAGGCGGTCGCCGGCCACGACGTAGCCCAGGATGGGCAGGGCCACCGTCGACGCGGAGACAGCGACGAAGAACACCGCCGCTGTCACGATGCCCGTGACGCCACTCCCCCAGGTGCCGATCGCCAAACCAGCCAGTGCGCTCATGATCACCACTTCGGGTCGCACCATCGCCAGTACCGCGCCGAGGCCTGCCGCGCGCGTCGGGGTAATGCCGGAGAAGGCCCTCATCCAGCCGGGGGTGTCGGTGTGGCGGTGCCGGGTCAGCCAGCGGCGCGCGCCGGCGAGGATCAGCGCCGACCCGAGGACCACGCGCAGCCAGGACGCCCACTGCGGCGTCGAGTGGTGCAGTCCGCCGAGTAGGTCTGAGGCGGCCACGGACAACGCGGTGATCGCGGACAGACCGACCACCCAGCCGCCGAGGAAGGCCAGGCTGGTCGGCCGCGGCCGCGGGGCGTGCAAGACGAGCACCGCCGGAATGATCGTGAGCGGTGAGGTCGCGGTCACCAGCGCCAGCGCAGTGAGCCGGGCCAGCATGGGACCCCAACTTGCGTTCACGTGCGGCATCATCGCACCTGCCGGTTAACGCTTCCTGCGCAGCGTCCACGCCGGCACCCAGTGCGTCACCGTCGTGCGCTGCGCGCCGTAGGCGACCGGATAGGTCACCAGACCCCACCAATTGCCCTGCTCACAGAGGCCCCAACAGCTCAACCGGCCCTCGACGATGGCGCTCAACTGAAGTCCGTCGGGCTGGTAGCGGCCCGCACGGTGCGGCTCGCGCGGGAAGAGGACCGTGAGGTCCACCAGCACCGCGGCCGCGGGATCCACCGCCCGGAACGGACCGCGGACCGGCTGCCCGGTGTACCCGATCGACGCGAGGTCTCCCACTGTTCGATCATACGTTCGAATGGCACCATGACGGTGTGGGCCGCCGCACCCTCGACCCGCTGATCGTCGCAGCGCTGGCCGCCGCGGTGAGCCTGGGCGGCGCCGGCCGGCCATCCTTCTGGTACGACGAGGCCGCGACGATTTCCGCGTCCTACAGCCGATCGCTGGGCCAGTTGTGGCGGATGCTGGGCAACGTCGACGCCGTCCACGGCCTGTACTACCTGCTGATGCACGGGTGGTTCCAGGTCTTTGCGCCGATGGAATTCGCCTCCCGGGTGCCCAGCGCCCTCGCGGTGGGGGGAGCCGCGGCCGGCGTGGTCGTGCTGGCACGGCAGTTCTCGCCACGCACCGTCGCACTGGCCTCCGGGGTGTTCTGCGCGATCCTGCCGCGGACCACGTGGGCCGGGATCGAGGCCAGGCCGTACGCATGGTCGATGCTGGCCGCGGTATGGCTGACGGTCCTGCTGGTGCGCGCCGCGCGCCGTGACGACGCGCGGGCCTGGCTGGCCTACGGCGCCGGCGTCGGCGCGTCAATCCTGCTCGATGCGTACCTGGTGCTGATGCCGCTGGCCCACCTGGTGTTCCTCTGCGCATGTGGGCGCACGCGAACGGTCCTGGTGCGGTTCGGCGCCGCGTCGGTGCTGGCGGTGAGCGCACTGGCGCCGCTGTTAGCCGTCGTCGCCGGGCAGGCACACCAGATCAAATGGGTCCCCCCTGTCGGTCGCCGCACCGTCGAGGACGTGTTTGTTCAGCAGTATTTCGAACGGAGCACTCCGTTCGCGGTGCTGTCGGCGGTGTTGGTAGTGGCGGCAATTGCGCTGTGGCTCAGGGCACCCGGGCGATCAGGCGATCGGGAGCTACTGACGATTGCGGCGTCCTGGCTGGTGGTGCCGACCGCCGCGATCGTGTTCTGGTCGATGCTGTCCGTCCCGATCTACACGCCGCGCTACCTGTCTTTCACCGCGCCGGCGATGGCGCTCATCCTCGGCGTCTGCGCGGCCCGGGTGACGGCCGGCGTGACGTCACGACCATGGGCGACGGCAGTGCTCGTCGGACTCATCGGGATCTTTGCTACGGCCGCAATCCCCAACTATGTTCTTGCGCAACGTAATCCGTATGCCAAATACGGGATGGACTACAGCCAGGTTGCCGATCTGATCGGCGCGCAGGCGGCGCCCGGCGACTGCCTGCTGGTGAACGACACGGTGACATTCATGCCCGCTCCGATGCGCCCCTTGCTGGCAGCGCGTCCCGACGCGTACCGCAAGCTCGTCGACCTGACCCTGTGGCAACGCGCCACCGACCGCAACGACGTCTTCGACACCAACCTGATCCCGGAGGTGGTCGCCACACCGCTGAGCCACTGCCGGGTGGTGTGGATCATCACCCAGGCCGACGGCTCGGTACCCGCTCACGAGCGGGGGGTCGCGATCCCACCCGGTCCCGGCTACGGCGCGACCCCGGCTTTCACAGTTCCGCGCGACGTGGGCTTACGGTTGGTCGAGCGCTGGCAGTTCAACCTGGTTCAGGTGATTAAAGCGGAGCGGTGACTCTTACCAGACCCGGAGGTAGTCGACCAGCATCGACGACGGGAAAGTCCCCGCGGCGGGATCGCCGGCACCGGGACCGCCGACCGCGAGCGTGAAGACCGGGGTCATCCAGTAGCCGGGGATGCTGAACGGCCACCGGAAGTCGTCGGGGGCGCCGCCGGCCACGTGGATGGGCGTCGGCGGAACGCTGAAGTACGGTTTGGCGCCGTCGACGTAATCCCGCCAGAACTTGAAACCGGTCTCGTCCCAGCGCATCCGCCACGTGTGCCAGGCGGTGTCCACCAGGCCGGGAATCGACCTACCTTCCCAGGTTTTCCCGTTGGACGCGGCGTGGACGGTGGTGCCCGCGGGCCACGAACCGTTGCCGTACCACTCGAACAGGTCGATTTCACCGTCGGGCAGGGGGTCCTCGTTGACACCCCAGAACGAGGGCCACAGGCCGGGGTACAGGCAGTCCAGTTTGATCCGCGCTTCCCAGGTCTGATTTATCATGCTGCGGAAGTTGGCGCGCAGCTTGGCGCCGTAGAACGCGTCTCCCTCGCGCGTGGCGCACATGACCAGGTTGGAGTGCCCGTCCTGGTAGAGGTTGTGGCGGTCGTCCCGGTAAATCCCCGCCACCGGCGGGGTCACGTCGTCCGGCCAGTTCTGTACGTTCCACTTGGCCGGGTCGGGGCCGGTGCCCGCGGGCCCGTCGAAGTCGTCGGCGAAGATGAAGGGCCCGGCGCCGACGGACGGCGGCCCTTGCGGCGCCGAGGGCCTTGCCCAGGCCTCTGGCATGCGCATGGCGGCCCCCAGCATGCCGAGCCCCGTCATCACCAACATGCCGCGCCGGTCCATGCTGCTATGAAACCACGCGCCCAGGGTGCGGCGCAGTCCGACACCCGGCGGCGGGGCCTCACGCCGTGGCGGGTTCGCTGAGCTTGACCAGCATCTTGCCGATGTTGGCGCCGGTGAACAGGCCATTCAGGGCGTCGACACAGGATTCGATGCCCTCGAAGACGGTCTCGCGGTGTCTGATCAGGCCCTCCTTCTCCCAGCGGCGCAGTGCGGCGAAGGCCTCCTCGAAACGGCCCCATTCGTCGAGCGCGTTGAAACCCTGCATCAGCGCGGTCTTGGACAGCAGGTTGACGTAGTTGGCCGGTCCCGGGTGCTCTCCGCTCAGGTAGCTGGAGATGACACCGCACAGCACCACCCGCGCCTTGGTGGCCAGGCGGCCGAGAACCGCGTCGAGGATGGCCCCTCCGACGTTGTCGAAGTAGACGTCGACACGGCGGGGGCAGTGCTCCTTGAGCGCCGTCTTCAGGTCGTCGTTCTTGTAGTCGATGCACGCGTCGAACCCGAAGTCCTCCACCACCGCCCGGCACTTCTCGGGTCCACCGGCGATACCCACCACACGGGCGCCCGCGATCTTGGCGATCTGCCCGGCGACCGAACCGGTGGCACCCGCGGCGGCCGAGACCACCACGGTCTCCCCGGGCTGCGGGCGGCCGATGTCCACCATGCCCATGTAGGCAGTCGCCCCCGTCGGGCCGTACACCGACATCACCGCCAGCTGATCGACCGCCTCGCCCGGCACGGGCGTGCTGAATATGTCGTCGCGGATGATCACGTAGTCCTGGAAGCCGCTCAGCGTGGTGACGACGTCGCCGACGTCGAACGAGGCGCACCGTGTCGCCACCACCTCGCCTATCCCGGCGGCCCGGATGACCTCGCCCAGTTGCACCGGCGGCAGATAGCCCGGCTGGTCGTTCAGCCAGGTGCGGACCGCGGCGTCGAGCCCCACATACGTAGTGCGCAGCAGCGCCTCGCCCTCGGCGAGTTCGGGCGCAGGCCCGCTGATCAGCTCAGTGTCACCGGGCGCGAGGAGACCGGTGGGCCGACGACGCAGCACCACCTGGCGGTTCGACAGATCGGGCACGATTCAGGGCTGGATGCAGGGCTACTCAGCCGGCCCCTGTGCGTCACCGTCGGGGGTGTCACCGTCGGGGGTGTCACCGTCGAGGACACCGACGTCGAGGACGCCGACCGCGATCCCGTACGGCAGGAAGCGCACTCGGCGCATCGGGTCGACGTTGTCCTTATGCGCACGCAGAGCGTCCAACTCGGTCGCGAACACCTGCTCGACGCGGGCGCCGCCGTCGGAATCGACCGTGTAGATCGTCCACACGCCGTCGCCGGCC
>CAIYOH010000135.1 GCA_903927745.1 uncultured Mycobacteriaceae bacterium
GTGGAGCACCTCGGTGAGGGGGCCTTCGCGGCTGGGCGCCGCCTGGGGGCCGCGGGGAGCGCCACCGACTGGGCGTGCCGGCGGCTCGGCGCGCCCCGGAATTCGGCCGGCCTGCGGCGGGCCGGCGCCCTCGATGGGGGCTCCCGGCTCATTAGGTGGGGCCACCCCGACTCCTTAGCTCTACGACCAGCCGCCCCCGCGGTGGCAGGCACGGCGTGCGCGACGATATCTGGTCGAGACGAGTCTAGTTCCCACCGCGCCGACTAGGCCTCTGAGTCCTCCGGACCCTCGTCCAAGCCCTCGTCCGAGCCCTCGTCCAGATCGTCGTCGACGCTGCCTTCGGCGTTACGGGCGATCGCCAGGAGCGTGCCGTCCGCGCCCAGGTTCATCAGCCGCACACCCTTGGTCTGCCGCCCGGCCTTGCGCACCTGGCGTGCGGCCGTGCGGATCACGCCGCCCCCGGAGGTGATCGCATACAGCTCGCTGTCGTCGTCGACGATCAACGCGCCGACCAGCCGACCGCGGCGCCTGTCGTACATGACGGTCAAGACGCCCTTGCCGCCGCGGCCCTGCACCGGGTAGTCCTCGATCGCGGTGCGTTTGGCGTAGCCCCCGTCGGTGGCCACCAGCAGGTAGGTGCCCTCGCGAACCACGTTGAGCGACAGCAGGAAGTCGTCGGCGTTGAACCGCATGCCCTGCACGCCGGAGGTGGCCCGGCCCATCGGCCGCAGCGCCTCGTCCGTCGCCGAGAACCGGATGGACTGACCGTTGGCCGACACCAGCAGCAGATCGTCCTCCGCCGAACACAGCACCGCGCCCACCAACTCGTCGCCGTCGCGCAGGTTGACGGCCACGATCCCACCCGAGCGGTTGGAGTCGAAGTCGGTCAGCTTGGTCTTCTTGACCAGCCCGTTGTGGGTGGCCAGCACCAGGTACGGCGCGTCCTCGTAGCTGCGGATCTGGATCACCTGCGCGATCCGCTCCTCGGGCTGGAAGGCCAGCAGGTTGGCGACGTGCTGGCCGCGGGCCGTCCGCGAGGCCTCCGGCAGCTCGTAGGCCTTCGCGCGGTAGACCCGGCCCTGCGTGGTGAAGAACAAGATCCAGTCGTGCGTCGAGGACACGAAGAAGTGCGCGACGATGTCGTCCTGCTTGAGGCCCGCGCCCTGCACCCCTTTGCCGCCGCGTTTCTGGCTGCGGTACAGGTCGGTTTTGGTGCGCTTGGCGTAGCCCGTCTCGGTGATGGTGACGACGACGTCCTCGCGGGCGATCAGGTCCTCGTCGGCGACGTCGCCGTCGGCGGCGATGATCCGGGTACGACGGTCGTCGCCGTGCTTCTCGACGATCTCGCCGAGTTCGTCGCGCACGATGCCGCGCTGCCGCTCGGGCTTGGCCAGGATGTCCTCCAAGTCGGCGATCTCGGCCTCGATCTTGGCCAGGTCGTCGATGATGCGCTGCCGCTCGAGGGCCGCCAGGCGCCGCAACTGCATGTCGAGGATGGCTTGGGCCTGGATGTCGTCGATGTCGAGCAGCTCGATCAGACCGGCCCGGGCGATGTCGACGGTCTGCGACGCCCGGATCAGGGCGATCACCTCGTCGAGGGTGTCGAGCGCCTTGACCAGGCCGCGCAGGATGTGGGCGCGTTCGTTCGCCTTACGCAGCCGGTAGGTGGTGCGCCGCACGATCACGTCGAGCTGGTGCGCCACGTAGTAGCGGATCATCTGGTCGAGCCGCAGCGTGCGCGGCACGCCGTCGACGATCGACAGCATGTTCGCCCCGAAGCTGGTCTGCAGCTGGGTGTGCTTGTAGAGGTTGTTGAGCACCACCTTCGCCACCGCGTCGCGCTTGAGTTCGATGACGATGCGCAGTCCCACGCGATCGCTGGACTGGTCCTCGATGTTGGCGATTCCGCCGAGCCGGGCTTCACGGACCTGCTCGGCGATCGAGGTGATGAAGTTGTCGTGGTTCACCTGATACGGCAGCTCGGTGATCACCAACGAGGTGCGGCCCTTGGTCTCCTCGACGTCCACCACGCCGCGCATCCGGATCGAGCCGCGGCCGGTCTTGTAGGCGTCCTGGATGCCCTGGCTGCCGACGATGAGCCCGTGGGTCGGGAAGTCGGGTCCCTTGACGCGCTCCATCACCGCGGCCAACGTGGCCTCTTCGTCGGCCTCGTGGTTGTCCAGCGCCCAGAACACGGCGGCGGCGAGTTCGCGCAGGTTGTGCGGCGGGATGTTGGTGGCCATGCCCACCGCGATGCCGCCCGAGCCGTTGGCCAGCAGGTTGGGGAACCGGCTGGGCAGCACGGTCGGTTCCTGGACCCGGCCGTCGTAGTTGGGGATGAAATCGACAGTCTCCTCGTCGATTTCGCGCAGCATCTCCATCGCGAGCGGGGTGAGGCGGGCTTCGGTGTTGTGGCTGACGAAGCCGTTGGTGAGGAACGCGTGGTCCTCGGTGTCGATGCGCAGGCTGTACACGGGCTGCACGCCGGCGTCGGTGACCGAGGCGACGCGGGCGTAGTAGAAGCGGCCGTCCGTCAGCTCGGTGGCGATGGCGCGGACGTCGGGATCGGTGATATGCGCCAGGATCTCCGCGCCGCGAGTCCTCCACCGTTGAATGCGGTCGATGCTGTGGCGATTCAGCCAGTCGCGGTCGGCCCATGATCCGCCGGCGTGCGCGCGGATGAACCCGGCCAGGCCCGGAACGTGGTCGTGATCGGTGCCGGCGTAGGGCGGCATCGCCGCCAAAATCGCCGTGAGCTTGGCCTGCTTTGCCCCCCCGAAACCGATCTGGTTCGCGAACAGCTCGGCCTGGGCCCGATTGGTGATGACGACCTTGTGCTCGCCGACGGCGTGGCGGTAGTGCTTGGACACCACCCCGAACTCGAGGAGCATGTGCTGTACGTCGGCGGCGAGGCGTTCGCTCTGCGTCGAGTACGACACCTGAATTGCGTTACGTCGTAGCGCCGAGCAGGATCCGTCGCCTTCGAACAGTGCCTGAAGGAACACCCGTTTGACGGCTGCCGGGGAGTTCCACAGCCAATCGGGGATGGACTTGTCGGCCGACCGCCGGCCGCTGAGGTCGCGGAGCCGCGTGGTGTTGAACTGCGTCAGGTTCTGTACATCCAGTTCGTGGAGCAGTGATCCAGACGCAATCGTTCGTGACGAGACGTAGCGCCGTCCTCCCACGACAGCGTCGTACGCGGCGACGACCATATCGAAATACTCGCGGTCGCAGTTGTTGAATCCGGCCCGGTTCTCGGACACGAATCCTTCGCTGATGAAGGCGCCCAGCACGAGCGCTTCCAGGACGTCATGGCAGTCCCCGGCGCCGAATTCAATCGGCGGTGTCCGCTGCAACACCACGTAGTCGCAAGCCTGGATCTCGTCGATCAGCTTCCACAACAGCGTCGGCACACCGGCGACGTCAACGAGGCACAGCAACGGGTGGTTGGCGGTTCCGGTGACTTCGTAGCCCTCATCGGTGCGAACGGTGTAGGTGGGGTGGTCACCTGAGTGGAACAGCCGGTCGGCCACCACGGGGTCTCCGTGCCGGTCGGAGACTTTGAGGTCGATGGCGTTGTCCGAACTCGGCCGCGCGCCGGAGACCACGTCGCGGATCCGCACCGACTGCCCGAAGGGCAGGCGGATCAGCGCGTCCCCGGTGACGCAATATCTCATCGCGGCCGCCGGGTCGTTGCCGGGCGAACCGAAGTTGCCCTGCCCGTCCACCAGGGGGTAGCGCAGCGACCACGGCTGCGCCATCCGCACCAGGGTGTCGTAGATCGAGGCGTCGCCGTGCGGGTGGTAGTTGCCCATGGTCTCGGCGACCGAGCGCGCCGACTTGGCGTGGCCGCGGTCTGGGCGGAACCCCGAGTCGTACATCGCGTAGAGCACGCGGCGGTGCACAGGCTTGAGGCCGTCGCGCACCTCGGGCAGCGCGCGCCCGACGATCACGCTCATCGCATAGTCGATGTAGCTGCGCTGCATCTCCTGCTGGATGTCGACGGGCTCGATGCGGTCGCCGGCTGCTTCGCTCGGCGGCAACGTGGTGTCAGTCATGAATTCCTCTGGTCAGATATCTGGTTAGACATCCAGGAAGCGAACATCTTTGGCGTTGCGGGTGATGAAGCTGCGGCGGGCGTCGACGTCCTCGCCCATCAGGATGGAGAACAGCTCGTCGGCGGCGGCCGCGTCGTCGAGGGTGATCTGGCGCAGCACCCGAACCGAGGGATCCATGGTGGTCTCCCACAGCTCCTTGGCGTCCATCTCCCCCAGGCCCTTATAGCGCTGGATGCCGTCCTCTTTGTTGATCTTCTTGCCGGCCTTGGCTCCCGCCTCCAACAGGCCGTCGCGCTCGCGGTCGGAGTAGGCGAATTCCGGCTCGGTGCGCTGCCATTTCAGCTTGTACAGCGGCGGCTGCACCAGGAACACGTGCCCGTTCTCGATCAGGGGCCGCATGAACCGGAACAGCAGGGTCAGCAGCAGCGTGGAGATGTGTTGGCCGTCGACGTCGGCGTCGGCCATCAGCACGATCTTGTGGTAGCGCAGCCGGCTGAGATCGAACTCGTCGTGGATGCCGGTGCCCAGGGCGGTGATGATCGACTGGACTTCGGTGTTCTTGAGCACCCGGTCGATCCGGGCCTTCTCGACGTTGATGATCTTGCCCCGCA
>CAIYOH010000136.1 GCA_903927745.1 uncultured Mycobacteriaceae bacterium
CTGCGCGGGCCGGTGCGCGCCGGGCCCGACGCCATGAATCTCGCGGTGGTGTTGCGCGCCACGTGGGCGGTGGCGCACGTGCTCGGCGACCCCGCCGGTGCCCTGGTGGTGGTGGGGGGTGACGCCCGGCACGGATCGGCCACCTTCTCCGCCGCGACGGCGGAGGTGTGTGCCGCTCAGGGGTTTTCGGTGCTGTTGCTGCCGGGGTCGGTGCCGACTCCGGTGGTGGCGTTCGCGGTGCGCCACACCGGGGCCGTGGCCGGGGTCCAGATCACCGCCTCGCACAACCCGCCGGCCGACAACGGCTACAAGGTGTATGTCGAGGGCGGGTTCGGAATCGCCTCCCCCACCGACCGCCGGATCGAGGCGGCCATGGCCGACGCGCCCCCGGCCGACCAGATCGCCCGTCGCCCCGTCGCGCCCACCGGCAGCGACCTGCTGGAGAGCTACATCGAGCGCGCGGCCGGGGTGCGCCGCGGAAGCGGCTCCGTGCGGGTGGCGCTGACACCGCTGCACGGGGTCGGCGGCGCGGTGGCGGTAGAGGCGTTGCGGCGCGCCGGATTTCCCGACGTACACACGGTCGCGGGCCAGTTCGCCCCCGACCCCGACTTCCCGACCGTCGCGTTCCCCAACCCCGAGGAGCCCGGCGCCACCGACGCCGTGCTCGCCCTCGCCGCCGACGTCGGCGCCGACGTGGCGATCGCGCTCGACCCCGACGCCGACCGGTGCGCGGTCGGCATCCCCGCCGGGCCGCATCCCAGTTCGGGCTGGCGGATGCTGTCGGGCGACGAAACCGGTTGGCTGCTCGGCGATTACATGCTGTCTAGCCTGTCGAGCGACTCCCCCGCGGCTTCCCCAGCCTCCACGGCCTTCAATGCCGTGGTGGCCAGCACCGTGGTGTCGTCGCGGATGCTCACGGCGATCGCGGCGCACCACGGCGCCACTCACATCGAGACTCCCACCGGCTTCAAGTGGCTCGCCCGCGCCGACGCAGCCGTGCCCGGCGGGACCCTGGTGTACGCCTACGAGGAAGCTATCGGGCACTGCGTCGACCCGGCGGCCGTGCGCGACAAGGACGGCATCAGCGCCGCGATCCTGGTGTGCGATCTGGTGGCCGAGCTCAAAGACCGCGGCCGGTCGGTACCCGACGCGCTCGACGAGTTGGCCCGCCGGCACGGCGTGCACGACGTCGCCGCGATGTCGCGCCGGTTCGACCCGGGACTCACCGGGGCCGACGAGGCCACCGGTCTGATGCGCCGGCTGCGGGAGGCCCCACCGGGGCGGCTGGCCGGGTTCACCTCGACCGTCACCGACATCGGGGATGCGCTGATCGTCACCGGCGGCGACGACGGCGCGACGGCGCGGGTGGTGGTGCGTCCCTCGGGGACCGAGCCGAAGGTGAAGTTTTACCTCGAAGTTCGCTGCCCGCCAACGGGCGATCTGCACGCCTCCCGCGCGCGCGCCGCCGCGTTACGCACGACGCTGGTCGCGGAGGTCGCCACTTGGTGAGCTGAGCTAGCGGGGCCCGAATTGGCGGTCGCCGGCGTCGCCGAGGCCGGGGACGATGAAGGCGTCCTCGTTGAGCTTGTCGTCGACGGCCGCGGTGAACAGCCTTGCGTCAGGCGCCGTCTTCTCCAGCGCGGCCACGCCGTCGGGCGCCGCCACCGCGCACAGCACCGCGATGTCGGTTGCCCCGCGGCGCGCAAGCAGATCGACGACGTACGTGCACGATCCGCCTGTGGCCAGCATCGGGTCGAGGACCATGACACCGACGCCGGTCAGATCGTCGGGCAGCGACTCGAAATATCCGGCGGCCTGATGGGTGTCCTCGTCGCGGGCCACGCCGACGAACCCGACCCGCGCCGTCGGCAACAGCGCGAGCGCCTGGTCGAGCATGCCGAGCCCGGCCCGCAGCACGGGGACCAGCAGCGGCGGACGAGCCAGGCGCACCCCGAGCGTCTCGCCCAGCGGGGTGTGAACCGCAAACGTCTCGGTGGCCGCGTCACGGGTGGCCTCATAGATCAGCATCGCGGTCAGGTCGCGCAGCGCGGCCCGGAACAAGGCGTCGCCCGTGTGCCGGTCGCGCATCGTCGTCAGCCGGGCCAGGGCCAGCGGGTGGTCGACGATGCGCACCTTCACGGGAATCGACCCTATAGAACGCGCGGACGTGGCGGCCCGGCGCGGCGCCCGCGCCGAGTCGGCGATCACCGCAGCGGTGTCGGCTCGCTATTGTGTGCCGCATGGCTGCTGACCTCGTGCCCATCCGCCTGAGCCTGTCCGCCGGCGAGCGCTACACCCTCTGGGCTCCCCGCTGGCGTGACGCCGGCGACGAGTGGGAGGCGCTGCTGGGCAAGGACGAGGACCTGTACGGGTTCGACACCGTCGCCGACATGGTGGCGTTCGTGCGTGCGGGCACCGACAACGATCTCGTCGACCACCCGGCATGGGCGGACATGACCACAGGCCACGCCCACACGTTCGAGCCCGCCGACGCCCAGCAGTTCGACCTGATGGCCGTCGAAGAGCTGGTGTCGGAGAAACCGACCGCGGAGTCGGTTGCTGCGCTGGCGGGGGCGCTGGCGATCGTGTCGTCCATCGGGTCGGTGTGCGAACTTGCACCGGTGTCGAAGTTCTTCAACGGAAATCCCAGCCTGGGCACCGTCACGAGCGGGATCGAGCACTTCACCGGAAGAGCGGGACAGAAACGCTGGGATGCGATCGCGGCGGTCATCTCCCGGAGCTGGGACGAAGTGATCGCCTCGATCGACGGGATCGTCAGCACCCCCGACGTCGACGCAAAGCTCTCAGCGACGGCCGCCGACGAACTCGCTGAGGAGCGCCCGGAACCAGAGGCCGAACCTGAGGCTGAGGACACCGACGCGCAGACGCCGGACGCCGACGAGGCCGAGTCCCCCGATGGGACCGACGAGGCGGCGGACCCGGACGCCGAGGACTCCGACGAGCCCGCCGTGCCCCGCGCCGCCGGGGACACCGCGGTGCTGGGCGGCGACGAGGACTTCTGGCTCAAGGTGGGCATCGACCCGATTCGCATCATGACCAGCTCCGGCACGTTTTACACGCTGAGGTGCTACCTGGACGAACACCCGATCTTCCTGGGCCGCAACGGACGGATCAGCGTGTTCGGCTCCGAACGAGCGTTGGCGCGCTACCTGGCCGATGAGCACGACCACGACCTGTCCGATCTGAGCACCTACGACGACATCCGCACCGCCGCGACCGACGGCTCGCTGACCGTTGACGTCACCGACGACAACATCTACGTGCTCAGCGGGCTCGCCGACGACTTCGCCGACGGTCCGGACGCGGTGGACCGCGACCAGTTGGACCTGGCCGTGGAACTGCTGCGCGACGTCGGTGACTACTCGGAGGAGGGCACGGTCGACAAGGCGCTCGAGACCAGCAGTCCCCTGGGCAAGCTGGTCGCCGCCGTGTTGGAGCCGGACTCGAGCGACACCCCCGCCCCGCCATATGCCGCGGCGGTGCGGGAATGGGAGAAGCTGGAACAGTTCGTCGACGGTCGCCTGCGGCGCGAATAGGCTGGGTCTCGTGTCCCTTCCCGGCGTCGGCCCGCTCCCGTTCTACGGCTTCCAACGGCCGGCCATGTTGGTGTTCCTGGTCGTCCCGCTCGCGCTGATCGGCCTGTACATCGTCGTCCAGATGCGCCGCCAGGGCCGACTGCGCCGGTTCACCGACGCCCAGATGCCGCAATCGCCGTGGCGACACCTGCCCATCGCGGTCTCCGTGCTCGGCCTGCTGCTGCTGACCGTCGCGCTGGCCACGCCGACCCACGAAATGCGCATCCCCCGCAACCGCGCGGTGATCATGCTCCTGGTCGACATGTCGCAGTCGATGCGCGCCACCGACGTTGCACCCACTCGCCTCAAGGCCGCCGAGCAGGCGGCCGGTGAGTTCGCCGGACAGTTGACCCCCGGCATCAACCTGGGACTGGTCGGTTTCGCGGGAACGCCCTACCTGCTGGTGCCGCCGACGCCGCAGCACCAGGCGACGGTGGAGGCGCTGAAGAAACTGGACCACGCCGACAGCACTGCCACGGGGGAGGCCATCTTCACAGCGCTGCACGCGATCGGGGCCACCGACGTCACCGGGGGTGACAGCCCGCCGCCGGCCCGCATCGTGTTGCTGTCCGACGGCGCCGAGAACAAGCCGTCGAACCCCAACGATCCGCACGACGGCGCCTTCACGGCGGCGCGTCTGGCCAAGGACCAGGGCGTGCCGATCTCGACGATCGCGTTCGGCACCCAGAACGGCGAGATCCAGCTGGACGGCAAGCGCATCGCGGTCCCGGTCGCCACCGACCAGATGAAAACGATCGCCAAGCTCTCCGGCGGGCAGTCCTACACCGCCGCCACACTCAAGGACCTCGAAAAGAGCTACGACGCGATCCAGAACGAGATCGGCTACCGCACAGTGCCCGGTCCCGGCGGTGCCGGCTGGCTGCGCCTCGGTGTCATCACCACCCTGCTGGCGGCGGGGTTGGCACTGCTGATCAACCGGCGGCTACCTACCTGAGCGCACCGCCCGCCCGACAGGTCAGGAGGGCAGCCGGCGGTTGAGGAGCAGCCCAGCGAGGATGGCACCGGCCAGCACGACCGCGCCCAGCAACGTCCACGCGAGGCTGGCGTCGCCCTTCACCGTCTCGTAGCCGATCTGCTGCTGCAGGGTCGCGTAGACCTGCTTGAGCGAATCCAGGCTGTCGGCGTGGAACGCCTGACCGTCGGTGATCTCGCAGATCTTCTGCAGCGTCTGGTCGTTGACGGGAACCGGAATGGTGGCGCCCTCGTACTCCACGGTGCCGTAGGGAGTGCCGAACGAGATCGTGGAGATCTGGACCCCCTGCGCCTTGGCGGCCCGCGCGGCGGTGAAGGCGCCCTGGGGCGCGTTGGGGTCCAGCGGCACGTTCTCGGCGCCGTCGGACTCCAGCACGATCCGCGCCGGTGGCGGACCGTCGCCGCCCCCCATCACCGAGCCGACCGTCGCGATGGCCTGCATCGCCGTGAAGATGCCCTCCCCGGTCGCGGTCTTGGGGGCCGGCTGCATGCTGTCGATCGCCTTGCGGACGGCCTCGCGGTTGGTCGTCGGGGCGACGAGCAGCGTGGCGTTGGCCGCGAACTCCACCACGCCGAGGTTGATGGCCGGCGTCAGCTCCGCGGCGAACTGCTTGCCGGCCTCCTTCGCCGCGGCCAGCCGGGTGGGCGGGACGTCGTTGGACGCCATGGACTCCGAGACGTCGATGACCAGCATCACGACCGCGCGGTTGAGCGGGATGCGGACGTCGGACGTCGGTCCGGCCATCGCGGTGGTCAGCAGCACCAACGACGTGGCGAGCAGGATCGTCGGCAGGTGCCGCCAGCGGCTGGGCCGGGCCGGGGCGACCCGCTCGAGCACCTCCATGTTGGCGAACCGGAGCACGTGCCGACGGCGGGTGAAGTGCAGCGCCAGGTAGATCCCTGCCACCAGCAGCACGGCCAACAGGAACAGGAAAAACCAGGCGTGCTCGAAGCCGGTCAGTGACACGGGACCCAGCAGGGGCAGCTTCATATCCGTCCACACTAACCGCCGGACCGCCCCGCTGCAGGGACCCGCCGCCGGGCTCCTGCCGGGTTAGCCGATCAACGCCGCGTACCGCGGCTTGATCACCTCGTCGATGATCGCGATCCGCTGATCGAACGGGATGAACGCCGACTTCATCGCGTTGATCGTGAACCGCTCCAGGTCAGTCCACCCGTAGCCGAACGCCTCCACCAACCGGGACATCTCCAGACTCATCGAGGTGTCGCTCATCAGCCGGTTGTCGGTGTTGACCGTCACCCGGAACCGCGCCCGGGCCAGCAGGTCGAACGGGTGGTCGGCGATGCTCGTCACCGCACCGGTCTGCACATTCGAGCTGGGACACAGCTCCAACGGAATTCGCTTGTCCCGCAGCACGGATGCCAACCGGCCAAGCCGGATCTCGCCGCCCCCATCGGCGGGGACGTCGATGTCGTCGACGATACGCACCCCATGGCCCAGCCTGTCCGCGCCGCAGAACGCGATCGCCTCGTGGATCGACGGCAGGCCGAACGCCTCCCCCGCGTGGATCGTGAAGCGCGCGTTGTTGTCTCGCATGTACTCGAATGCGTCCAGGTGCCGGGTGGGCGGATTGCCGGCCTCGGCGCCAGCGATGTCGAAGCCGACCACGCCCCGGTCCCGCCACCGGACCGCCAGCTCGGCGATCTCCCGCGACGCCGCCGCGTGGCGCATGGCGGTGACCAGCAGGCGCACCACGATCGGACGACCCGCCGCGGCGCAGGCGCGCTCCGCCTCGGCGAAACCCGCCAGCACGGCCTCCATGATCTCGTCGAACGACAACCCCCGGTCGAGGTGCAGTTCAGGGGCGAAACGGACCTCGGCGTAGACCACCGAATCGGCGGCCAGGTCCTCGACGCACTCGTAGGCGACGCGATACAGCGCCCCGGGCGTCTGCATCACCGCGACGGTGTGCGAGAACGGCTCCAGGTAGCGCTCCAGCGAGCCGCTGTGCGACCGGGTCCGAAACCAGGTCGCGAGCTCGCCCGCGTCGGTGGCGGGCAGGCGGTCGTAGCCGGTCTCAGCGGCGATGTCGATCACGGTCGACGGGCGCAGGCCGCCGTCGAGGTGATCGTGCAGCAGGGCCTTGGGCGCCGCGGCGATCTGCGTGAGATCCAGCGGCTTCTGCGTCATCGGCGCGCTCACGCGAGGATCCGATCGATGATCAGCGGCCGGGCCTCCGGTGCCGCCGTGCCGACGCTGTAGCCGCCATCCAGTTCTGCCATCGCGGCGCCGAAGCGTTCGGGGGTATCGGTATAGAGGGTGAACAGCGGCTCGCCCGCGGCGACGGGCTCGCCCGGACGGCGGTGGATCCGGACGCCGGCGCCCGCCTGCACCGAGACGCCCGGCCGGGGTCGCCCCGCGCCCAGCCGCCAGGCCGCCAGCCCCACCGCCATCGCGTCGATATCGCCCATTGTGCCGCCGCGGGCGGCGATCACCGTCTCGGCGTGCGCCCCGACGGGTAATGGGGCCGAGAGGTCGCCGCCCTGCGCCGCGATCAGCCGGCGGAACCTGTCCATCGCGGTCCCGTCGCGCAGCGCCTCGGCAGGGTCGCGGTCACCGACCCCGGCGAGGTCGAGCATCTCGGCGGCGAGCCGCAGCGTCAGCTCCACTACGTCCGGCGGCCCGCCGCCCGCGAGCACCTCCAGCGCCTCGACGACCTCCAGGGCGTTGCCGACGGTCGTGCCCAGCGGGCTGAACATGTCCGTCAGCAGGGCCCGGGTGCGCACCCCGTGCGCCGAGCCCAGTTCGACCATGGTGTGCGCCAGCTCGCGGCACTGCGCCTCGGAGGCCATCAACGCACCGGAGCCGACCTTCACGTCGAGCACCAGCGCGCCCGCCCCTTCGGCCAGCTTCTTGCTCATCACCGAGCTCGCGATCAGGGGAAGCGACTCGACGGTGGCCGTGACGTCGCGTAGCGCGTACAGCTTGGCGTCGGCGGGTGCGAGCGCGCCGGCGGCGAAGATCGCCGCGCCGACGTCACGGATTTGCTCGCGCACGCGCGCGGTCGACAGTGCGGCGGTGAACCCGGGGATGGACTCCAGTTTGTCCAGCGTGCCGCCGGTGTGACCGAGGCCCCGGCCCGACGCCTGCGGCACCGCCGCGCCGCAGGCGGCCACCAGGGGGACCAGCGGCAGGGTGATCTTGTCGCCCACGCCGCCGGTGGAGTGCTTGTCGACGGTGGGCACCGGCAGGTCGCTGAAATCCAGCCGCTCGCCGGACGCCACCATCGCCGCGGTCCACCGGGCGATCTCGGCGCGGTCCATGCCCCGGAACAGGATCGCCATCGCCAGCGCCGCCATCTGCTCCTCGGCCACCCGGCCGTCGGTGTAGGCCTCGATGACCCAGTCGATGGCGGCGTCGGACAGGCGGCCGCCGTCGCGTTTGGTCCGAATTACCGTCGGCGCGTCGAAGGACGGCACGTCAGAGGACACGCTCATGCCCCTACGGTCATTGGCGGGCCAGGTCGCCGGGACCGAAGGCGTCGGGCAGCAGCTCGTCCAGGGGGCGCGGCCCTGCCGGGTGGTCGATCAGCATCGCGGGACCGCCGTGTTCCAGCAGCACCTGGCGGCACCGCCCGCACGGCATCAGCACCGACCCGCCCGTCTCAACACACACCAGGGCGACCAGCCGCCCCCCGCCCGTCGCATGCAGGGCGCACACCACCGCGCACTCGGCGCACAGGCTCAAGCCATAGGAGACGTTCTCGACATTGCATCCGGTCACCACACGGCCGTCGTCGACCAGCGCGGCCGCGCCCACCCGGAACATCGAATACGGGGCGTAGGCAAGCGATGCCACATCGATCGCACTACGCCGTAGCATGTTCCACTCGACCTCGGGCATGGGGCTACCTCGCTCAAACCTCGCTCAAACCTCTTTCAGACCACTTTCTGAAATGGACCGAACGACCAGCTCAACCTTAGCCCCGACACGACACCGCGGGTGACGTAGCGCTCAGTGCACACCTCGTCTGCTCCAGGCTAAACTCAGCCGGTTGGCGCAGGTGTTCGGGAAGGCGGTGAGGGCGATGAGCGCGGAGGCGATAACCGCCGCTCCGGCGAGCGCCCCGGCTTCGTCGCGCAAACGACGCCCGCCACGGACTCTGTATCGGGGCGACGTCGCCATGTGGTCGTGGGTGCTGCATCGCATCAGCGGCGCGACGCTCTTTTTCTTTTTGTTTGTTCACGTCCTCGGCACCGCCATGATGCGGGTGAGCCCGCAGGCGTACAACACGGTGATCGGTGACTATCAGACCCCAGTCGTCGGCCTGATGGAATTCGGCCTGGTGGTCGCTGTGCTCTTCCACGCGATGAACGGGATCCGAGTGATCTTGATCGACTTCTGGTCGGAGGGGCCCCGCCATCAGCGGCTGATGCTGTGGATCGTCGGCGTCGTCTGTCTGTTGCTCACCGTCCCGGCCGGCGTGGTGTTGGGTATCCACCTGACGGACCACCTGCGATGAGCGACCTCGATCACCGCAGGCAGGTCGCGCCGGTATTGCAGCGCACCCATGACCGCCCGGCCAGCCTGGACAATCCGCGCTCACCGCGACGCCCCTCCGGGATCCCCAACTTCGAGAAATTCACCTGGCTGTTCATGCGGTTCTCCGGCGTGGTCCTGGTTTTCCTGGTGCTCGGGCACGTGTTCATCACATTGCTGTGGGACCGCGGCGTCTACCGCATCGACTTCAACTTCGTAGCGCAACGATGGGGTTCGCCGTTCTGGCAGATCTGGGACCTCATGCTGCTGTGGCTCGCCCAGTTGCACGGCGGCAACGGCATGCGGGTCATCATCGGCGACTACAGCCGCAAGGACACCACCCGGTTCTGGCTGAACTCGCTGCTGACCGTATCGATCCTGTTCACGCTGGTGCTCGGCACCTACGTGATCATGACGTTCGACCCGAATATTGGAGGCTGACCAGTGATCTCACAACATCGGTACGACGTCGTGATCGTCGGCGCCGGGGGCGCCGGCATGCGGGCCGCCGTTGAGGCCGCGCCTCGCGTGCGCACCGCGGTGCTCACCAAGCTTTACCCCACCCGAAGCCACACCGGCGCGGCGCAGGGCGGCATGTGCGCGGCCCTGGCCAATGTGGAGGACGACAACTGGGAGTGGCACACCTTCGACACCGTCAAGGGCGGCGACTATCTCGCCGATCAGGATGCGGTGGAGATCATGTGCCGGGAGGCCATCGACGCGGTGCTCGACCTGGAGAAGATGGGGATGCCGTTCAACCGCACCCCGGAGGGCCGCATCGACCAGCGTCGCTTCGGCGGCCACACCCGCGACCACGGCAAAGCTCCGGTGCGCCGGGCCTGCTATGCCGCCGACCGCACAGGCCACATGATCTTGCAGACCCTTTACCAGAACTGCGTCAAGCACGACGTCGAGTTCTTCAACGAGTTCTACGTGCTGGACCTCGTTCTCACCGAAACCCCGAGCGGACCGGTGGCCACCGGTGTGGTCGCCTACGAACTGGCCACCGGGGACATTCACGTCTTCCACGCCAAGTCCATCGTGATCGCCACCGGCGGGTCCGGCCGCATGTTCAAGACCACCTCCAACGCGCACACCCTGACCGGCGACGGTCTGGGCATCGTTTTCCGCAAGGGACTCCCACTGGAGGACATGGAGTTCCACCAGTTCCATCCGACCGGCCTGGCCGGGCTCGGCATTCTGATCTCAGAGGCGGTTCGCGGCGAGGGCGGCCGGCTGCTCAACGGCGAGGGCGAGCGGTTCATGGAGCGCTACGCGCCGACGATCGTCGACCTGGCGCCGCGCGACATCGTCGCCCGCTCGATGGTGCTGGAGGTCCTCGAGGGCCGCGGGGCCGGCCCGCACAAGGACTATGTCTACATCGACGTCCGCCACCTCGGGGCCGACGTCCTGGAGGCCAAGCTCCCCGACATCACCGAGTTCGCCCGGACCTATCTGGGTGTGGACCCGGTGACTGAGCTTGTCCCGGTGTACCCGACGTGCCACTACCTCATGGGCGGCATCCCGACGACCGTCAACGCGCAGGTGCTGCGGGACAACACGTCCGTCGTGCCGGGCCTGTACGCGGCCGGCGAGTGCGCGTGCGTGTCGGTGCACGGAGCGAACCGGCTGGGCACCAACTCCCTGCTGGACATCAACGTCTTCGGCCGCCGGGCCGGCATCGCGGCCGCCGATTATGCGCTCGGCCACGACTTCGTTGACATGCCGCAGGACCCGGCCGC